>NZ_JAPDDT010000001.1:300000-600000 GCF_025950235.1 Luteolibacter arcticus | reverse complement strand
CCTGCGCCGCGATCTGGATTTCCAGAAGCGAATGGATTTCAAGGCCACAGCCGCCCGCGTGATCCGCCGTCAGCCTACGACCTGGTGGCAAACGGTCGATATCGACCGCGGCGAGGAAAGCGGTGTCTCCCTGCACCAACCGGTCGTTGCCGATGGTGGCCTGGTCGGGAAGGTCGACCGCGTCGGCAAGACCGGAGTCTCCTCGGTGATCCTGCTGACGGACGAGGCATGCCAGGTCTCCGTAAAGCTCGAGGGAACTCCCGAAGCGGGCATTCTCAGCGGCCAGCGCGGCCAGTATGAAGGCGGGCCTCGTTTGCGCCTGCGATTCCTTTCCACGAAGGCCCGGATCAGTCCGGGCACTCGGGTTTTCACCACCGGGCGGGGGGGGCTATTCCCCGCGAATATCCTGGTGGGCACGGTCGAGTCAGTCGTTCCCGGCTTGCTCGACTCCGAAGCTTTGGTCCGTCCGTCGGTCGATTTCACGGATCTGAGCACGGTATTCCTTCTGCCTGCCGTGACTCCGTGATCCGTTACGCTCTCAGCCTGTTCGTTCTTGTTCTGCTGGCGCTCGCCGCGCAGCAGTTCATCCCGGCGCTGACAGGCCTCTACAATGCGAGGTTGCTGCTGGTGACCTTGGTCTTCCTGTGCGCCTCGGTGACGGTGGGACCGCCGGTGATGTTGGCGCTGGCTTTCGTTTGCGGATTCCTGTGGGACGCGCAGTGCGCACTCGGCCCGGCGGGGGGGGATCCCGAGGTTTACAAGTATCCCGCGGAGGCGCTGCGCTTCGGCCATTCGATCCTTCTCTACGGCGTGATCGGCTACCTGATGCAGGGCATCCAGCCGTTGTTCCGCGAGGGCAAATGGCAGTTCTCCACCGTGTTGGTGGGCATCTCGATCTTCGTCTATCTGGCTGCGGAGTATCTCATCATCAATTTCATCCGCGGTGGGTTCGTCTTCAGCGAGGCCACGCTCTACCAGATCGCCGCCACTTCCACGCTGACGATGCTGTTCTCGCCGCTCGTCTTTTGGGTGCTGTTCTTCGTCGCCGGAAAGTTCGGCCATGAAATCCGCTTCGAGGGATTGAAGAAAAAGCAACGCCGACGCCGCTCCATCGCCTGAAACCACCATGGAACCTCGCTACCGGCTTCGCGTATACCTCCTGACCGCCCTTGTGCTGTTCGGCTTCGGCGTGCTGCTGTCGAGGCTCTACGAATTCCAGATCGACAAGCGCGACTTCTACCGGAACCAGGTCCCCGGCAACCGCCAGATCACCGTCCGCGAACCCGGCATCCGGGGAACCATCAAGGACCGCAACGGCATCGAACTAGCCCGCAACAAGCGACAGTACGAGATCTCCTTCAACCTTGAGGAAATCCACGGGGCCTATCGGCTCCAACGGGCCGAGGATCCCACCATCGAGCGGGAGCAGTCGGAGAAGGGCATGCCGCGTGTGGGTCCGGAGACGGACATCGTGGAGATTGTGAAGGCCCGCGTCATCCAACCGCTGACTGATCTGGGGTTGGAGCGGGATTTCAATGCCGAGAAGCTGCGCACCCACTACAAGACCCACGGCGGTCTGGTGCCTTTCGTTTACACCCGGGATATCACTTACGAGGACTTCGCGAAATTCGCGGAACACTCGCTCGATATTCCCGGCGTTTATCTGAACGTCCGGCCGCTCCGTGAATATCCTTACAAGGCGCTCTCGTGCCACACGCTCGGCTACCTGCGCCAGTGGGCCACCGGCGACATCCCCGAGGACGCGCGACGCCAGTATGGCTACCAGTATGTGGGCGACGACAAGGGCGTGGCCGGTGTGGAGGCAACGCTCGATGACATCTTGCGCGGCTCCGAAGGATGGAAGCAGGTGGTCAAGAGCGAGAAGGGCAAGATCCTCGGCGAGACCCTCGTCGATGCGGTCGATCCCGGCATCGGCGCGGAAGTGACACTGACCATCGATGCCGAGGTTCAGTATCTCCTGTCGAATATCCTCCGCCGTGCCGGCACGGCTTCCGGCGTGGTGATGGACGTCGAGACCGGTGAGATCCTGGCGATGGCTTCCGTGCCGGACTACAACCCGAACGATTTCATTCCAAGCATCTCGAAGGAAAAGAATGCCGAATATGAGACTGCGAAGATCAAGCCGTTGATCGACCGGGCCATCAGCCGGTTCCCTCCGGGCTCCACCTTCAAGGTCCCAACAGCATTGGTCGGAGCAACGAAGGGCTTCGCCACCAAGAGCTACAGTTGTAGCGGCTATCTCTCCTACGGCAGTGCCAAAGTCGGCTGCTGGATCGCTCAGAAAGGCGGCAGCCACGGCGGGCTCACCCTGCCCAAGGCCATCCAACAATCCTGCAATCCGTACTTCATGCAGCTCGCCGGCTCGATCGGCGCGAAGGGCATGGCCGATGGGTTCGCGATGCTCGGCCTCGGCGAGAAGACCGGCATCCCCCTTCCCAACGAAAGCCCGGGCCTCGTCACGGGAAGCCGCACCTGGCAGCGCGAGCGGCCAAACGCCAAGGTCACACCGATCGACATGGGTTTCCTTTCGATCGGGCAGGGCAATGCCCTGGCAACACCGCTGCAACTATGCGCCGTGGTCTCGTGCGTCGCCAACGGCGGCCGCTACTATCACCCGCGCCTGGTGAAGCGGGCGATCGCCCACAAAGGCACCGAGAACGAGGAGGTCATCAAGGACGAGCCGCGGCTCAAAGTGGACCTGCTCAAGGAAGGCATGAAGGCCTCCGACTTGAATCTCATTCGCGAAGGCATGCGGATGGCCGTCAACGTTCCCGGTGGCACCGCCGGCCGTGCCAAGATCCCCGGCTACGAAGTCGCCGCCAAAACCGGCACCGCACAGGTCAGCAAGGTGCTCGACTTGCACAACGCCTGGACCATTGCCTTCGCTCCCTACGACAAGCCGAAGTACGCCGTCTGCATGCTGGTGGAAAACGGCAAGTCCGGCGGCGCGGTCTGCGGCCCGCTGGTGCACCTCCTCTTCCGTGGCCTGATGGCCCGCGACGAGGGCATGAGGCTGCCGCTCCACCCGCTCGAACCTGTCGTCGGCAACCTTGACCCGATCAAGGAGATCGCATTGCCCGAGGACGTGCTCGCTGCCATCGACGTCAGCCAAGACGATGGCGAGACCGGCAACGAAGGCACCGACGCCGCAACCGCCGCCGGCATCCCCACCGAACCTCTTCCCGATTCCCAAACGGTCACCCCGAAACCCACCATCACCCCTGAGGCCGATGATGAAGGAAGGGTGACCAAACCTCGCAAAGCTCCACCCCGCAATCGCTAACCCCTTTTCCACCCTTTCCTCTCCATCAAATCCATGATCCAGAAAATCAAACGCTTCCTCGGCATCGGGCGACCGAATCCGAAGGAAGGCAATACGGTCATCGTCAATGTTGAGCGCCTTGAACGGCGCGTCGCACTCCTCGATAACGGCGTCCTTGAAGAATACACCGTCGAACGCGAAGGCGAACAGAACATCGTCGGTGGCATCTTCAAAGGCCGCGTGAAGAACATCGAGCAGGGCCTCAAGGCCATGTTCGTCGACATCGGCCTCGATAAGAACGCCTTCCTTCACTTTTGGGATGCCATTCCCGCCGCACTTGATGCCGGCCTCGAGGAAATCGAGCGCGCCGGTTCCAAGAAAAAACAACAGCAGAAGATCACCTCCAAGGACATCCCGAGCATCTATCCGATCGGCTCGGAAATCATGATCCAGGTCTCCAAGGGGCCGATCGGCACCAAGGGTCCGCGCGTCACCACCAACATCTCGTTGGCCGGCCGCTACCTCGTGCTGATGCCCTACACCGAGCAGTTCGGTATTTCCCGCAAGATCGAGGACCCGAAGGAGCGCCAGCGCCTTCGCAAGATCATGCAGAAGCTCAGCGTGCCGGATGGCATGGGCATCATCATGCGCACCGTGGCCCACGGCACTCGCGCCCGCCACTTCGTGCGCGACCTCGCGATGCTGCTGGAGCAGTGGCATGGCGTGGAAGACAAGCGCGACTCCGGCCCGGCGCCGCTGTGCGTCTTCCAGGAGCCCGGCCTGATCGAGCGCACCGCTCGCGACTTCCTCACGGATGAGGTGGACCAAGTCCTTTGCGACGACGCCCAGACCACGGAGTTCATCCGCGAGATCGCCGGCAAGGTGTCTCGCCGCGCGAAACGCCGCATCCATCACATGCCGAGCAACCAGCCGATCTTCGAGGCCGTCGGCATCCAGAAGCAGATCGACGAGGCCTTCTCGCGCCAAGTCTGGCTGCCCTGCGGCGGCTACATCGTCATCGACGAAACCGAGGCCCTCATTTCCATCGACGTCAACACCGGTCGCAACCGCGGCTCGAAGGACGTGGACAAGATGATCCTCGAAACCAACGTCGAGTCTGCCCAGGAAGTCGCCCGCCAGCTCCGACTCCGTAACATCGGCGGTCTCGTCGTGGTGGACTTCATCGACATGCGCCATCGCAAGGACCAGCAGACGGTCTACAAGGCGATGAAGGACCGTCTGAAGAAGGACAAGGCCAAGACCCAGGTCCTGCAGATCTCCGCGATCGGCCTGATGGAAATGACCCGCCAGCGCCTCAACGAGTCGTTGCGCGACACGATGTTCGAGCCCTGCCCTTATTGCCAAGGCCGCGGCCGCGTGAAGACACCGATGACCATGAGCGTGGAAATCCAGCGCCGCATCGTCACCGTCATCAACAAGCACCGCGACCAAGCCGGCGACCTCGTCGTGGTGGTCAATCCGGACGTGCTCAATCGCTTCAAGACCGAGGACAGCAAGCACCTCGTGGAACTCGAGCGCCAGCACTCCGGTCGCCTGATCTTCCGCTCGGATCCGTCGCTGCATCGCGAGCGTTTCCTCATCGTCGACGCCTCGACGGAGAAGACGATCGACCAAGCTTGATCAAGCCAGCTCCTTCAACGCCGCCCTCGCAAGGGGCGGCGTTTTTTTTCGGGGGGGGAAGAAAAGACCCGCGGCTAGATAGCCACATGCCGGGTTCTGATCTCGATTTCAAGATCCCGGCATACATCTGCGGCCATCGTCAAAAGTTCAGCCCCTTTCGGATCCATAGGAAACTTCGTGACGATGTCGATGGTCAACGGACAACCCTCTGCCAAAGGATACTCTTCCAACAACTGTCCTCCTTCGACGAAGCTGATGTAGGTATTAAGCTTGGCCTGGAGTGCCATAAGGTGCCCGTAAACGTCATTCCAGTCCCAGCTATCTGCGATGGTCAGCACCACGATGCCAGTCGCATTCTCGATTCCTACCGCATCGACCACTCTGTCGTTTTCCAAACCCATGGGAATTTCATTGCGCCATGATCTAACCCGCGTCCTACCCGGCAATGGCGATTACCTCTCCAGCAGAACGTCTTCCCCTCGCACCACGAGGTCGATGCTGCCCTTCAACATTTGATCGAGGAAAGGCGTGTTGCGGCTCTTCGACTTCATGAACTCGACTGAAAACGTCGTGCTGCCCTCGGGATCGAAGAGGATGAACTCGGCCGGCTTGCCTTCCGCGACTGGCACCGGCTCGAGTCCCATCAGGCGGCGGGGCTCGGCGGAGTAGCGCTTTACCAGTACGTCCCAAGTGAGGGCTCCGGTCGTCACGTAGCGGTCGAACATCGAGACCAGGGCGGTGTCCAAGCCGGTGATCCCGTTCGGAGCGCTGGTGAAATCCTGGGCCTTCTCGAACGGCGTGTGCGGCGCGTGATCGGTCGCCAGCAGGTCGAAGACACCCGACTTCAGCCCTTCTAACAGAGCCACGTTGTCCTCCGCCGTGCGCAGCGGCGGGTTCATCTTGTAGTGGGTGTCGTAGTTGCCGATGTCCTCATCGCGGAACATCAGGTGGTGCGGCGCGACCTCGGCGGTGACCTTCACGTCGCCACGCTCCTTCCACCAGCGGATGGTCTCCATGCCGAGCTTGCTGGAGACGTGCTGGATGTGGATGCGAGCGCCGGTGGCATGGGCGAGCCGGATGTCCCGGTCGATCATGATTTCCTCGGCGCAGGCCGGGCTGCCCTTGATGCCGAGCTTGTAAGACATCGGTCCATCATTGAGCGCGCGAGGGCCGGCTAGTTCGTGAACCTCGCAGTGGCTGGCGAAAAACATGCCGAACTCGCTGGCATACTGCATGGCCCGGTAGAGCACTGCCGGATCGCCCACCCCGTCCCCATCGTCCGTGAGCATCTTCACGCCGAGCGCGCGCATGCCATCGATGGCTGCGAGTTCCTTGCCCTGCCGGCCCTTGGTGATGCAGCCGGAGGTGTAAACCGGGATGCGGGAGACGGCCTTGGCCTTATCGAGGACCATCTTCACCACGCTGGCGGAGTCGATGGCCGGCGAGGTGTTCGGCATCATGACGATGCCGGTGATGCCACCGTTGATCGCCGCCTCGGTGCCGCTCGCAATATCCTCCTTCGCCTCGAATCCAGGCTCGCGGAAATGCACGTGGGCGTCGAACATCGCCGGCATCAGCAAGCGGTTCTTGCCCTCGATGACCCTCGCCCCGTCCGGCACCGGCAAACCGGCAGCCACCGCGGTGACGATCCCCTTCTCCACCCTCACGTCGGCGTCGACAAAGGTGGGGGAATCCTCGGAAACCACGCGGACCTGGCGGATCAAGAGCACATCGGACATGCGCGCTTCATGCCATCCCGCCCCCGGGCCGTCCAGCGCCGGAAACGGGTTCGATGGCATCAGGGCGTCAATCCTCGTCGGCCCGCACCCTGGCAAACCGAATGGGATTCGTGCCTACCGGGATTTTGATCGTGATGGTATCCGCCGCCTCGCCATTCTCCCCGAACGAATAGATCAGGCCGTCCTCTGGACTTTCATGGAGCCAGTAAATGTCCCATTCATCCAGATCCGTGCTGGTCTCCACGGCGATATCCACATCCCATTCGGAGCCGTCGGCCCGGGGGAAGACGAGCGTCAGATAGCCTTCTGCGACGGTGCTGCTGACTGGATTCCCGGAAACGACGGCCGGACTCGAGCCAAAGGAGAACTCTAACGCGTTGGGGATGCCGTCGTGGTCGGGATCGGCACCGGGCAAGGCATCATCTCCCGTGAGATCGAAGTCCTCGGCCCAGTGATCGAAGGTCTGCTTCACGGAGAACTGGACGGTGGCCGTGTTCACCGAGGCATCCGCGCCATCCCATGCCTTGAGCGTGAATCCCACCCGGGAAGTGTCCGGGGCCAGCCCGGCGGGGCTCCAGATGAGTGCTTCGCCGCTGGCTAGCGTGGTGACGCCGGGGGTAACTGGCACCCCATTTTTGGTGAGCGAGCCATTCGGCACCGATTCGATCCGGAACTGGATCGGATCGCCGTCGGAATCGGATGGATTGGTCTGACTCACGAAGAAGGAATGAGCCAATGAATCGGTGCTGCCGATGCCGAGGTCGCGCGAAATGGTCACCGGATTCATGACGGGCGCGTTGTTCGGATCCACGACCGCGGCGACAGAAGCAGTCACCGTGATAGCGCTGCTAGAAGCGAGCGCTCCATCCCATGCCTTAACCGTGAAGGCTGCAAGCGTGCCATTCTCGTTGGCCCCGGGAGTCCATACGACCGACTCGCCCGCGGCGATCAAGGTGCTGCCCGCAATCACGGCGGCACCGTTCTTCGTCAGCGAACCGGAAACCACCGACTCAATGCGGAAGCTGATTGCATCCCCGTTCGCATCCGCTTCGTCGGCCGCAGCGGCGAGGTCGGCATGGCTGATGGTGAATGCGGTGTCTTCCGTTGCGCCGTTCAAGGTGGAGATGGCCGTCAGCGTCGGAGCCGTGGGTGGAGTCCCCAGCAGGAAGTTCGTCGTCGCCGTTTGAGAAACGGTAGGAGTGACCACTCCGGTGGTGTCATACGTGGCCAAGGCGGTGCGTTGCACACGGGCGTGCTCAGTGCCGGTCGTTCCAAGTGCCGTGTGGGTATTCGACTTGGTGTTGGCATTGCTCACCGTTAGACCGGTCGCCTTGTTCGTCCAAGTCGTCCCGGTGGTCGAGGCGTCGACGGAATAGGTTCCGCCTTCCACCGCATTCCAGGTGAGGGTCACGTTACCGCCAGCCACGACTGGCGTCTCCGGGATGGCAAGCGGCCGATTGGGTCCGCCCAGGAAATGATTGGTGACCGTCTCCGTGATGCTGTTGACCTTGCCGCCTGTTGGCGTGCCGTAGAACCAGCGGTTGCACATGTAGGGAAACTGCGGCGTACCGGTGCTGGAGATGTTGACGAAGTAGGCCCACGTCCCGCTGGGGAACTCCGGGGTCACGCAGTAGCGGACATTGTATTCATTGAGGTCGAAATCGACTCCCTGCTGGTAGTTCGCCCCGGCGCTCTTCTGCAGGTCGCCCAGGTAAGCCCAGTCCTGGATATAGCGACCGAGCGGGTAAGTGGTGCTGACAGTCGGGCCGGTGGCGCTGGTATTGCCGTTGTTCCGCAACATCCACGCGGGCAGCGTGCGGCCAGCGGTCGTGATGTTGTCCACTCCCGTAGTGTTGCCATCCCGTTTTACAAAACCACCGACCATGCGTCGCACGCCGCTGTTCGCGTTCATCGCACTGGCGTAGCCGTAGGGTCCATAGACCGGCAGGCCGTCGATCATCCACGCCACGATCGGTGAGTGAGCCGTCGGGCTCATGGTCTCCGCGTATTTCTTCGTGGTGCTATTGAAACTCACCGCGTCGCCAAGCTGGTAGCGCAGCGCCAGCGGGTTGGCGTGGTTATGGTAGAATCCGGTGTTCTGCTGGTGCGCCATCGAGTAGTCAAAGGTGATGCTCTCGTTGACATAGGCGTCGCGATGCCATTGGCCGGTGCCGGGTGAGGTCTCGCTCCCGCCGCTATAGCTGAAGCCATCGGTAGGATCGTAAAGGCTGACGCCATCCACATAGTAGCCTGCGGCAGGCTGCATCACGCCACCGATGTTCAAGCCATTGATCTGCGTCTTCGTTGTGGGGATGGTGGTGGCGGTGCGCGGGATGCGGATGATCAGCCCTTGGTTCTTCGGCACGTTGATGAAGAGCTGGGTCTTCGCGGCATTATTGTACCATGGCCCCATCGTGTAGGTGCCCAGCGAGGGCGTGCGAACATACACCCAATTCGTGCTGTAGTCGATCTGGGTCGGCCCGGCATAGGCCGGCGTCGTCTGGGCGAGTGTGAACATGCCCGTGGTGCGGGTCCACGTGGTCTTCGAGGTTCCAGCGACCGCCTCGGCATCGGTCTCTTGGATCCGGGCGTATTTGCCCGCATTCGCGGTGTACCAACTCGAAAGCTTCGAGTCCGCATTAGCGTTGGCAAGCAGGAGAGCAGTCAGCAGCAGGATCGGGTGCTTCATGCTCCCGTCCTAACAAACCCATCATGAACCCAACGTGAATCGCTGCAACTCGAAGAAAAAAACGCTACCCTTCCCCACCTCGCTTTCAACCGAGAGATTCGCCCCGTGGGCATCGGCGATGCGCTTGCAGATCGCCAGTCCCAGGCCCGTGCCGCCGGTCGCGCTGCTGCGCGAGCGATCGGTCCGGTAAAAGCGCTCGAACAAATGAGGCAGGTGCTCCGCAGCGATGCCGGGCCCATTGTCGTGAACCGAGAAGCAGGCGCGATCCCCCTGAAGTCCCGTCCACACGCGGATCTCGGACCCGGGTGGAGAAAACTTCACTGCGTTGCCCACGAGGTTCGTAACGATCTGTCCGATCTGCTCCGCGTTCATGCGGCAAGCCGCCGGTGAGAGATCCGCCACCAGCGTGCTGCCCTTTTCCTCCGCCAGAACCGCGAGCGACGGCAGCAGCTCCTGGCAGACATTCGCCAAGTCTCCGGCCTGAAGATCCAGCGGGCCGGCCGCCGCATCCAGGACCGCGAGCTGGAGCAGCGACTCGATTAAGCCCTGCATCCGCTTGGCGGCCCGCTGCGAGGTCTCGATGGTCTCACGGTAGTAGGCTGGTTCACGCTCGCGTGACAGGGCGAGCTGCGATTGCGCCAAGATGATCGAAACCGGTGTCCGCAGCTCGTGGGCCGCATCCGATGTGAAGCGCGCCTGCTCATCAAAAGCGGCATCCAGGCGCTGGAACGTGTCGTCTAACAGGGATGCCAGCCGGCCCAACTCGCTATCGGTCTCCGGCGTGTGAATCCGCTCCTTGAGATTGCCTTCGGCGATCCTCGTGGCGACGACACTGATCGCGGTGATTGGACGCAGCGCCCGCGACGAGATCCACCAGCCAACGGCGAGTCCGACGGCTAACAGCCCGCCGCCGATCCCCGCGGTCTTCCACCCGAAGTCCCGCATGGCCCTATCGACCGAAACCAATGACCGCCCCACCAGCAGGCACTCGCCCGGCGGCGTGAAAAGGTAGCACTCGCGGAAGCCCTCCCGTGACCTGGGCTTGGGATCCAGTGTTCCGTTCTCCGGTCGCCCGATTCCCGCGGGTGCCGTGTCTGATTTCGTCAGCGGATCGCCCGTGCGGGTCCACACCTGATAGTAAAATGGATCGGGCTCACCGGGAGAGAATGCCGCCATGATCGCGGGCGTCTGGAACTTCGGCGGTGGCCCCTGACCGGGCCGCGGAGGCCGCGGAGGAGGACGTTCGCCGCGCTCCCCGCCGCCCTCTCCGCCCCGTGGTCCGCCGCGCTCCTCATCACGTTCGCCACCCCGTGGCCCGCCACGATCCAAGGCAGCCGCCAAGGTGCCGAGGTGGCCCTTCAGGTCATCGTCCATCCGGCGGTAGGCATTGGTCCTCTCCAGCCGGTAGGCCGTCACTCCGAAGCCGGCGGTCATCGCCAGCAACAGCAGGCCGTGCCACGCTTGGATGCGCCAGCGGATGGACTTGCGGAAACTCATGCGTCGATGCTGTAGCCGAGGCCCCGGTGCGTGGTGATGAAGGTCGGGCCGAGCTTCTTGCGAAGGTTGGAGATCTGCACGTCGATGATGTTGGAGAGCGGCGTGTCGTTCTCGTCGTAGAGGTGATTGTAGAGATCGGTGCGGGTGACCGTTTTTCCACGGCGGCGGGCAAGAAATTCCAGCAAGGGATACTCGCCGCCGGTAAGCGGCACCGCCCCCCCGCCCTTGGTGGCCCGGCGCGCGGCTGTATCGATTTTCACATCACCGATCGTGATCACCGAGCTCGCATCACCCTGCGCACGACGGACGATCGCGCGGACGCGGGCGGCGAGTTCGACCAAATCGACCGGCTTTGAAATATAGTCGTCCGCCCCGGCATCGAGCCCGTGGACCCGATCATTCACCTTGGTCCGTGCGGTGAGCATCAGCACCGGAGTCCTCTTGATCTCCCGCAGGCGGCGCAGCACCTCGAAGCCATCGAGTCCGGGCATCATCACGTCCAGGATGACGGCGTCGTAGTCCCATTCGGTGACCTTGTAGAGCGCCTCGGTCCCATCGGCTGCCTCGTCCACGGCATAGCCCTCCTCGCGCATCGCTTGGGAAAGGGCGCGAAGAAGGTCGGGCTCGTCGTCGGCAATGAGCAATCGCATCGCGGGCAGGAAACTAACATCCGGATCATGAATGCACGATGAATCGTGACCAAAGCGCACCCATTCACCGGCCATTCATGATCGATCCGGCATGATGCGGGAAATGATCGCACGCCTCTCCGCCTTGCTGCTGGTCCTCGCCCCGCTGCTGAATGCCGGGCAGCGGCTGGATGTTGAGCTGCGCCCGACCTTCGGCACCCTGCCGCTGGCCTTCGATACGCTGGCTTTGGAAACCATGGCTGGCCAACGCATCTCCCTGACCCGCTGCGATCTGTTGCTTTCCAAGGCAGAGCTCCAGACCGCTGCCGGCGACTGGCTGAGCGCGGAGACATGGTCCGCCTTCGTGAACCTCCGCGAAGGCCGGACCCGCTTCGGCTTGGGCGATATCCCCGCCGGAAAATACACGGGGCTGCGCTTTCACATCGGGGTCCCGCCGGAGACCAACAAGGGCGACCCGGCCGTCCATCCCGCCGGGCATCCGCTGAATCCCACCGTCAACGGCATGCACTGGGGCTGGCAGGGCGGCTACATCTTTGCCGCCGTGGAGGGCCTGTGGCGCGGCAAGGAAGGCGAGATCGGCGGCTACTCGTTCCACATCGCCAACGACGGGAACTTAATGACGGTGGAGCTGCCACTGGAGGTCGATCTCCAACGCGACCACACGCTGCACCTCGGCTTTGATGCCTCGGAGATCTTTGCGGGAGTGACCATTGCTGAAGAGGCATCGACCACCCATTCTCGCCCCGGCGACCCCTTGGCGGCGACTCTGAAAGCGAATCTTCCCAAGGCGTTCCGGATCGAAAGCCTGCAACCGACACCCACGCGGGCCGAGGCAGCGGCCAAAAACAACGCGCTCATCGCCCCGGGCGCGACGCCCTACCGATTCCGTTTTTCCTCCACCTTCCCCCACCCGGCCTTACCCGCTGACAATCCGCTCACCGAGGAAGGCGTGATGCTCGGTGAGCGTCTTTTCCACGACACGCGCCTCAGTGGCAATGGCACACAGTCCTGTGCGACTTGCCACGAGCGCCGCGATTTCTTCAGCGACCGGCGGACTTTCAGCATCGGTGCCTTCGGCGACAGCGGCACCCGGCAGTCGATGCCGCTCTTCAACCTCGCGTGGAAGTCGTCCTTCTTCTGGGACGGTCGCTCGCCGAGCCTGCGGGCTCAATCGCTCGAGCCGATCCAGAATCCCATCGAGATGCATGCCACGCTCCCGGACGTCGTGAAGAAGGTCGGGCAGGGCAGACACTATCCGCACATGTTCGATGCGGCGTTCGGGACACCGGAGGTAAATGCCGACCGGTTGGGACGGGCACTGGAGCAGTTCTTGCTCACCTTGGTCTCGGACGACTCGAAGTTCGACCGGGCCATCCGCGGTCAAGCCCAGCTCACCTCCGAGGAAAAGCGTGGCGCCGAGCTCTTCAACACCGAGTTCGACCCCGCCCGCGGCCAACGCGGCGCGGACTGCTTCCACTGCCACGGCGGGCCGATGTTCCAAAGTGCCGCCTTCGCCAACAACGGCCTCTCGTTTACCGACGACCTCGGCCGGCAAGCCGCGACGAAACTCGATGGGGATCTCGGCAAGTTTGCCGTGCCGTCCCTTCGCAATGTCGCCCGCACCGCGCCCTACATGCACGACGGGCGCTTCACGAAGCTGGAGGATGTGATTGATCACTACGACCACGGCCTGCACCGCAGCCCGACGCTCGATCCGAATCTGGCCAAGCACCCGACGGAGGGCCTGAAGCTCAGCGAAGCAGACAAGGCGGCACTGGTCGCCTTTCTCAAGACGCTGACCGATCACGAGTTTGTCCGTCCCGGTCCGCCACCGATTCCGCGGTGAGGATTCACGCAGACTTGGCCTGTGCCGCTCTATCGCGACGCTTCGGCCACAGCAACAGGACCCATGATGCGCCCGCGATTCCGAGGACCATCCACGGTGTGAGCCAGCCAAAGCGGGTGTAAAAGGTAAGTTCCGACTCTCGCCGCAGCGAGCCGACAAGGACTCCTTCCACCATCGCGCCAAGGCGGCCATGCACCATCCCATTCGGATCGATCACCTGGGACACCCCGGAAGTCGCGCAGACAAACATCCACCGGCCATTCTCACAGGCCCGGATCCGCATCAGCTCCGCGTGCTGATCGTGCTGGCGAGCGGTCCACGGCTTCGCATCCATCACCGGGACGATGAACATTTCCGCTCCGGCGGCGGTCATGCGGCGGGTGACACCCTCGTAGTCGCAATCGAAACAGATCGGCGTTCCCACCTTGCCGTGGCGAGTATCGACCGGCAGGGCCGTCGTGCCGGCGACCCCGTCGTTGAAGAAATGCACGGTGTGAACCTTGTTGTGTTCGCCGCGCGTCCCACCGGGATCGACGGTCAGCGCGATGTTGCGCCACACCTCGCCGCCTGTCTCATGACGCTGGGTGCCGAAGGTGAGAGTAACATCGCGGTCACGACAGAGCTGCTGAACGAGCTTCCACTCGTTCACGTCGGCCCGGATGTCGTAGGGCACCGCATATTCCGGCCACACCGCGAACTGAAGATCTTGAGGCAGCCCTTCCGTCGCGGTCACGAAGTCGTGGACCGAGGCATCTTCCAACTGGATGCCGCCGACTTTCACCGCAGCCGGATCGTCGGCGCTTGGATCCGGATGACGAGGAACTAACAGATAAGCACCCAGCACCAGGGCGAACGATGCCGCTGCGCTCTTCCAACGCTGCAACGAGAGCAGCGCGGCCCCGAAAACAACAATGACGCTCACTCCATAGACTCCGATCCACGGCAGCAAGCCATTCGGCCCGACGGCCGAGCCCACGCTCAACCACGGGAACTTGAGCGCAAAGAGCTCCGAACGAATATACTCCCAGCTTCCCCAGTTGAGCGCGGTAAAGGCCGCCAAGTGCCAACCCTTGACGCCGCGAGCCGAGGCAAGCCCCTGAAAATGGGCGAATACCGCGGGAAAGACGGCCAGCACGATCCAGAGGAAGAATGACCACGCTGCGAAAAGTTCGTAAAGCCACGACAATCCCACGGCGAAGACTGCCAATCCGTGGAGAAAGCCCATCGCACGAGCCCTTGACCCACGCTGACCTTGGAGAGCAATCAGCAGGCCCGCCACTCCCGGAACGACCAGCCAGCGCCAACCCAGCGGCGGAAAGGCCAAGGCATAAATGCCGCCCGATGCCACCGCCAATAGAAGGCGGAGAGAGAAAGGCACACGAGCAGGCAGCAACTCCATCGGTGCAGCTTGCGATGCTAGCAGAAAGCGCGGCAAGCACGCAATCGATGGGCGGCACGCTCAGGCGGAAAGCTCCATCTCGATGACGTTTGCCGCCGCCATCCGCGCGGGCCGGACTTCGGATGCAAGCTCAGCCATGAACTCGGAGTGGCGGATCAGTTCGAGGCGGCCGTCGTGGTGCTCCACGATGGCGGTCAGGCTCTCGACCCAGTCGCCGGAGTTCAGGTAGCGGATCTCTCCGACCTGCTTGTCCTCGGGCGTGTGGATGTGACCGCAGATGATGCCGTCGCAATGCTTTTTCCGCGCCAGCTCCTGGAGCTGCTGCTCATACTCGCCGACGAAGTTCACCGCCGATTTGACCTTGGCCTTGATGGCCTTGCTCACCGAGTAGTATTCCTTGCCACGCCAGGCGCGATACTTGTTGTAGACGCGGTTTACCTTGAGCAACAGGTCATAGCCGACCGCTCCCAGCACCGCGATCCACTTGTGGTTGGTAGAGACGCTGTCGAAGCCGTCGCCGTGGACCACCAGGAAACGTTTGCCATCGACCCCGTGGTGGATGTGCTCTTTCACGAATTGAAGCCTGCCGAATCCGAGTGGAAGGAAGCGGTCGAGGATGTCGTCGTGATTGCCGCGCAGGTAGATGACCTCGGTGTCGTCCTTCTCCATCTTCTTGAGGACGGTGCGGATGAAGCGGCTGTGGCGCTTGCGCCATTTCGCGCCGCGCTTGAGGGCCCAGCCGTCGATGATGTCGCCGTTGAGCACGAGTTTCTCGCAGCGGGTGTGCTTGAGGAAGTCGATCACCTCATGGACCTTGGCGTCTTCGGTGCCGAGGTGGACGTCCGAGATGAAGATCGTGCGGAAGGTCCGCTTCGGCCGCTTGCTCTTTTCCTTGAGCGTGAGAGTGACTGGACCGCGGGACTCGCAGGCTTCCTGCAAGTGGTTCTCGAACGACTCGACCACCTGGCCCCAGCCCAGGCTCTCGGTGGTGACGCGGGCTTCGCCCCGAAAAGAATCGTCCCGCCAACGGTGCAAGGCGGCAAAGCATTCGCCGAGGTAGGCGCCCTGGTCGCTCTTCGGAGCCTTCAAGCCGTTCCGGTCATGGGCGACATGGCGCCCCGAGGCCGCGTAGTCCTGGCTGACGGTGACCAGACCGCTGGCCATTCCCTCCAGCAAGACATTGCCAAAGGTCTCGGTCTCGCTCGGGAAAAGCAGGATATCGGCGGAGGCATAGTGGCGGGCGAGGTCCTCACCGGTCTGCACGCCGGCGAAGTGGACGAAGGGGTGCTCCCCCTGGAGCTTTTCCCGCAGCGGTCCATCGCCGACCACCACGCAGGCGAGATCAGGCACGCGCTCGCGCATTTTCCGGAAGCACTCCATGGCGAAGGGCAGGTTCTTCTCCGCCGCGACGCGGCCGACGACAATCGCCACTGGCGAACCATCGCGAGCACCCCACGAGGCGCGCAGGGCGGTGTCGCGCTTTGCCGGATGGAAGAGTTCCGTATCCACCCCACGACCGAGCAGGCGGACGTTCTGGAATCCTTCGCGCACGAGCATGTCCACGACATCGCGGGTGGGCGCCATGGTGAGGTTTGCCCGGCTGTGGACTTTCTTCAGGTAGGCCATGGCGGCCGGTTGAAGACCGCCGAGGCGATACTGCTCCATGTACTGGTGGAAATTCGTGTGGAAACCGGCGGCCACCGGGATCTCAAGCGCGTTGGCGGTCTTGATCGCCGAGCTGCCGAGCGGGCTCTCTGTGGCGACATAGACGGCATCTGGCCGGCGCTTGGTCCAGCGCTTGCGGAGCCTGAAGGGACCGGGCAGACCGACCCGGACTTCCTTGTATCCCGGCAGCGGCAGCGACGCCGCGATGGTTTCGCCACGTCCCCCGCCCTCACCGGTGCGGATGACGTGAACGAGGTGCCCGCGGCTGCGCAGGCCGTCGCAGATCCGGCCGAGCGTCATGGCCACGCCATTTACGTCCGGAGCGAAGGTGTCGGTAACAATGTCAATTCTCATGGATAGTCAGGAGTTTCAAACAATCCGCACCGTGGGTGTAGCACGCGCCCCGAACGATGCGGGCGTGGTTTTACGTGGCGAAATCGACACCTGGGCGGGAGATCGCCGTTTCGGGCTTGGACAATGGCAAATGCCGGTTAGGGAAAACGCGTGCCCCGCAAGGCGGACGACTCCACCGACTGGCTGCAGCGGGCAATCGGGCAGCCGGACTTTGCGCAGCGCCTGACCCTCGCGGTCTCGGGTGCGGGAGGCGTCGTGTTCGATCACGCCGATGAGGCCGCCCACTCTTGGCTCGCAGCGGTGGTTTGCCGGCATCTAACTGGAGCCAAGAAGATGCGCCTGTGGCTGGTCTGCGATGCGCCGCGGCAGCGCGAGCGGCTCGCCGCGGAACTGGACCTGTGGGGCATCGATGCGGCCGACCTGCCGGAAATGCCAGTCGAGCTGGAAGGCGGCCAGCTTGCCGATCCTGAATCGGCGGCCCTGCGCCTTGAAGTGCTCGATACCGCCGCCCAGCGCGATGCCTGTGTGATCCTCTGCGGCGCGGAAGCATTTTCACAAGGAGCCCCCTCACCGGCCGAGTTGGCAGGCAGTCGCCTGGTGGTGAAGCAGGGTGCCGGGGCAGATCCCTTGGACCTCTCTGCCAAGCTTTCGGCCCACGGTTACGACCGCGTGACCACCGTGCAGGGCCGCGGCCAGTTCGCCGTGCGCGGCGGCATCCTCGATGTTTTCCCGTGGCAAGGCGGCCGGCCGCTGCGGCTCGAGTTCTTCGGCGACGAGGTCGATTCGCTGCGTGAGTTTGACGTCGATACCCAGGCGTCGGTCGGCAAGCTGGCGCAGGCCGAGTTGTTGCTCGCCGAGCCGGAGCTGGAGGCCACGGTCGCCGACTATGTTCGAAAGGGCGACGTGCGCATCGCCTTCGAGGACGCGGATATCGAGGCCGACGTCCGCATTCTTTCCGGCGCGTCTAACAGCGTCGGCGAGGAGGACTTCTCCACCGCCTGCTTTGGCAGCCCGCTCGGCAGCTTCGAAGCCGGCGACTTCGTGCTGGAGCAATCCCGCCGCCAGAGCTTCTTCGACCAGCTCGACGAGTGGCGCTCGCAGGGCTGGCAAATGGGGATCGTGTTTTCTAACAAGGGCGAGGAGGAGCGCTTCATCGAGCTCGCGGGCCACGAGTCGGTGGCCGACGTCATCCGCCTGCGCGGTGAATTGGTCCAGGGCTTCACCGTCCCGGCCGCACGCATGGCGGTGCTTTCTTCCAGCGAGCTCTTCGGCCGCTATCGCACGCCCGGTACCCTCAAACGCAGCCGCCAGGAGACGCGCCGCATCCTCACCGCGCGAGCATCGCTCGATGACATCCAGGAGAGTGATCTGGTCGTTCATTACGAATACGGCATCGGCCGGTTCCGCGGGATCGCGCCCGGGGAAAGCGGCGAGGAAATCACCATTGAATACAAGGACGGCGGGATGCTCGCGGTGCCGATCGACCAGGCCCATCTGGTCGCGAAATACGTCGGCCTCGGTGGCAAGACACCCGATCTGAACAAGCTCGGCGGAGCCGCGTGGAAGAACATCCGCAAGAGCGCCGAGAAATCGATCCTCGATTACGCCGCGCAGCTTTTGCGCATACAGGCCGAGCGCCAAGCCGAGCCCGGCATCCCCCACCCGCCGGACTCACGTTGGATGTGGGAGTTCGAGAATTCATTCCACTACACCGAGACGCCCGACCAGCGCCGCGCGATCGAACAATCGAAACGCGACATGGAATCGGCCAAGCCGATGGATCGCCTGATCTGCGGTGACGTCGGCTTTGGCAAGACCGAGGTTGCGATCCGCGCGGCCTTCAAGGCAGCCACCGGCGGAATGCAGGTCGCGGTGCTGGTGCCGACCACGGTGCTCGCCGAGCAACACTGGCGGACCTTCCGCGAGCGAATGAGCGACTACCCGATCCGCGTCGATTTGCTCAATCGCTTCCGCACTCCCAGTGAAATCCGGGAGACCATCCAAGGCCTCGCCGATGGCTCGGTCGACATCGTCATTGGCACCCATCGCCTGATTTCCGGCGACGTGCATTTCAAGAACCTCGGCCTCGCGGTGGTCGATGAGGAGCAGCGCTTCGGCGTGAAGCACAAGGAGAAGTTCAAGGAGCTCTTCCGCAGCATCGACGTGATGACGCTGTCCGCCACGCCGATCCCGCGGACACTCTACATGGCACTGATGGGCGCGCGCGACATGTCCACCATCGACACGCCGCCGCCTAACAGGGTGCCCGTCCACACCAGCGTGGTGCAGTACGACGAACGCATCATCCGCGACGCCATCCTCCGGGAGATGAAGCGTGGCGGGCAAGTCTTCTTCCTGCACAACCGGGTGAAGAGCATCGAGATGATGCGCAAGAAGCTCCAGGAGCTCGTGCCGGAAGCGCGCATTCTCGTCGGCCACGGCCAGATGGAAAAGGATGAGCTGGAGGTGGTGATGCGGAACTTCGTCCACGGCGAAGCGGACATCCTGCTCGCGACCACGATCATCGAGACCGGCATCGACATCCCGAACGCGAACACGATCCTGATCGATCGCGCCGACCGCTTCGGCCTCGCCGATCTCTATCAGCTCCGCGGCCGGGTTGGCCGCGCGGGAGAAAAGGCCTACGCCATCCTGCTGCTGCCGCGCGACTTCATCACCGCCGGTGATGCACGGAAGCGCATCCACGCGATCAAGCAGTACACCGCCCTCGGCTCCGGCTTCAAGATCGCCATGCGCGACCTTGAGATCCGCGGCGCGGGCAATCTGTTAGGGACCAGGCAAAGCGGCCACATCGCGGCGGTCGGCTTCGACCTCTACTGCCAGCTCCTGCGTCAATCGGTGGACCGCTTGCAGGGAAAGACTCCGAAGGCCCGCGTCGATGCGACCTTCCGCAGCGACTTCGTGGCCTTCTCCGAAACGGAATTTGCCCGGGGTTCCGGCGACGGGCCGCTGCTACCCGCCTATCTGCCGAGCGGGTGGCTCGATGAAACGCAACTCCGCGTCAGCGCCTACCGCGAGCTGGCCGAGAGCATGGTGGAGAACGACCTCGACCAAATGGAAGCGCGCTGGCGCGATCGGTTCGGCCGCCTGCCGGAACCGGCGGAGAATCTGATCACCGTCGGCCGCATCCGGCTGGTCGCCGCCGGCAAAGGCGTGGCTTCGGTGGAGATCAAGGGCCAGCGGCTGATGCTTCAGCGGGGCGGCGATTATATCATGCTGGAGGGGACCCGTTTCCCACGGCTGATCTCGACCGGCACGCGGGATAAGCTCCACGAAGCGTTGGAGATGCTACGGGCACTTTGATATGGCCGAACCCATCCATTTCTACAGCGTCGGCGATCGCTACGGCGAGTTCTCCAACTTCTCCGCCTACCCGATCACCCTCGGCAAGAAGAAGTGGCCAACCTCGGAGCATTACTTCCAAGCCCAGAAGTTTGAGAATCCCGCCGACCGCGAAGAAGTCCGCAGGGCCAACTCGCCGATGCTGGCGGCCAGACTCGGCCGCGACCGGAAGAAGAAGCTCCGCAAGGACTGGGAAGCCGTGAAGGTCGGCATCATGCGCCAGGCACTGGAAGCCAAGTTCGCCCAGCATGCGGAGCTGAAGGAACTGCTTCTCTCCACCGGCACTGCCAAACTCGTCGAGCATACTGGCAACGATTCCTACTGGGGCGATGGCGGCGACGGCACCGGCAAGAACATGCTCGGCAGGCTGCTCATGGAACTTCGGGAAAAGCTCTCCGCTAAGTCACGGTGAATTCCAGCGGATTGAATATGAGGCATTGGAAATGTTGAGGGCGCTCTAGTTGTCCTACAACCTATCGGCAGTTTTGCCGACTACCCTGTCGATACACTCGCGGGCAAAGTGACACCGGATGTCGGTTTTCATGCCGATTTTCGAACAACCGATCCCTAACCATGAAGTGTCGCCGCTTTTGCCTTTTTCCGGTTTCCCCATCGAGGTCTGACGGGAGAAAAAGACGCCGTGCGAGTCTATTGGGTTCCTCGCACGGCGTCGCCCGTCGGGGCTTCGCACTGGTGGTGTCACTGTCACTCATGGTGTTGCTCACGGTGCTGGCAATCGGGCTGCTGAGCCTTTCCACGATCGGCATGCGGTCAGCGAGCCACGGAGAAGCCATGGCGGTGGCTCGCTCCAATGCCCGCATGGCGCTCGCATTGGCAATCGGCGAACTCCAGAAACAGACCGGCCCCGACCAGCGGATCACCACCACGGCCGACCAACTTGCCGAGGGCGGCGATGGCGACACCTCTGCCGCTGCGGAAGGCCGCCGGCACTGGACCGGCGTTTATGATGCCTGGGACACTTCTTCCACCACCCGCCCCACGCCGACCTTCCGGCGCTGGCTCGTGTCGGGAGATCCGGCCAACCTTTCCTCCATTGAAGAAGCCAAGGGGACCAGCAGCAATGGGACGACGGAACTCGTCGGCGAGGGCACGCTCGGCGCAGCCATCGACCATCGCGTGGTGGCTCCATTGGTGATCGGCGAGAAGTCCGGCGGAATCCAAGGCCGGCATGCATGGTGGGTCGGCGACCAAGGGGTCAAAGCCGCGCTCGCCCATCCGGAGCTGACCGAGCCTGCCGACTTGGCCGCCACCCGTCAGACGCTGCTTTCCTCACCGCGAAACGCCGTCGAGTGGGCGTCCACCGCCGATAGCAAGCCCTTCGCCGCTCTCACCGGCAACGACGCGCGATCCACCAAGGTCACCGGCTGGCAACAGGCCGCGTTCCTCGCCGACAAGCCTCAATCCCCACGCCCGCTCTTCCACGATCTGGCCGCCTCAAGCTCGGGGCTGCTGACCAATGTGCGCGGCGGTGGCTTCCGCAAGGATTTGTCCTTCCACCTTGAAAAGCCGCAGTCCTCCGCGCCGCAGAACGCACTCTACACCGTCGGCGGCCAGAAAGGCATCAACGAAGCGGAGCTATGGCTCTACTACAACTCCTGGAAAGAGTTTAAGACCGGCACCCGCGCCGCCTACACCACCGGCGGCAGCATCGGCAACAAAACGCCCTACCTGCAGGTCGCGGAGAATCTCTCCTCGCTCAATACCGATCCCGAGAACCTCTTCAAGCAGCCCACCTACATCAATGTCCAGACGGTGCTGTCGTTTCACGCCCGCAGCGTGAAGAACGCCGCCGGCCAGACGGTCAATCGCCTCGCCTTGGTCGTCGATCCGATCGTTGCGCTTTGGAATCCGCTGGACGTCCCGGTCGTAGTCACCCCGGCCTACAACTCGGTGAAGTTCTGGCAGCTCCCCTACGACCTGAAGATCACCCGGCCTAGCGGGGCCATGACGGTGAGCCTGAAAAACATCGTGGGCAGCCACAACTACCTGACCCTGACAGTCGGCAAGGCCAAGCCGTTGGCGATGCGTCCCGGCGAAGTGGTGCTGATTTCCCAAGGCCCGAACACGGCGATCAAGAACTTCAACCCCGGCCTGAACTACATCGACGGAGAGGCAGGCTGGAACAATGGCGGCGGTATCGCCATCGACATCAAGGACAGCACCGGCAAGTTCATTGAGACCGCCGGCAGCGAGACCATCCGCTACGAGGTCACGCCGAACAGTGAGCAGTCCCAAGGCACCGCGACCTGGTTCCTCACGGCAAACGATTGGTTCTACAAGGAGGATCGCACGAGTCTCGGCGAGTCCGCGGGCCTCGGCGGGGTGATGATCGACGGCAAGGACGGCCTTCCCGCCGAGCGCATCACCGCGGCACAGAAGCCGGAGTTCTTCAGCAAGATCCAACCGTCCGACACCCGTCCGCTCACCTTCTCGCAGCTCGCCGGCCGCAAGGAACCGATCATGGTCTTTTCCTACGGCGTGAAGACCGAGTTGGGAGCGGACCGCACCGGGCGCTTCCTGACTCGCTTCAATCCGAAAGCCCCGCGCATCGACTTCCAGACGCTCACTTCCGATGAAATGGAAGTAATGCCCTACGAGGTTCACATCGAGCCGCTGAACTCTTGGAAGAACCGCAACTTCGAGGTGAGCCTCAATGGCGGCGGCTATTTCGGTGGTGGCTGGACGCGCGATATCGGCACCGGCAGCGTGACCACCCACACCATTCCGCGCGAGCCGATCCACTCCCTGGCTGCTTTCCAGCATGCCTTCGCCAATGGCTTCACCGGGTCCACCTCCGGACTCTTCAGCAGCACGCCGCTGCTGCCACAGATCAGCCATGCCATTGGCAACTCCGCTGCTCCATCCGTGATCCCGGCGGAAAAGACCTCGTCGTCGCTGGGCGGCCCGCGCCCGCTGGCAGACCATTCGTATTTGGCCAACCAAGCGTTGTGGGACGATTGGTTCCTGTCCGGCATCGCTCCGCAAACCGCGCCCGCCTTCTCTAACAAGCGACCCCAAAAGCAGGTGGCGACCGAATTCCTCAACGGCGAAAAGCCGCTGCCGAACTCGCGCTACCAACCCGCCCTCGCCGGTCAACAGCCGGACGAGGTGCTCGCCCTGCTTTTCTCCGGCAACAACCCGTCGGCCGCCGCCGCCCAGAAGATCGCCGCGCTGCTTTCCGTCGATGGCATGTTCAACGTCAACTCCACTTCGGTGGAAGCATGGAAGACCCTGCTTGGCGGATTGAAGCAGCGACCGGTGAGTGTCCGCGGCTCCACCGGATCGGAAGAGAGGAAAGACAGCACGGATGTGCCGGTGGTCTCACTCTTCGGCCCCGAGGACAAGCTGGCCGACGGCGAGGACGCGGACGACATTCTGGATGCCGCGCAATGGACCGGCCGCCGGGAATTGACGGAGAAGGAGATCGACTTGCTAGCGCAGGCGATCGTCCGCGAAGTGCGCAAGCGCGGTCCCTTCCTGTCGCTCGCCGATTTCGTCAATCGCCGCCCCGGCAGCGACAAGTCGCTCGCCCGCTCCGGCACCATCCAGAGCGCGTTGGACTCCAAGGACGTCTCAATCAACGAGGCCTACAACACTGGAAGCCGGGCCGCGAATCCCGGTGGTCAAGGTCGTGGCTATGCCTTCCCCGAGGCCGAGAACGGTCCGGCTGCCTACGGCATCCCGGGCGTGGTCAAGCAGGCTGACATCCTCACGCCGATCGCCCCCTATCTGTCCGCACGCTCCGACACTTTCATGATCCGTGCCTATGGCGATTGCCTCGATGGGGAAGGCAAGATCCTCGCCCGCGTCTGGTGCGAGGCCGAGGTTCAACGCGGTGCCGACTTTGTCGATCCGGCGGACGAGCCAACCAAGGTCATCGCCCAGCTTCAACCAGTGAACCAGAGCTTCGGCCGGCGCTATCGCGTCACGTCATTCCGCTGGCTTCACCGGGACGAGGTGTGAGTGAGGACAGCGCCGCCTCCTTATGACCGCGTAGCGGTCAAGGACGGTAGCCATGGGCTTCAGCCCATGGACCAGACGCGGGCACCGACCGTGTCGCAGAGCGACACCGGAACTATCGCCGGAAAAGCCGTCTCGTGAAATGGGTCCGCATCGCTTGGATTCCTTCGTCGCTACGCGACGCCATTCACGGCTTCGCTCAAACCGTGGGTTGAAACTCACGGCTACCATCCTTGGTCGTTACGCGACCGGAAAGGCATCACGCTCCCGCGCTCTCACTCCCCCAGCGCCACCGCGTTTGCCGCGGCGTAGTGGTGGGCATGGGTCAGGCTGATCTTCACTTCGGCGATACCTTTTCCCGCGGCATACGCCTTCCCCACCCCGCTCAATACCAACTCCGGCTCTCCGCTGTCCTTGCGGACGATTTCCATATCGAGCCAGCCAAGGTCCCTGCCAATGCCGGTGCCGAATGCCTTCGCCACCGCTTCCTTCGCGGCAAAGCGAGCCGCGTAGTGGATGGCCGGGCGCTTTTGGGACTCGCAATAGGCGCGCTCGCCCGCGGTGAAGATCTTGGTCGCGAAACGCTCGCCGAATTCCGCCATCGACGACTCGATGCGCTCCACCTCCACCACGTCGATGCCAATGCCGAACAGTTTCATGCTTCCGGGTAGGCGGCCATGAGTTCCTTCATCTCGCGCACGGCCTCGCTGAAGCCGACCCGCATCGCCCGCGAGACGATGGTGTGGCCGATGTTCAACTCAGCGAGGTAAGGCACGGTAAAGAGACGGAAAATGTTAGAGTAGTTGATGCCGTGCCCTGCGTTCACCTGGATGCCCGCGGCGCGACCGGACTTCGCACCTACGATCAGGCGGCCGATTTCACGCTCCAACTCGCCATCGACGGCGTTGGCGAAGCAGCCGGTGTGGAGTTCGATCATCTCCGCGCCACACTGCGAGGCGGCTTCGATCTGATGGAGATCGGGGTCGATGAACAGCGAGACCCGAATGCCTTGGTCCTGTAGGATCTTCACGCAGGCCTTCACCTCGGAAAGCCGGCCGGCGACATCGAGGCCACCCTCGGTGGTGACCTCCTCGCGGGTCTCGGGGACGAGGCAGGCGAACTCGGGCTTCAGGGACAAGGCGAGCTTGGTCATCTCGGCAGTGACGCCCATTTCCAGATTCACGGGCAGCGGGCAGTGCTTGCGGATCTCGTAGGCATCGCGGTCCTGCATGTGCCGGCGATCGGCGCGGACGTGGATGGTGATCGAGTCGGCCCCGCCGTCCTGCGCATCGAGCGCCGCCTGCAGGGGCGACGGCTCGGCATTCGGCGAATCCGGCAGCAGGGCATAGCGCGCCTGCCGCAGGGTGGCTACGTGGTCGATATTAACGCCGAGAAGCATGGGCACGGGATAGTCGGGTGGAGGGGCACCCGCACTTGAAAAATCGCAGGAAATTACTCCCCCTCCTCCATCCTCCGGCGACGCCTCTCAAAATAGCTGAGAATCCAGTAAAGAGGTGCCGCAAGAATCGCTACGATCAGAAGACTCTCGTGCGGAGGCGATTTGCCAGAAAGAGCTTCAACATCCTTGTTGGAGCCGAAGAGTCCGGCCGCCAATAGGCATAGCCCGATCACCACGAAGCCTATCATGAGCGGTTGAATCCAGCCGGGACCCGGCTCGGGCGACCCCGTTCGCTCCCATAGTCCAGCTCCGCCCAGTGCGGCAAGACCTGTCCCCAAAGTCAGCAGGAAGCACCTCCAGTAAGTCACCCACGTGCGATGTCCGCGACGACGGCGCTTTCGCTTCGAAGACGCTGACATCCCTTTCATGACAACTGCCTCTTTCAAATGCCTGTGGCAGTCAACTCCGCAGGTGCCACCCCGTTTTGGCGACCGGCATCCTTGATCAATCAAAAATCGCCGTATCGGCAATTCGGGCATGTCCGGTGCTCTGTCGGAGCGGCGCAATGGCCCCGAAAACCCCTGTCATTTCCCCGGCGAAGCTGCCCGCGCTGCTGGTGCTGGTCGCGGGGTTATGCCTGGCGGTCCTCATCGCCGTGGAGACGAAACGTGGCCAGCAGGAGGCTTTGGAGCGGGAATTGCGCAAGCTTGCCCAGGACCGCGCCGAGCTGATCCGCGGCCAAGTCCTGCGCTCGATGGAGGTCTTGCACGCCCTCGCAGGGCTGTATCGGACCGACGCCGAGGTCACGCGGGAGGAGTTCCGGACCTTCGTGGAGCCGACGCTTTCCCGCCAACCGGAACTCCAGGCGCTGGCGTGGGATCCGCGGGTAAAGGCGGCGGATCGCGAGAAATGGGAGGCGAAGGCGCGCGCCGAGGGGTTCGCGGACTTCAGCTTCACCGAGGAGAACGCGGAAGGCCACTTCATCCCCGCCGCCGCACGCGAGGAATATTTCCCGGTCTTCTATCTGGAGAGCTTGGCGAGGAATGCTCCGGCACTGGGGTTCGATGTCGGCTCGGAGCCGGTCCGGCGTGCGGCTTTGGAATTAGCACGCGACTCCGGACTGCCAACCGCCACCGCACCGGTACGACTGGCACAGGAACCGGGCTCACAGTCGGGCTTTGTGGTTTTTCTCCCGATCTACCGAGGACCGGTCGAAACAGCAGAACAACGTCGCGAGAACCTGTTAGGATTCGCCACCGCGGTATTCCGCATCGGTGATCTGATCGAATCGACGCTGCGGCCGGTGGGCAACAATGGCGTGCTAATTTCCATTGAGGACCCCGCGGCCGGCGGCACGATCTACCGCCAATCCGGCGAGCGCTGGCATGGCACGCTGTCGTGGACCACTCCGGTCGAGTTTGCCGGGCGGCACTGGAATCTGCACTTTGAGCCGGACCCGCTGTTGAGACGGCTCTATGCCGCGACCCTCCCGTGGATTGTTGGCGCGACCGGGGCGGCGATCACCGGGTTGCTGGCGGCTTACCTGTGGCTGGAGGCCCTGCGCTCGGCGCAGTTGAAGGCATCGCATGAGGCACTGTTAGGAGAGATCCTCGTCCGCAAGGAGGCCGAAGCATCGGCCGAGTCGGCCAACAAGGCGAAGTCGGAATTCCTCGCCAGCATGAGCCACGAGATCCGCACGCCGATGAATTCGATTCTCGGCTACTCGCAGATCCTCGCCCGCGATAGCGGGCTGCCGCCCTTCCACCGCGACATGATCGCAACGATCCTCAGCAGCGGGAACCACCTGCTGCACCTGATCGATGAAATCCTCGATCTCTCGAAGATCGACGCCGGCCGGATGGAGATCACGCACGTCGACTTCGACGTCAACGCCCTGGCGAACGAACTGGTGGCGATCTTCCAGCACCCCTGCGAAGAGAAGCAGCTCGGCCTGCGGCTCGATGCACCCGCGCTTGGCTGGCCGCTGTTAGTCCATGGCGACGAGGGAAAGCTGCGGCAGATCCTGATCAATCTGCTAGGGAATGCGGTGAAGTTCACCAAGAGCGGCCGGGTCGTGCTGCGGATCTACCAGATCGGTGACGCGTGGGATTTCGAAGTCGAGGACACCGGCCCGGGCATCGATCCGGGCTCGCAGGAACGAATCTTCGAGCCCTTCCAACAAGATCCGGGCAGCCACGCCGAGACCGGCACGGGCTTGGGCCTCGCGATCTCGAAACGGCAGGCAGCGATCCTCGGCGGCGCACTCACGCTCGATTCCCAGCCCGGCCATGGCTCGACCTTCCGTCTTTCGCTCAAGCTCCCTCTGGTCGGCGAGTCCGCGCGAAAACCGGCGCCGCAGCGGCAGACTCGACACCTGGCCGAGGGGAACCGCGTGAAGGCACTCGTGGTGGATGACATCGCGGAAAACCGGGACGTGCTCGCGACGATGCTCACGCAGGTCGGCTGCGAGGTAGTGCTCGCCGAGCACGGCCGGCAGGCGGTGGAAGTGACCGGCGTGTCGCGTCCGCAGATCGTATTCATGGATGTGCGGATGCCGGAATTCGATGGCATCGAGGCCACGCGCAGGATCGTCAACCAATTCGGCACGACCGGCATCAAGGTCATCGCCACCTCGGCATCGGCCTTGGTTCACCAGCGCGAGCAGTGCTTGAAAGCCGGCTGCGACGACTTCGTGGCGAAGCCGTTTCACGCCGAGCGGATCTATGCGGTGCTGCATCAGCACCTCGGCGTGAATTTCGACAGCGACCCTGTGCCGCAGTCGGTTTCGAGCGCGGAGAGCATTGATTTCAGCGCGCTCGTGCTTCCCGAAGAGCTCGCCTCCCGGATGGTGATGGCCGCCGAACTCCACAGCGCGACGGTCCTGAAGAACTGCCTCGCCGAGGTCGAAGCGCTGGGTCCGCCGGGCGAGCGTCTGGCACAGCATCTGCGAGAATTCGTCTCCAGCTACGACATGAAGACCATCCAACGCGTGCTGGCCCAAATCCAAGTGACATGACCGAAGGCCGCATCCTCGTCGCCGATGACACCCCGGCGAGCCTCTCCCTCATCAGCCATGTGCTGGAGAAGGAAGGCTACGAAATCTTCGCTGTCTCGAATGCCGTGGACGCGCTGCGCATCGCCGGCAAGGCCAAGCCTGATTTGATCCTGCTCGACGTCATGATGCCGGGTCATGACGGCTACTACCTCTGCCGGGAATTGAAGGCGGAGGCGACGACCAGCGACATCCCGGTCATCTTCATCACCAGCCGCAACGATACCGAGAGCATTCTGAAAGGATTCAGAGTCGGCGCGGTGGACTATATTCAGAAGCCTTTCCAGGCGGAGGAGGTTGTCTCGCGCGTGGCGACCCACCTCAAGATCGGGCGGCTGACCCGCGAACTTCAGGAACGCAACGCCGAGCTGGAGGCCGAGTCCGGCCGTCGCCGCGATGCCGAGCAGGCCCGCGACACCGCGAACCAGCGGCTTCACACGCTGGCCAGAAAGGAGGCCGAGCGCTGGGGCATCGGCGGCTTCATCGGCCACAGCAAGCACTTGAAGCGCATCCTCGACGACATCGAGCGGCTCCAGCAATTCGGCAAGACCAGCGTGATGATCACCGGCGAAAGCGGCACTGGCAAGGAACTCGTCGCGCGCGCGGTTCACCATCACAGCCCGCGTTCGGAAGGAGCGTTCATTCCCGTGAACTGCGTCGCCATTCCCTCCGAGCTGATGGAGTCGCTGTTCTTCGGCCACATGAAGGGCTCGTTCACCGGCGCGACCTCGGATCGCAAGGGCTACTTCGAGCTCGCCGATGGCGGCACCCTTTTCCTCGACGAGATCGGCGACATGCCCGCGACGCTCCAAGCGAAGCTGCTGCGAGTGTTGGAGGATGGAGAGGTCACGCCGGTCGGGGCGACCCGGTCGCGGCGTGTCGATGTTCGCGTGCTGAGTGCCACCAATGCCGACCTGCAGGCGAAGATCGCGAGTGGCGATTTCCGGCAGGATCTCTACTTCCGGCTCGCCCGCTACACCGTGGACTTGCCTCCGCTGCGCAACCGGCCCGAAGACCTACCGCTGCTCGCGCGGCATTTCCTTGAAGTCTTCTCCCTGGAGATGGGCACCGCGGTTCCCGCCATTTCGGCGGATGCCTTGGCCGTGCTCGCCTCGCACGATTTCCCCGGGAACATCCGCGAACTCAAGAACGTCATGGAGCGGGCACTGATTCTCTCCGGCGGAAAGCCCGTGCAACCCGAGCACCTCCAGCTCTTCGCCTCACGATCCAAGCCCGCCCCTCCACCTCAGGGTGAAAGCTTCGACCTCGAATCCGCCGAGCACTCCGCGATCCAGCGGGCCCTGGAGCAGACCCAAGGCAACGTCGCCGAGGCCGCGCGCCTTCTGAAGATCCACCGCAGCCGGATCTACCGGAAGTTCCCCCACCTCGCAGGCGGATCGCAGTAAGTGTCGCACCTGTCGCGGGATGGAACACTTGCGACAGAACACTAAAAGACCGCTTCCATAGGATTCACCGCAATCCCTTCCAAATCAAAGCGCCAATCTCTTTCTCACGCATGGCACACGCGATGCCATTGGAAATGCCGCCATGAAGTCCCTCGCTTGTCGCGCATTTCCCCTCCTCGTCCTCGCCGCCAGCAGCGCCTCCCCGCTGCTGGCAGGCGAGGCGGAATCCACCCCTGCCATCGCCCCGGCGGCAGCTCCTTCGAGAATCAACGCCCTGTTCCAACTCGATGTCTCCGACCACTACATCACGCCCCGCGGTCTGAACGTGGAGAACGACGGCATCATCTTCCAGCCGCTGCTGCTGTTCTTTGCCAATCTCTACTCCAGCGAGACGGGCTTCGTGGACAGCGTCTCGCTAACCGCAGGCATGTGGAGCTCGATCCACACCGAGAAATCCGGCCCCGACCCGGGACACTGGAATGAGTTCGACCCCATCGCCGGCTTCACGATCAAGTTCGCAGACATCTTCAAGTTGGATACCACCTGGACCGCCTTCGACAGCATGGTGGATGCGTATCCGACCTCGCATCACCTGGAGCTGAAGCTGAGCGTGGATGACTCGAAGTGGCTCGGCGCCTGGGCTCTCAATCCCTACGTCGCCTACTGGCAGGAGCTGGAGAACAAGGCCACCGTGGTCTTCAACCAGGCGACCTCCGACGAGTCGTTCTACTTCACCTTGGGCATCAATCCCTCGATCAAGTTCGAAAAGGTGAAGGTCGAGTTCCCGACCTTCATGAACATCGTGGGCGACGACTTCTACCAGCAGTTCAGCGGCGCGGGTGGAGGTGACGGCATCGCGGTCGTCTCCACCGGGATCAAGGCCAGCGTGCCGCTCACCTTCATTCCCGAGGGATACGGCCATTGGACCTGGTACGCCGGAGTGAAGTACTACCACCTTAGTAACGACGGACTGGAAGACGGCAACCTCGTCCTCACGCCCAACGGCGACAACGACGAGGACGATCTGATCCAGTTCCACACCGGCATCACCGCGTTTTTCTGATTCGAAACCCGCCGCCCCGCGTCCATGAGCGATCCTCTCCCCATCCCCGCCGAACCTTACCCGTTCGAACTCTCCCCGAAGAAGTGCGCGCTGCTGATCATCGACATGCAGCGTGACTTCCTCGAACCGGGCGGCTTCGGCGAGATGCTTGGCAACGATGTGTCGCAACTCCGCCGCACGATCGAGCCAAACCGGATCCTCCTGGACGCGTGGCGTGCCGCCGGCCTGACCGTCCTCCACACCCGCGAGGGCCACCGGCCTGACCTCGCCGATCTGCCGCCTGCCAAGAAGATTCGCGGCAAGTCCGCCAAGACCATCGGCGATCCCGGCCCCATGGGTCGCATCCTCATCCGCGGCGAAGCGGGCCACGACATCATTCCCGAACTCTACCCGCTGCCCAGCGAACCGGTCATCGACAAGCCGGGCAAGGGCGCCTTCTTCGCCACCGATCTCCACGCCATCCTGCAAAACCTCGGCATCACCCAACTCGTCGTCACCGGCGTCACCACCGAGGTCTGCGTCAATACCACCGTCCGCGAGGCCAACGATCGCGGCTACGAGTGCCTGGTCCCCTCCGACTGCGTCGGCTCCTACTTCCCGGAATTCCAGGAAATGGGGCTGAAGATGATCAAGGCCCAAGGGGGCATCTTCGGCTGGGTCACCGACTCGCAAACGATTCTCTCCGCCCTGAGCTGACTGCCGCTCACCCTTCCCCTCCCGCCTAACAGAACGAACGGACATGAACACCGGCTTCAAACCAAAAATCTGGGTTCCGGGCGACTGGAACGCCTTCTTCGGGTTCGGCACGAACATCCTCGTGAACCTGCTCACCCTCACCGGCCTGCTGCTCTTCGTCCTGAAGATGCCGGCCGAGATCGTCTTCGGCCGCATCCTGCCCGCGACCGGATTGATGCTATGCCTCAGCACTGGTTACTATGCGTGGCTCGCCTACAAGCTGGCGAAGCAGACCGGCCGCACTGACGTCTGTGCGCTGCCCTCGGGAACGAGCGTGCCGCACATGTTCGTGGTGGTCTTCGTGATCATGCTGCCCATCACCCTTCAGACCGGTGATCCGATCAAGGGCTGGGAAGCCGGCCTGACGTGGGTCTTCATCCAGAGCTTCGTGCTGATGATCGGCGGTTTCGTCGGCCCGTGGATCCGCAAGGTCACTCCCCGCGCCGCGCTGCTGGGCACACTGGCCGGTGTCTCGGTCACCTTCATCTCGATGAAGCCGGCGGTGGAAATGTTCATGACGCCGGTGATCGGCATCACCTGCTTCGCGGTCATTCTCCTGAGCTGGTTCGGCGGCGTGAAATACCGTGGCGTTCCTGCCGGCCTGGTGGCCATCGCGGTAGGCACCTTGATCGCCTGGGGTTCCAATCTCTTCGGTCTGAATTACGGTGGCATGACCACCGCAGCGCTCTCCGAGGCACTGAAAGGCTTCGGCTTCAGCGTTCCCCTGCCCGCCTTCGGGCACGTCTTCGGCGGCTTCGAATATCTCGGCATCCTGCTGGTCACCGCGATCCCCTTCGGCATCTACGATCTGGTCGAGGCGCTCGATAACGTGGAAAGCGCAGAGGTCGCTGGCGACGCCTTCCCCACCACCCGCGTGCTCACTGCGGACGGCGTGATCAGCCTCATCGGCTGCGTGATGGGGAATCCCTTCATTAATGCCGTCTACATCGGCCACCCCGGCTGGAAAGCCATGGGCGGACGCATCGGCTACTCCGCCGCCACCGGCATCGCGGTGATCATTCTAACATGGCTCGGCATCGTCTCGGTGATGCTCGCGCTGATTCCCACCGTGGCGATCCTGCCCATCCTGCTCTACATCGGCATGCTGATCGGCGCACAAGCCTTCCAGGAAACACCGAAACGCCACGCCCCGGCCATCGTGCTCTCGTTGGCACCGCACTTGGCTCACTGGGTGGTTACCATGATGACGGGAGCCCTCGCCGGAGCAGGGACCATCCTCGCCACGCTCGGCCCCGAGAAGAAAGCGGAACTTCTCAAGGCGATGAACAACGAGGGCGTGCTCTTCCACGGGCTGGAAATCCTCGGCGGCGGTTCCATCCTCGGCGGCCTCATCCTTGGCTCGATCGCGGTGTTCATCATCGACCGGAACTTCCTCAAGGCAGGCCTCTTCTCCATGACCGGCGCAGGGCTGACCTTCTTCGGGTTTATGCACGGCGACCGACTCGGGATCGCCCAGAGCCCGACCGTTGCTGCGAGCTACTTGATCGTCGGCTGCATCATGGTCGCCGCATCGAAGCTGGCTGCTGTCTCACCGGTCGTCGCCCATGAGGAAGAAGAGGAAGAAGAAGAACCCGAGGCTGGCGGTGTCCTCGCCAAATCCTAGCTGCCAATTTCCAGGACGAATCTCGGTTAAAACGGAATGGTTCCACGGATCTCACCGGTGGCGAAATGAAGGCACGCGCATCTTGGCCTGCATTCCGCTCCGTGGGGTCCGTGGCATTCATCCAACCAACCCCTGCTTTCTCACCATGCCCCACGTTGATGCCGATCCCTACCCGTGGCCGTATGACGGCGATCTCCGGCCGGAAAACACCGCCTTTCTCGTCATCGACATGCAGATCGATTTCTGTGGACCCGGCGGCTATGTCGATCAGATGGGCTACGATCTCTCGCTGACGCGCGCGCCGATCGATCCGATCAAGAAGGTCTTCGCCGCGACCCGGTCCAAGGGCTACCACGTGATGCACACCCGCGAGGGGCACCGGCCCGACCTCGCTGATCTGCCCGCCAACAAGCGCTGGCGCAGCCAAAGGATCGGCGCGGGCATCGGCGATCCCGGTCCCTGTGGCCGCGTGCTGGTGCGCGGGGAGCCGGGATGGAACATCATCGACGAACTCGCACCGCTACCCGGCGAAGTGATCATCGACAAGCCGGGCAAAGGATCCTTCTACGGCACGGATCTCGACATGGTGCTGCGCCAGGCGGGTATCCGGAACATCATCCTCGCCGGCATCACCACCGACGTCTGCGTCCACACCACCATGCGCGAGGCGAACGACCGCGGCTTCGAGTGCCTTCTGCTCTCCGATTGCACCGCGGCGACCGACCACGGCAATCACCTCGCCGCTTTGAAGATGATCAAGATGCAAGGCGGGGTCTTCGGCGCAGTTGCCGATTCGGACGCATTGATCCATGCTCTCGCTTGAACTTGTGAGCGACCTGGACCACCCGCCCTTCGAGCATCTCGAAATCCAAGACCTTTTCCACCTCGCGCAGCACCCCGACAGCATCGTCTGGGAGCCATTTCGCGACGGGGTGGAGATTCACCGGCTTTACGGAGATGGCGTGTCCGGCCCGACCGCGGCGCTGCTGCGATTCCGGAAGCAGGCCAAGGTCCCGCTGCACGTGCACGAGGGCTACGAGCACCTGCTCATCCTCGCCGGTAGCCAGCGCGATGCGAACGGCGTGCTGAAAGCCGGCACGCTGCGGGTTCACCCGCCGGGCACGCAACACAGCGCAATTAGCGAGGCCGGCTGCATCGTGCTCGCGATCTACGAGAAGCCGGTGAGGTTCGTGGAGTGAGGCGGTTCTCATCGGCTTGCACCGCTGGGATCGCGGAGCCTCTGGCCCGCAGAAGCACGCGTTCGCTCGGCTTTTAATTTCGTCCGCATCGCCTTTTCTGCGCTGCGTTCATCTTCATGAGGCAGCGTGAATCGTGCGAGGAGCATGAAGCTACGAAGCAGGCCACACTTGGCGATACGGGCATCGAGTGGGCGACGGAGCGATCACGTGCTTCTGAGGGCCAGAGGCTCCGCGATCCCAGCGTGCAATGGCATAGTCCGAGCCCTCGGCAGTCCTACATCTGATCAATTGCGAGCCATCACTCATCTTGAGTAGTGGCGCTTCAAATACTCCGCCAGATTCACGATCCTGTAGGTCGCATCCAACGGGAAGATCGAGTTCTCATCCTGCAACTGCCGGGGCGTGACGAGCCCCTCTGCCAAGCGGCGCGCATCTTCTGCACGCTGGCGGCGCTTGTCTTCCTGCGAGGACTCGAAGCTGACGTATTCCTCAGGCACAGACCACAGGATACCCGATGTCTCCGGCCGGTCAAGACGGCCGGGCCAGAGCTTCTGGGCCGCTGTCAGCTCACCCGCTCCATCTTCCCGCACGCGGAGGGTGCGGGCCACCTCAATGGCGGAAATGCCGGTGACCCGTGAAGATCATCGCCAGGCCCGCGGCGTCCGCGGCGTCGATGACTTCCTGGTCACGCATCGAGCCGCCGGGCTGGATGCAGGCGGTGGCACCGGCTTCGATCGCGGCTTGAAGGCCATCGGCGAAGGGGAACATGGCGTCCGAGGCGATGACCGAGCCCTTGAGCTCGAGTCCGGCTTCCTTCGCCTTCCACACCGCGATGCGAGAGCTGTCCACACGGCTCATCTGGCCGGCACCGATGCCGAGCGTGCGATCGGACTTGGCGTAAACGATGGCGTTCGACTTCACATGCTTCACCACGCGCCAGGCAAAGCGCATCGCGCGCATTTCCTCTTCTGTTGGCGGGCGCTTGGTGACCACTTTGCTCTCCAAGTTGTCGAGGCCGAGCGCGGTGTGGTCGCGGTCCATGACCATGAGACCGCCCGGGCAGGAACGGATGACCGGTGCCTTTTTCGCAGAGAGGTAGGCGTCGTTCAGCTTCATGATGCGCAGGTTCTTCTTCTTCTGAAGGACGGCGCGGGCTTCCGGCTCGTAGTCCGGCGCGATGATGACGTCGGTGAAGATCTCGGAAATGATACGGGCCACGCCTTCAGTGAGCGGGCGATTGCAAACGATCACGCCACCGAATGGAGCCTGGCGGTCGGTCTCAAAAGCCTTCTGCCACGCGATGCGCAGGTCCTCGTCATCCTGGCCGACGCCGCAGGGATTGGTGTGCTTGAGGATGCCGATGGTCGGGCGGACGAAGTCGAGGATCAGGTCGGCCGCAGCCTCGATGTCGAGGATGTTGGTGTAGCTGAGTTCCTTGCCTTGGAGCTGGCTGAAGCAGCTCTTGAAGTCGCCGTAGAGCGCAGACTTCTGGTGCGGGTTGTCGCCGTAGCGCAGCTCCATTTCGAGCGGCAGGCTGACGGTGAAATTGCAGCGCGTCCCCTGCTTGCACTGGCCGAGGAAATTCGAGATCGCAGCGTCATACTGCGAGGTGCGGAGGAAGACCTTCACCGCGAGTTGCTCGCGGAAGCCGAGCGTGGTGTTGCCACCGTGCTCCTTCATTTCCTCGATCACCTTCTCATAGTCGCCGGGGTCGGTGACCACGGTGACCGAGGCATAGTTCTTCGCCGCGCTGCGCAGCATTGAAGGACCACCGATGTCGATGTTCTCGATCGCGTCCCCCAGCGTCACACCCTCTTTGGCAATGGTCTGCTCGAAGGGATAAAGGTTCACCACCACGAGGTCGATCGGCGGGATATTGTGCTCCTTGGCTTGGGCGAGGTGCTCCTTGTCGTCGCGCTTGTGGAGCAGGCCGCCGTGGACCTTCGGGTGGAGCGTTTTCACGCGGCCTTCGAAAAGCTCGGGCGCACCGGTGAATTCGGACACATCCATTACCGGCAGACCTGCCTCGCGCAGGGCCTTGGCAGTGCCGCCGGTGGAAAGGAGTTCGACGCCCTGCTCATGGAGCTGCTTGGCAAAGTCGGCGAGTCCGGTCTTGTCAGAGACGGAAAGGAGAGCGCGTGCAATGGGCATCAGAACGAAATGGTTGGTGGTAGAGGCAGGGGCGACCCGCCCCGCGTAGTCGCCGGTCCGGCGGGGGGCAAGCGCGGAGTGCGGCGGGGAAATTCAGTGGCTGGCTACGATGCGCTGTTTCATCTCCCCGATGCCTTCGATGCCAAGTTCCACGCAGTCACCGGGGGAAAGGTAGCGTGGCGGCTTCATTCCCATGCCGACTCCGGCGGGGGTGCCGGTGGCGATCACGTCGCCGGGCAGCAAGGTCATGAAGCGGCTGATGTAGCTGACCAGATGGCGGACGCCGAACATCATGTCGCCGGTCCAGCCGTTCTGGCGGAGTTCGGTGTTCACCTTGCACCACAGGCGCAGGCCCTGCGGGTCGGAAATCTGTGAGGCCGGCACCAGCCATGGGCCCATCGGCCCGAAGGTGTCGTGGCTCTTCCCCTTGGTCCACTGGCCACCCATTTCCTTCTGCCAGGCCCGTTCTGAGTAGTCGCAGAATACCGAATAGCCGGCCACGTGATCGAGGGCGTGCTCCTCTTTGATATTGGAAGCGGTCTTGCCGATGATCACCGCGAGTTCGACTTCGTAGTCGAGCTTGGTGGAGCCGGGCGGAGTGACCACGTCGTCGAAAGGCCCGGACCAACAGGTGGTGGCCTTCATGAAAAGCACCGGCTCGGTCGGGATCCCCTCCCCGAACTCCTTGGCGTGCTCCAGGTAGTTCTTGCCGACGCAGACGATCTTCGACGGCCGGTCGATTGGCGGGCCGAGGCGGGCCTCGGGCGGGACTTCCTCGGCATCGGGGCAACCGTCATCAACCCAAGCTTGCAAGGCTTCCAGACCGCCGAAGGCGAAAAAGGACTCGTCGTAGTCGGTGAATTGACCGCCGACATCCAGGCGGCGGCCATCCTCAAGAATCACTCCGGGTTCCTCGCGGCCGGGCTCACCGTAGCGGATCAGTTTCATGCATGGTTCCTAACAAGCAGCGCGACCGCTGGCAATGCGGGGCTCTCCGGGCCTTTTGCAATCGTCACAAGCGGTTGAAAATGCGACTTTTCCGCCCAAGAACATGGTTTCCTTGGCAATCAGGCTCACTAAATGCTTTTCAATCCCAGATATTTCAGGCAAGGTCTGGACGCGCTGGACCGCTTCGGCATCCAGCGTCTTGGCCGTGCCGAGTCGCGAATTCCACTGACGGATTTGACCTCTGGGGGGAGATCAACCGACTGAAGTCGCGGCGGAGGCCGGTCATTCCTGAAAGGGCGCGAATCTGGACTCCGGGGGGAATCTTGTTCGCGCCCTTTCTCTTCCCTTGTTAGGAGCACGAGATTCGCCTGAACGGAAAGGTTGCCCGACGGGGCATTTGCCCGTAAACCGCGCGCCCCGATGTTTCAGGTTCTTGCGCGCGATCCTTCCTGCCTCGCCCGGCGTGGCCGCATGGAGCTGGCCCATGGCACGGTGGAGACACCGATCTTCATGCCGGTGGGCACGCAGGGCACTGTCAAGACGCTGCACCCGGACGAACTGGAGTTGCTTGGCGCGCAGATCATCCTCGGAAACACCTACCACCTGTGGCTGCGGCCCGGGCCGGAGACGATCAAGGAACTGGGCGGCCTGCACAAGTTCGCCACGTGGGACAGGCCGATGCTAACCGATTCCGGCGGCTTCCAGGTCTGGTCGCTGGCCAAACTCCGCAAGATCACCGAGGAGGGCGTGCGCTTCCAGAATCACCTCGATGGCTCGCGGATGATGCTGACGCCGGAGCTGAGCATGGAAATCCAGGCGGCGCTGGGTTCGGACATCGCGATGCTTTTCGATGAGTGCCCGCCCTACCCCTGCGAGCGGGCCTATGCCGAGAAGTCCCTGGGCCTCACCACCCGCTGGGCGAAACGCTGCAAGGACTGGGTCGAAACGAACCGGCCGGCCAGCGGCGATGGCATCCAGCGGCACTTTGGCATCGTGCAGGGCTCGATCTGGGCCGATCTGCGGGAGAAGTCCGCCCGCGAACTGGTCGACCTGGACTTCGACGGCTACGCGATCGGCGGCGTCTCGGTGGGAGAGCCGGAGGAGGAAATGATGCGCGCCGTGGAGCACAGCGTCCCATTCCTTCCGGAGCATAAGCCGCGCTACGCCATGGGATTGGGCACGCCGCCGCAGATTCTGGAAATGATCGGCCGTGGCGTGGACATGTTCGACTGCGTGATGCCGACCCGGGTCGCCCGGCACGGCCAGGCCTTCACCCTCGACGGTCCCATTCACATCAAGAATCTCGCTTTCGAAAGGGACCCCCGGCCCCTGTGCGAGAGCTCCCACCCGCACGTCGCGAGGTTCTCGCGGGCCTACATCCGGCACCTTTTCCGGGCCGGGGAAATCCTCGCTTTGCGGTTGCTTTCCTTTCACAACCTGCATTTCTTCCTGCGCCTTGCCGCCAACGCGCGGGAGGCCATCAGCGAAGGCAAATTCCTTGAATTCAAGGAGTCCTTCATCCGCCGCTACACCCAGTCGAAATCCGAATGATGCTTTCTTTTGTCACGCTGCTTGCCCAAGCACCAGCCGGCCAACCCTCAGGCGGCCTCTTTGCCCGGCCGGAAATCATGATGGTCCTGATGGTCGTCATGTTCTACTTCCTGCTGATCCGTCCCCAGCAGCGGCAGCGCAAGGAGCTTCAGAAGCGCATCGACGCCCTGCAGAAGGGCGACCAGATCGTGACCTCTTCCGGCAAGCATGCCATCGTTCACAACGTCAAGGACCGCACCGTGGTCCTGAAGGTCGCGGAAGGCGTCATGGAGGAATACGAAAAGTCCGCCGTCGCCACGGTCATCAAGAAGGAAGCTTCCACGACCGCCTGATCCGTTCGCGCCCCTTGCGCAACCCCTTCCCTTTCCCGTCATGCTCTCGTCCGCGCTGCTCGCCGTCTCGATCCTGAAGGATCCGATTCTCCTATTCCTCTCGGGTCTCGCCCTGCTGGTTTTGTTCTTCTGGTACTTCGCGACCGATTACGAAGCCCGCAAGCGCAACATCGGCACCTTCCTCATCTTCGGCATCTCCGCGCTCTGCGTGCTGGCCCTGTATCCGCCGAAGGAAACGCTCAACCTCGGCATCGACCTCGCCGGCGGCTCGTCCTTCACGCTGCAAGTGAAGCCGAAGATCGACGCGTCCAACAACCAGCCGATCCCAATCACCAAGGACGACGTCGAACAGGCGAAGATCACGATTCAGAAGCGCCTCGACGCCTACGGCACCAAGGAAGCGACTCCAGTCACCCAAGGGACTGACAAGATCCTGGTTCAGATGCCCGGCATGTCGCCCGAATCAGCAGCGGAAATCCGGAAGTTGCTTGAACAGGTCGCCCGCCTCGAAGTCCGCAAGGTCAATCCTGAAGGTTCCCAACCCGGTCCCAACGGCAAATCCCTGGCGGAACGCATCAAGGACAACGAGGAGCCGCGCATGCCCGGCTACAAGGTGTATGAGAATCATTCCGAGCACGAAGGCGTCAAGCACACCGAATACCTCCTGCTCAGCAACCGTGTCGCCTGGACCGGCAAGGACGTGCAGCAGGCTTATCCCGAGGCAATGGGCGGCGGTGTCAGTGTGGGCATCACGCTGACCAACGCCGGTGGCGACAAGATGATCGCCCTGACCAAGGATCTCGAGCCCGGCAAAGACCGCATCGCCGTGGTGCTCGATGGCGAGGTCATCACCGCCCCCGGCCTGAGGGAAGTACCGCTCGGCAAGCGCTTCCAGATCGACGGTCAAGAGAGCCTCGAAGAAGCCCGCGCCCTTTCCAATGCCCTGAAGAACCCGCTGGAGAATCCGCTCGAAATCATCGACGAGCGGACCGTTTCCCCGACTCTTGGCGCCGCGGTCGTCCAGCAGGGCGTGTGGGCTGGCGCGATCGGCCTTAGCATCACCGCCCTTTTCGTGCTGATTTACTACCGCGCTGCCGGCCTCGTGGCCTTGTTCGGTCTGGCCGTCAACACGCTGATCATCTTCGGCTGCATGGCCATGTTCGGCTTCACCTTCACGCTGCCCGGCATCGCGGGCATGATCCTTTCGATCGGCATGGCTGTGGATGCAAACGTCTTGATCTACGAGCGCCTTCGCGAGGAGATCGCCGCGGGCAAGTCGCTGAAGACCGCCATCGTGACCGCTTACGAAAAAGCATTCACCGCGATCTTCGACTCGAATCTCACCTCCTTCATCACGGCGGCCATCCTGCTGTGGATGGGTAGCGGCACCATCAAGGGCTTCGCCATCACGCTCGTGATCGGCATCGCGGCCTCGATGTTCTCCGCCATCCTGGTGACCCGGGTGCTCTTCCGCTGGAGCAACGACCTCAACATCTTCAAGAAGCTCAGCTTCCTCAACCTGATCAAGTCGACGAACATCGACTTCCTCTCGAAGACGAAGATCTCCTACATCGTCTCGGGCGCACTCATCCTCGCTGCCATCGGCGCGGTGACCATGCGCGGCGAGAAGAGCTTCGGCATCGACTTCATGGGCGGCACGTTGACCGAATTCCAGCTCGGTGAGAAACACCTCGACCAACAGGAAGTCGAAGCCGCACTCGGCCAGCTTCAGACCGAGAAGCGACCGGTCGTCCAAGTGGAAAAATCGATCACCGGCGAGTTGCTGACCGTGCGTAGCGCGAAGGGCGACGAAGGGAAGATTGAGGAGCATTTGCGCTCCACCATCCCGCTGCTTGGCGAGAAGGACGCAGAAGGAAAAAATGTGGTCCAGATGAGCACGACGGCCGTCTCCGCCGCACTGGGCAAGGACTACCTCATGGAATCTGGCCTCGCGCTGCTGCTTGGTCTGCTGGGCATCCTGATCTACATCACCATCCGCTTCGAGTTCTCCTTCGCGCTCGGTGGTTTCGTCGCGCTGCTTCACGACGTGGTGCTGTCGGCCGGTTTGGTAATCCTGTTCGGCGGGGAGCTTTCCCTGATCCACGTCGGAGCCTTGCTGACCATCGCCGGTTACTCGATCAACGACACCATCGTTATTTTCGACCGTATCCGCGAATCGCTGCGACAAGGTGACGGTGATGTGAAGCAACTGATGAACGAGGCGATCAATGCGACCCTGTCCCGCACCGTGCTGACCTCGCTGACCACCATCGCCACGGTGGCCATCCTCTCCGTCTTCGGTGGATCGGCCTTGAAAGACTTCTCCTTCATGATCCTGATCGGCCTGCTGATCGGCACCTACTCCTCGATCTTCATCGCCTCGCCGGTGGTGTTGTGGTGGAGCCAGCGCAAGGGCGGCAGCCTGCGGAAGGAAATCATGCACACCTCGCTGGCCGAGTCGGATATCCAACCCGTCCCGTAAGCGATCCATTCGCCCCGCATGAAACACCTCATCCTCGGTCTCGCGCTGCTCGGTCCCGCTCACGCCGAGACCACGGATGAGTTGCCGATCGGGATCGAAGTGGTCACGGGTTTCCGCACCGACTACGTCCATCGCGGGTTCCAACTCGCGGGGAGCCTGATCGACGTGCAGGCCGAGGCGGAGGTCGCCCTGAGCAATGACTGGTTGCTCGCCGTTGGCGGCTACTACGGCACCGCCACCGGGGATGGCGACTTCTCCGAAGCCGCTGCCTTTTTCGACCTTCGCTACGAGACGGAGAAGTGGACCGCCGCCTTCGGCACCACATGGCGCGACTACCAGGACAGCTTCTTCAAGGATGGCTTCGATCTGGCGCCGTCCTTCACGTGGCATCTCACCGATGACTGGGACCTCGGCACCGGCATCGCCTATGACACGGGCGACGGCGGTTTGTATGGCCACCTTGAGGCCAATTGGTCGAAGCCGACCGGCGAGCACTCATTCCTTTCCACAGAAGTCGGCACCTCGTGGACCGAGGACTACTACGGTAGCAGCGGCTGGCATGACCTGTATGCCCGTGTTGGCTGGACCTACGCGTTCAACCGCAATGTCTCGGTGACGCCCTTTGTGGGCACTTCCATCCCGATGAGCAGCGGCCCGGAACGCAACCGACTCTTTGGCGGCGTGTGGTTCGAGGTGAACTTCTGACTTCCGGCGCGCCGCGGGAACGGCGGTTGGCCTGGGAGCGCCGGTCTCCAGACCGGCTCGAATGGTCCTTCTCTGCCGGTCTGAAGACCAGCGTTCCCCGGATTCAATTCCCAAGAGCCGGGTCAGGGACCAACAGGAGCCCCATCCTTCTTTGGCCCCTCAGGCTTCGGGCCGTCCTGCGGCGGAGGGAAGTCGGCAGCGTCAATCTTGAGGTCCTTGTTGCGGTCCATTTCCTCGAAGCGGTCCTCCTGCTCGTCCTCACTCTTCTCCTTCAGGAAGCCGGCTTGGCGGAATTCCTCGAAGCTGAGAGCTGCATCGCCATTCTGATCGAGCTTGCGGACGATATCCGACGGGTTGCCGCCGCGACCGCCCTTGCCGTCCTCGCGACCCCCTTTGCCGTCTTTGCCATCCTTCTTCCCATCGCGCTTGCCGTCTCGGTGCGGCGGACCTTCGGGACGATCCTTCGGGGTCAGCGCCCCGTCGCCGTCCCGGTCCATGCGACTGAACATCTTCTGCTGCCGTTCTTCCGGAAGCTTGGCAACGAATCCAAGGTTCTTGAACTCCGTGAAGACGATCCGGCCATCCTTGTCCGCATCGACCTCTTCCAGCGGTGGCATGCCACCCTGAGGCCGCCGCGGCAATTCCTTCAAATCGATGCGTCCGTCCCCATCCTTGTCGAGCCGCTTGAAAATCTCGGTGCGCTTCTCCTCCGGAAGCTGGCCGGGACGCTCCATGGTCGCGAATTCGGCCGCGGAAATGAAGCCGTCGCCATCGGAATCGGCCTTCTTCCAGAAGTCCTGCATCCGTCCCCCGCGATCCTTGTCCTTGCCCGGACGATCCTTGCCACCCTCGCCTCGTGGCGGGGGCGGAGTGTCGTCGGTCTTCGGCGGTTCCTGCGCGAGGGCGGTGCCGACGAAAAGCAAGGCGATCCAAGGGGTGAGAGAGGAGTTCATGGGGCCGGAGCGAGAATAGCGGGACCGTTACGGTCCGCGAGGTGGAAAACTCCCCGGATCCTGCGAAGTTGCGACAGCGCCGGTTTTTTGCTCCCCACGCCGGGGCGCAGGCACCCATGCTGCGGCTGTCTTTCAGCGCATGCATATCCGCGACATCCTGGCGAACCGCCGTCCGACCTTTTCCTTTGAGTTCTTCCCACCGAAGTCCACCGCCGGGGTGGAGGACCTCTACAAAACCATTGTCGAACTGGAGGCCTATCAGCCGTCGTTCGTGTCGGTGACCTACGGGGCCGGCGGCAGCACGCGGGAAATGACCCACGAGCTGGTGGTGAAGATCAAGCAAACCACCTCCGTCCCACCGGTGCCCCACCTGACCTGCGTCGGTCACAGCGAGCCGCAGATCGAGGAGATCCTTCGCCGCTATGCTGCGGCCGGGGTGAGCAACATCCTTGCCCTGCGCGGCGATCCGCCCCGCGATTGGCCGGACTACGACTGGTCCGACTGCGACTTCCGCCATGCCGCGGACCTGGTCCGCTTCATCCGCAAGTTCAATGAATCCGGGGCGCATCCAGACCCCCGGGGCTTTGGCATCGGCGTCGCCGGCTTCCCCGAAGGTCACCCCACCACTCCCAACCGGCTGTTGGAACTCGATCACCTCAAGGCCAAGATCGATGAGGGTGCGGACTACATCTGCACGCAGTTGTTTTTCGACAACCACGACTTCTTCGACTTCCGCGACCGCTGCCGGCTCCATGGCATTCACGTTCCGATCATCGCGGGCATCATGCCGGTGACTTCGCTTTCCAGCATGAGCCGGATGGCCGAACTGGCCGCCGGCGCCCGCTTCCCGGCGAAGCTGCTGCGGGCGCTGGATCGCGCCAAGGGCGAACCCGCAGCAGTGGAGAAAGTCGGCATCCACTACGCGGCACAGCAATGCGCCGAGCTGCTCGACCACGACGTGGACGGCATCCATTTCTACACGCTCAACAAGAGCAAGGCCACCCGCGAGATCTACGCCAGCCTGGGGCTCGCTACCCCGGCGATCTGACGGGGATTCACGGCCGTCAGCGCTTTTCGGTGAGCTGGCTGATCTCCTCCGCTTGGCGGCGGGTCAGCTCGAAGAGTGTGCCATCCAGCGGCACATCCATGGCGATGCGGCCCGTGCCGGGGTCGACCGGAAAGGCTTCGCGCAAGGGCTGATTGCGATCAAAGGCTTCACCTGGGATCGTGATCCGCACGCCGCCGCTGCAGCGCAGGGACTGGGCGCGGCGGATCAGTTGCTCCTGTTCGAGTTGCTCGTCGATGCGCTCCTGGGCCCGGCGGTCGAAAATCTGCATGTCCTTCGAATCCGACGAGTTCGCCTTGCCCGCCTTTGAAAGAGACATCTCGTCACCCTTGGTGCTCTCGGTGGCAGCTTTCGCGTCGAAGACCGGGGCAAACCGGCCCGGAGAATTCGTACCCTCGGGGCCGGAAAGTTCCTGATCGGTCGGGTAGCGGACCTCCAGCAGACCCTGCATGGTCATCAGATCGCCCGCAACGAGGTCCACTCGGGTCAGCTTCAGCGAACCACCGCCGGTCTTGAGATGAAAGCTACCGCGGGTAAAGTCGACCTTGCGGTAGCTGTTGAAGCGGTCGGCCAAGGCCAGCGACTTCAGGAGTTCGATCCGCTCGCGAAGGCTGATCACGGAGCCCTCGGCCAACTTCACGTCGCCTTCGAACTGGATCCCCTCCACCGTATTGGTCGATCCGGATATGGCCAGTTCACCGGAAATTACTCCCTCCACCAGCGAGGTGGCAGCTTCCGGCAGCAACGACGAAAGTTCCACATTCGTAAACTCCACCTTGCCGGAGACCTGCGGCTTGTCGCCGCCTGTCACCGCCACGTTGTTGAAGACCACGGTGCCCTTGCCGCACTTGAACTTGCCCTCCTTGACGTTAAGTCCCCCGCGGCCGATCTCGACGATCATGCTCTCGATCGCGAGATCCCTGAGCCAGTTCTGGGAAAATCTGCCGCCGGTGAGGACCAATCGCCAGCCTTCCGGCGAGCGGGTCGCGATCATGCGGCTCTTTTCGATGCGGCCGGCCGCTCGCTGCGAGAATCCCCAGCGGAGCGACGCTTCATCCACTTCCACCGAGGAGAAGTCGAAGCCTGCCCAGTCGCGGAAAAGCGCGTCCCCCAGCAGTTTTGCCTGCTCCGTCGAATCGGTGCCCGCCTTCACCTCCATCTCCAGCCACTTTGCCTGCAAGGTGCCGGCCTTCCAGGTGCCGCTGAGGCCCGCCATCAGGGGCATCTTGAACCGGATGTTCCCGGCGTCCAAGCTGCGGAAAAAGCTCTTCTCGCCACCTTCCACGCCCACCCGGCGGATCTGGGCGTCGCCCTGTACCCGGCGAAGTTCCAGGATTTTCGCCTCACTGGCGGAAAGCCCCGTGGCCAATCCACCGTCGAGCGATTGGATGAAGGACCCCGAATCCACCCGCTTGATCAGGTAGATCCCGAATACGGCCGCCGCGACCAGCAGGGCGATCAGCACCTTGAAGCCCAGACGCGTCAGGTGACTGAGCGTCATTGCCCAGCCGCCGCCGCCCGACATCGAGTGCCGGAGCTGGAACCAGAAGCCTTGACTGGCGATCCACTGGCTCAGCTTCTGATTGAATGACTGCGTTTGATCCGCCTCCATGATAAGCCCCGCGGGGAGCGGCGGGATTACACCGGTGCAGCCTTACGCTTGCGAGCGCAAATTTCCCCTCGCCCGCCGGGGGGCGATCCCCTACCTGTCCGGCCGTGGAAGGCACCGACTACAAGGTAAAACTGGACATTTTCGAGGGTCCCCTCGATCTGCTTCTCTACCTCATCAAGAAGGATGAGGTGGACATCCACAACATCTCGATCGCCCGCATCACCAGCCAGTACCTCGACTACATCAACACGTTCCGACTCCTGAACATCGATCTCGCCGCCGAATTCATCTTGATGGCGGCGAACCTGATGTATCTGAAGAGCCGCACGCTGCTGCCGCGCCAGGACCAACCGCCGGAGGAAGACGCCGAGGAAGACGACCCGCGCTGGGAGTTGATCCGCCAGCTCATCGAGTACAAGAAGTTCAAGGACGCCGCCGGATTCCTCAGCCTGAAGGAGGTCGAGCAGGAAGGGTCGTTCGCCTACCAGTCGGAAAAACCGGATCTTCCGGAGGAACCGGTCAGCCTCGCCGAGGTGTCGATCTTCGACCTCATCCGGGCCTTCCAGAACGTGCTCAAGCGCTTCGAAGAGTCGCACGACCTCGGCGACATCGTCGATGACCGCTACACGGTGGCCGACAAGATCGAGATGCTGTTGTTCCGCTTCGTGCCGGGACAAGCCGCGCGCTTCGATTCCCTCTTCGAAACCGCGACCACCAAGGCGGAGGTCATCGTGACCTTCCTGGCGGTGCTGGAGCTGATGAAGATGAACCAGTTCATCCTGCGCCAGGCGCACATGTTAGGCGAGATCGAGATCGAACGGCGCCTCCACACCGCGCCTCATGTTGTGGAGGGAGAGGAGGAACTCGAGGAATCGGAAGCCTGAACGCCTCAGCCTTCCGCCAGCCGGATTTCCTCCGCTTGAACAATCCGGCGGATGCCCTCGGGAGTGCGGATCAGCAACTCACCGCCGTCGCCGATTCCGGCGGCTTCTCCTGCGAGAACTCCGTCGGCGCAGGTCAGGCGGATTTGCTTGCCAGTCAGCGCGCAGCGCTCGCGAAAGCGACGTAGCAGTTCATCGAAGTCCGCACCGATCTTGGCCTCCCATACCGGCAGGCGTTCCAACACGGAGGCGAGCACCAGCGGCAGTTCCGGGGCGTCGCCACACTCGAGGGCGAGCGAGGTGGCGCTGGCTGCCAGCATTTCGGGGAAATTCGTCACGCCGACATTGATGCCGATGCCCACGGTCACGAAATCTTCGCCGGCTTCGACCAGGATCCCGGCGATCTTTTTCCCGCCGATCCAGACGTCGTTTGGCCACTTCACCTCGGCGGCGACACCGTGACGGTCGAGTCCTTCCGCGACGGCGAGTCCGGCGGCGAGAGATAGCCGCGGCCAGAGCGACTTGGGCTCCGACGGGCGTAGTAGAACGGAAAAGGCGAGGCCTTCGCCCGGCGGGCAAATCCACGCGGCTCCGCGACGTCCCCTGCCCGCTTGTTGTCGTTCGGCGACGACTACCAAGCCTGCGGAAGCACCGGTTCGTGCCGCTTCGCGGACATCGTCGTTGGTCGAGCCGGTCGACTCCCGGAAGTCCAAGCGGAAACCAGCTGGCAGCTCGGCCTCTTGCCACATCGGACTCATTCGCGCTTCACGAAGTCCAATGCCAGATCGAGTGCCTTCACCGAATGCGTGATGGCCCCCACGGAAATGAAGTCCACTCCGGTCGCGGCGATGCCGGCGACGGTGTCGAGATTCACGCCGCCGCTTGCTTCCAACAACGGCGCCGCCTTGTCACCGCGCAATTCGACGGCTTGCCGCATATCGGCAAGACTCATGTTGTCGAGCAGCAGGTGATCGACACCTTCAAGCCCGAGGAATGCTTCGACCTGCTCCAGGTTGTCTGCCTCAAGCTCGACCTCCACATCCGGATGCTCGTCCTTGAGCTTGGTGATCGCTTCCTGAAGTTCCTCCAAGCGACCTTCGGCGACGAGGTGATTGTCCTTCACCATCACCCGGTCGTAGAGCCCCATGCGATGGTTCACGCCACCACCATGGGTCACCGCCAGCTTGTCCAAGTGCCGCCAACCGGGGATGGTCTTGCGGGTGTCCAGGATGCCGGTGTTGGTGCTCTTTACTGCCTCCACGAACTGCCACGTCGCACTGGCGACGCCGCTCATGCGTTGGAGGAAATTGAGCGCCGTCCGTTCGGCGGTGAGCACCGAGCGCGCCGGGCCCTCGATCTTGATCAGGAAAGCCCCCTCGGAGATCCGGCTGCCGTCTTCGACCAGCAACGTGGCATCGATCGACGGGTCCACCCGACGGAAGACTTCCAGTGCCACCTCGCCTCCGGAGAGCACCCCGGACTCGCGGGCCACGATGAAGCCCGTCGCACGGCGGTCTCCAGGGACGAAATACTGCGACGTCAGGTCCCCCGACCCGATGTCTTCTGTCAGGGCCGCCTGAATCAAACGCTCGATGCTTTCGTGCACGGGCGGATTTTTCTATGCCTTCCCCCGGGGAGGCAACAACCATTCATCCGGGGCGCTCCGGCAGGCTACGGGACTCGAAGTAGATGGCGACGGCTTCGGTGCGGGTGTTGACGTGCAGTTTTTCGTAGATGTGGCGGACGTGGTTGTTCACCGTGTTGTAGCTGACCTTGAGCTGCTCGGCGATTTCCTTGTAGAGCAGGCCTTTCGACAGCAGGTCGAGGATCTCGCTCTCGCGCGCGGTGAGATCCTGGAAATTGCCCGGCGCGGAAGCCGATTTGGGACGGAAGGCGGTGACCACTTTGCGGGCGATGTGGGACGACATCGGGGCACCGCCCTGCTGCACTTGCAGGATGGCATCGTGGATCTCGCCGAACTCCGCCTGCTTGAGCAGGTAGCCGCTCGCACCTGCGGCCAGCGCTTGGAAGATACGCTCCGAATCCTCATACACCGTCAGCATGATGAACTCGGTGCCTGGCATCTGCGGCTTGAGCCTCTGCACGCAGCCGATGCCGTCGAGACCGGGCAGATTGATATCCATGAGCACGACTTGCGGTCGCAAGCCTGGCAGCCGCTCGACCGCATCCTGCCCTGTGGCGTGGTCGCTGATGCATTCGCAGTCCTCGCTGCGACCGAGCAGACGCTGCAGCCTGAGGCGCAGGCGATCGTCGTCATCGACAATGGAAACGGTGATCTTCATGGCGAATCCGCGAGCGGCAGGACGAAGCGGACTGTCGTTCCTGCGGCTGGCTTGCTCGTGATGGTGGCGGTGCCGCCGAGTTCAGACAACCGGCGTTTCAAGTTGGCGAGCCCGTTGCCGGCTGTCACGGAAGCCGGGTCAAAGCCGCGGCCGTCGTCGCTGAGAGTGATGACGAGGTCGCGTTCGATCTTTTCAACGCGCAGGATGATGGCTTCAGCTCCCGAGTGCTTCACCGCGTTATGGGCGGCCTCCTTGCACGCGAGATAGAGTTCACGGCGAACGCGGGCGTTGAGGCCAAAGCGGAGTGACTCATCCGGGAAATCCAACCGGCAGCGGATGCCGCTCGACTTCAGCCAGACCGGCATCGCGTGACCGAGGTAGGAGATCAGTCCTTCGAACGTGTCATTCTCGGGATTCAGCGCCCACACCGTTTCATCCATGGTGCGGGTCAGCTCGCGCGCGCGGACTGAGACCTCGGCGGCTTCTCCGCCATCGCCGCGTTCCATCCGCAGCGAGTCGCCGAGAAAGGCAATCTCCGTCAAACCGGATCCGAGATGATCATGGAGGTCACGGGCGATCCGGGCTCGCTCGGCTTCAAGTGCTCGCTCGACGCGTAGCGCCGTGAGTTGTCGTTGCAACCGCCAGCGAGCGACCAACCACGCAACACCCGCGGCAATGATCAACCCGAAGGTCGTCACCACCGCGATGAACCAACCTCGTTGCCAGAGCGGAGGAAGGATCCGGAATGCCAAGGAATGCTCGTCGCTCCAAGCCCCGCTGCGATCGCGCACCTTCAACCGGAACCGGTGCTCTCCCGTCGGCAGCGCCGAATGAAAAACGGCATCGGTCCTCCCGAGATCGGTCCACCCCGCATCGACCCCATCGATGCGAGCGGCAAAGTCGAGCATCTCCGGATGGCGCAGATCGATCGCCGTGAAACGGAACTCAAAGCCGCGGTCGCTGCTCTGAAAGACCGGCATCCCTGCCTGGCCCCGCTGCCATCGCGGCAAACCGTTTACCCGCAAATCTTCTAACAGAACCGGCGGAACCTTGCTTTCCATCGCGAAGCCGGACGGCTCGACCGTCGCGACGCCGGCCGTGGTCGCAAACCACAAGCGCCCCGCATCGTCGCGCACCGATTGGGGATGTCCGCTGCCGGCGCCTTGCAACCCCGGCACACCGTCCGCTTGGCCAAACCGGGTGATCCGTGCGGGCGAGGTTCCCACGTCCAAGCGACACAGGCCTTGGTCATCGGTGGCCCACAAGCCTCCTCGTGTGTCCGCGCAAAGGGTGCGGAGCACTCCCGCGTGCCACCCCGGCTCGACTTGCCATGTCCCTTCCCTCTGCCAGATCCGCGCCAGTCCGCCATCCGCGGCGACCCATAGCTCACCCGTGCCTCCCACTTCCAGAGCGGTCACCTGCCGGAAACTTCCTACAGCATCGACCTTCCCTTCAGAGTGGCGAAACAATCCCGCTCCGTCGGTGCCGATCCACACCGCCCCGGTTTCGTCTTCAGCAAAGTCGCGGACATCGAACTCCGTTTGGGCATCCGCGCGCAGGCGGACCTCGCCAGGAATCCTTCCTCGCATGCAGATCACCGAGCCTGCACTGCGTTGGCCGACCCACAGTCCTCCTTGGCGGTCGCGATGCAGGGCTTCGACGGCCCAACCGCTGCGAGGCCAGCCGACGACGCCCTCTCGCTGCCCTTCGCTCCAAAGGGCCAGCCCGCCCGAGTGGCCGATCCACAGGTCCTTTCCTTCCGCGGCCAGCGACAGCACCCCCGTGGTCTCGGGAAAGCCCGGCACCCGCGAGAACGCGCTGCCATCGAAGCGGTTCAAACCATCGGCGTGGGTTCCGATCCACAGCGAACCGTCGGGACCGCGCTCGATGGCCGTGACGCGGTCCGAGCTGAGACCCTCGACCCGCCCGGCGACACCAAACAAGGCAGGGGTAACGCGGCTGAGTCCGCCGCCATCCGAACCCACCCACAAGTTGCCCTGACGGTCGACGTAGAGGCAGCTCGCGAAATCACCACACAGGCCATCGCGCGTGTCGAGCCGGCGGTGGGTGACTTGGTCGCGATAGCACAGGATGCCGTATCCGCCGGTAGCCACCCAAAGATTGCCGTCATGATCTTCGATTCCGAACGTGAGGTGCCGCCCGCCCCAATTCCCAGGACCGACCGGTGGCGAAAGCCTTCCCTCGGAAAGGCGGCGCACGCCGGAGCCATCGCTCACCCAGTAGCTGTGGTCACGACCGGGAGCATGATAAATCGAGTCGCCTTTGTAGCCGGGTACCGGTTCCAAGGTTTCGCCTTGGACGGTCCAGATCATTCCTCCTCCATTGGCGATCGGACGGCCTTGCTCATCCACTCGCATCTGCGCGACGTGTCCGGCTCCCGTTTGATCCCAGTGCGCGGTCATGTCGCGCAGTTCTCCTTTTTCCCAGAGATACACGCGGAAGTGGCCAATGGACGAAATCCACAAGCGTCCATCGCGATCCTCCGCAAGGATCTCGAAGCCTCCCGGAAACCCATCTTGGAATACCTTTTCGAAGCGCATGCCTTCGCCGCGCCACAGGGTGCCGTCGCCGGTGCCCACCCACAGCCGGTTGCCCTTGCCCGCGGAGAGGCGAACGACCGAGGGGTTGTCAGGAAGCGGGGCGAGTTCGAAGTCCACACCGTCGAAACGAGCCAGTCCTTGCGCGGTGCCGATCCACAGGAAGCCATCCTCCGTTTGGCAGACCGCCTGCACCCGCTGATGAGGCAGACCGGAGCCGACTCGCCAGGTCTGGATCGCGTCTCGCGGCGGCCAAGCCCGCGGCTCCTCTGCGCCAAACAACGCCGCGGCGAATAGCAGCGTCAGCCACGCGGTGAGGAAGAGGCGTCCGATCACAGTGGCGATGCTAGTGTGATGATTCCGGAATTGCTACTCTACCCCACCAACGAATTTCGCCGCCCGGCATGGAGTCCGGGCGGCGGCTTGCAGATCACGGATGGACTCCATTCACGGACCGGTCACCACCAACCGGGTGAAGATCCTGGGCTGGCCGGCCGGCAGCGTGAACTGGAGGGGGCTGCCGTTGGTGAGGTTTGGATCGCCTGAAAGAACCACGCTCCAACCCGCCAAACTCAGCGTGGAGGATGTTTCGATCCAGTAGTCCACGCCATAGGTGCCCACGTAGGATGCACCCTTGGACCAGGAAACCGTCTTCCCTGCCATGGAGGGACCGGCGGTGAAGGATACTCCGGTTTCGCCCATGAAGTATTCGATGCCGTTTGCCACGCCATCGCCGTCGAAGTCGAGATTCATTCCCTGTCCGTCGGCCCATTGGGAAGCCCAGTCGCTATAACCGGTGGCCTGGACGATCCGGACTTGATTCGGCGTGTTGAGATCCAAGGCGTATCCCTCGGGAATGCCCGTCACCTGCGGGGTGCCGCTGAGCGTGCCGGTGTAGCTGGCGATCACGTAGGCATCTTCGGTAGCTTCGCCCGACACCGCGATGGTCGAGGTGGCAGCGAACGTCAGGTTGCCGGTAATCGTGAGCCGGTCGTAGGCAACGCCGCCGAGCTGGCACTGGTAAGTGCCGTCGATGGTGGTGGCCCCGCCATGCAACTCGCCGGTCGTGCTGCCGCCGGGCGCGACAAAGGCGGTGGCTCCGATGGTAGCGCCTCCAGTGGCCGTGCCGGTGCCTGCTAGCGTGGCAGTGCCATTGATGGTGGTGGCGGATGAGACCGAGCCGTTGATCGTCAGCGTGCCTTCATTGACGGTGGTGGCACCGCTGTAAGTATTGGTTCCTGCAAGCAGGAGATTGCCTGCTCCGCCCTTGACCAGCGAATAGCCGCCACTGATCGGCGCATTGATCTGAAGATCGATGCCGGTGGAAGTCGTGCCCTGCGCGACGGTGACCGGCAGCGAGGTCTGGCCGAAGATTCCGGTCAGGGACAGGCCCTCCGCATTGATCACCGAAGTGGTGGCACTGGACGATGAGGTCAAAGTCACATCCGGGAATCCGGTGAGCACACCCAGACGGATCAAGCCGGTGGCATTGATCGAACCGCCGGTGAGATGATAGGACACGCCGAGCGCCATGGCTCCCGTGCCGGTCAACTCGCCGCCATTCAGGTAAATGTCCGTGACCCCTCCGCCCCAACCGAGCGCCGTGGAGGAGGCCAGCGAGCAGGTCGCCCCGCCGTTGACCGTGAGGGTGCCTTGAAGAGTGGAATTGGTGTAAGCCGCGGCCCCTCCGGCGAGTTCCAGCGTGCCGCCGTTGACCACGGTGTTGCCGGTGTAGTCTTCATTCGCCGCAAGCCGCAGGATGCCGCCGCCTTCCTTTCGCATGCCGGCGTTGCCAGCCAGTGGCGCGGAAATGATGGTTCGTTGATTGTTCACCGTGATCGACGGCGACGTGCCAGCCAACGCCAGTTCGCTGCCTCCGAGCGTCCACTGGTAAGCATTTCCCACATCACCAAAGCGAAGGTGGCCGATGGACCGGGCATCGCTCAAGGACACCAGGCTATCGCCATCGAGCGTGAGGGTGCTGAAGTCGGCGGTCACGCCGGCACCGTTGCCGACCACGCCACTGAGCCAGTTGGCGGTCTCTCCATCGGACCAATTGCCCCCGAACACTTCCGTCCAAGTCGGGGTGGTAACGGTCGTATACAGGGCAGTGGCGATCGTGCTGTTCCCTTGGCCGGCTTTCACGGCGTAGGCTTTCACGGTCATCGACGAGTTGGTCGGGACCGTGATGCCACTGACCGGACTGGGACCATTTGGCGACGACGGTCCCGGGGTGCTGCCATCCACCGTGTAGTAGATGGTGGAACCACTATCCGAGCTGATGGTCACGCTCTGGGCTCCCGCGTAGCCACCACCCGGCGGAGTGAATACCGGCGACGAGACATTGTTGATCACACTGATCGTGCCGTTGGAGGTAAGGGTCGACCTGTCCCAACTCAGACCCGCAGGCAGTGCGGGCAGATTGAAGGTGGTGAATCCACCGGAATACGAGAGTGCATCAAACAGCTTGAAGCTGTCGCCGACCGTCAGTCCGGTGGAATCGGAGGTGATGTTGGTGACGCTCAAGGTCCCGCCGTAGGTGACGCCGCTCAGGATGAATACCAGGTCGGCAACGGGAATTCCGCCGTCTTTGGTGATCTCCAATGCAGTGGTGCCGGCCAGGGTGGCGGAGCTATTAAGCGTGAGATCCTCGATGACATTGTCGGCCGTCGTGAGCACGCCGTTTGCCTGAACCTCCACCACGCCGCCAGCCGTGCCGGTGCCTGCCAGGGTCGCGCCGGTAGCAACGGTGATCTTGCCGGTGCCGTGAGCCCCCGTGAGTTCGAGGGTGCCTTCATTGACATTGGTGGCACCGTGACTGCTGGCGGTCGAGGAAGCGAGGATCAGCTTGCCCGCCCCGGTCTTGTTCAGGGCCTTTCCGGCGGCGTGAGCCAGCCCGGTGAAATAGCCGGTGACGTTGAGGGTGGAGCCAGCATCAACTTGCACCGTGGTGGCCGAGTTGCGGAACTGGAAATCGCGGGCGCTCAAGGCGGAGGTCGTCGCACCCGTGGCGATGATGCTCGCGCCGCCGAAGTTGTAGGAGCCGTAAGTGCCATGAACCGAATTGTCCTCCGCCACTGTGCCACCCGCGAGGGTCAAGGAGCCGAACATGTTAGGGCCACCATTGGCACCGCCATTCACGGTGAGCAGGCCGCCGGCGTTCACCGTCACCGGCACCGGGTGGTTGTTGTAACCGAATAGTCCGTTCGAGCCGGACGCCAAGGTGCCGCCGTTGTTGATCGTCACGCTGGCGGCATTGGGGAATACGCCATCGGCGGCGGGTCCTTGCGTGCTGAGCGTGCCTTCATTGACAGCCACCTGTCCGGTCAGGGAGCATCCCCCTGTCATCGTCAGGGTGCCGCCACCTTGCTTGGTCAGGCCCGCGCCAGCACCGCTCAGATTGCCACCGTAGCTGGTGTTGCTGCCATTGCCGACTTTCATGGTCACCGCGGCCGCTGCGGTGTCGGTCAAGGCCAGGCCGCCGGAGCCGGCAAGATTCCCCAGAGTGAAGGTTCCGATACCGGCAGCAAACGACAATCCGTTGGCAAGGCTCACCGTCACCGGACTGCTCCCCAGTGAGGAGGCGTTGCCCAACCGGATCGAACCGCTTTCGATCGTGGTCGCGCCGGTGTGGGTATTGGCACCTGCCAATGTCAGCATGGAGCTGCCAGACTTGCTGAGTGCCGTGCCCCCGGTGAGGCCCGTTGCGTCCGCGCCGTTGAGAATATAGGCGATCGCCGAACTCGGGAAATTCGCAGTGGTGCAGGAAACACCACCGGCGGCGATGGTAACCAGGTTTTGGGTAACGGGCACGGTAGCGCCGTTGTCGTAGTAAAGGTCGCTGAAGGTCGCGACGCCGGTACTCGCGGACATGGCCGCGGCGAAGTTGCCACTGCTCAAAGGTGCCGTGGAGTCATTGAGCGACCAACTCGCCGTGGTGGCCGCATCCCATGTCGCACCACCGGTTCCATTCCAATATCCGGCAGTGGAGAAAGTGGCCAATCCAAGATCGCGGAGTTGGATGGCATTGAGGTAGCAATCCCCCCAACTGCTGCCCGCCGTGAACGTCTGGGTCGCATTGTCGGCCACGAAGAGACCGATCGAATGGGTGCCGACTCCGCCCGCCAAGCCGGTCCCGTTGATCGGCAGATTGACGCTATTGGCCGCATTCAACGTGACATAGGCACCACTCGGCGGGCTTCCTGTAGCGGCGCGGGAATCGTTGCTCCACACTTGCACCGCATACTGGTGACCCGGGGTCAGACTCTTGAGGGACACCGTCGAGTTCTTGACGTTGTACCGGCCATTCGCCAGCAGGGTCTTGTAGCCAGCGGTGAGATTCGCGTAGGCCGTGCCTGCCGCGCCCGCACCAAAACCGTTATATGTCGCTCCGGCGGCGGATATTTGGAAGTAGGTCCCCAGATTCGTGCCGCTCCCATTGGCGAAGGCAACTCCATTGACCGTGCTTGCGCCGTTGAAAAAGCTATAGGCGGATACCAGGGTGCCTGTGGTGGACACGTCCGATTCACCGGCAATGGTAGCCGGCGCTCCCCAAGTCATCTGAGCGGCGGTGGACGGTGTGGCCAGTGCGAGCATGCTCGCGCTGATCAAGAGCGAGGTTCTGATGTTCATAAGGTGGGTCTTTGGGAGGGTCATGGGTTTTGGGTTTGGAATTTTGAATCAGGGTCAAATGGGAGAAATTAGCGACGGCGGCGCAGCAGTCCCAGCACGCCGAAGGCACCGAGCAGGGCGATCGAGGACTCGGGAACGACCGCAATCGAAACGTTGTCCACGATCAGGTCGCCGCTGGTGAAGGCGGTGTCGCGGGATTCGGCAATGCGGAGCCACACTTGGTCTCCGATGCTGAGGCCACTGATATCGATGTTCCCGACGAACACATTGCTTTGGCGAGAGGCGTTACCCGCGGCCGCGGTCAGGCCCTGGTCCGAGGCGTTCAAGGTGATCGTGCCGAGCGACGTGATGCCGCCCGCTCCGAGGACATCCGTGCCATCTGCCGCCGAAAAGTTTCCGGTGAAGATGTCGAACCGGGCGCCATTGCTGGCTCCATCGGTTTTCTCGGCGAAGTCGGAAAAGATGCGCAAGGTGCCGAGACTGATCTCGGTCGCGGTCACCGTTCCCAAGCTCTGATAAGTCCAGCCCATGGTGGCCGATCCGCCGTCGAACAGCAGGGCCGGACCGGTGCCGGAGGGGAAAGTGGTGGAATCCGAGTTGGTCCAGCTTCCTTCGATCCAGTTGGTGGATGCGGTGCTCTCGAACCAGGCGGGATCGTTCTGCGCGCCCGCGGACGCATCATCGATGTACTGCGCATTGACGCTGTTGGTGCCGAAGCCACCGTTGGTTACCACAAGTGCCGCGTTGCCGGGAGTGGTGAGGAGGGCGATGGCGGCAAGGGAGCAAGTGGCAGCGGAACGGTAGGAGGTCGGAAAATTCATGGAGCGCGCTATGGATGAGTCGCTATCCGTAGCCGAAGTGCGCGCCCCGCCGCCATGACTAGAACTAGTCATATCCCTGGCCGCGGACCTCGCTACCCTGTCCAGTCGCCAGACCCATGATCCACTCACTCCGCCCGCTGCTTGCCCTTTCGGTCGCTATCTCGTGGTCAGCGACTGCCGCGGAAACGACCATCAGCGTCGCGACCCACGGTGCCTCGCCTGACTCCGGGCAAGACGCCACCGTGGCGTTCCGCCAGGCAATCGCCGCCGCCAAGGCCGTCGGCGGGCCGGTGACGCTGGCGATCCCGCCCGGACGCTACGATTTCGATCTCGCCAGCTCGACGGTGCGCGATTGCCACACGTCGAACTCGACCGAATCCGGCTCGCCGCAGCGCCACATCGCGCTCGATTTCACCGACATCGACGACCTCACCCTCGATGGGCCAGGCGCCACCTTGATGATGCGCGGCCAGATGACCATGCTTGTGGCCGAACGCTGCCAGGGTTTCACCGTGCGCGGCGTGGAGTTCGACTTCGAACGGCCAACTTTTTCCGAGATCACCGCGGTGGAGAAGGGCACCAGCCACTGGATCGGCGCAGTTCATTCGGATTCCGATTACCAGATCGTCGGAGGAAACAGCCTGCGCTGGATCGGCCCCGGCATGGACACCGGCTACGACCAGATCCAGCGCTACGACCCCGCCACCCGGACCGTGACGCGGAACAACAACGACCCGATCGGTGCGCCCACCGCGGTCACCGAACTCGGCGGCGGACGCCTCCGCTTCGACGGTGGCAATCTCGGCAACGTCGTTCCCGGCATTACCTACCAGTTCCGCCGCGCCCGCCGCAACGAGGTCGGCATGTGGTTCAACCGCTGCTCGGACGTGGTCATGGAGGACGTTTCCGTGCGCGCCATGCACGGCTTTGGCATCCTTGCCCAATTCACGGAGAACGTGACCTATTCGCGCCTCACCATCGCGCCGAAGCCCGGCAGCGGCCGCACCTGCTCTTCACCGGCCGACGTCCTGCATTTCTCCGGTTGCAAGGGCACCGTCCGCATTCTGGACAGCACGCTGTCCGCCGCGCATGACGACGCCCTCAACGTCCATGGCACCCACCTGCGCGTCGTCGCGCAGGATGCGCCCAATCAATTGCGGCTACGCTTCATGCATCATCAGAGCTGGGGCTTCGAGGCCTTCGTCCCCGGCGACCAGATCGAGTTGCTGCGGCGGGCCACGCTGTTGCCATACGAGAGCGCCACCGTGACCGCGGTGCAGAAGACCAGCGACTACGAGCAAGTCATCACGCTCGACAAGGACGTGACCGGCGTGACGCTCAACTCGGACGCGGTCGAGAACGTGACGTGGACGCCCGCGGTCGAGATGATCAACTGCGACATCGCCCAGATCCCGACCCGCGGCATCCTGCTCACCACCCGGCGGCCGATCTTGATCCAGGGCAACCGTTTCTTCCGCACCCAGATGCACGCCATCCTCATCGAGGATGATGCCGCTGGCTGGTATGAATCAGGCCCCGTTCATGATCTCACCGTGCGCGGCAACTCCTTCTACGAATGCGCCGAGCGGGTGATCCACATCAATCCGGAGAACACCACCCACGGCGGACCGGTGCACAAGAACATCACAGTGGAAGGCAATGTCTTCACGCTCTCCGGCAATGGAGCCGCAGATGCGAAGTCCACGGACGATCTCGTGTTCTCCGGAAATCTCTTCCGCATGCGCAACGGCACCACGCCGGCAGCATCGAGCCTCGTCTCAACCAGCAACACCACCAACCTCTCGATTACTGGCAACACCGTGGTGAACGCCACCACACCGGCTCTCGCGGTGACCGATGGCGGCTTCGAGCAGAATCCGACTAGCCCGTGGTTCGGCACGCCGGCGGGAGCAGTGCGCTTCATCGATGGTGGCGGTGCTACTGGAAAGCTCGCCGAGATCGATGCTGGTGCCGCGATCTATCAGAACTTGGGAAGCTATGATCCGGCCCAGGGCACCCATCTCCGCTGGGCCTTCGAGCAAAGCGCGATCAGTGGCGGCGGCGGTGCGGTCAGGGTGAGCTTCCATGCATGGGACGGACGATTCGCCGGTGCCGCGGGCAGCGATATCGCCAGCCTGCCGGCATTCGATTCGCGCACCTTGCCGGCATGGACTGGCACGGCGCGCCAACGCAGTGGCTATGTTGACCTGTCCGGGCTTCCGGCCGGCACGCAGGTGTGGATGCGCCTGGCTTCTGAAAATGCTGTCGTTCACCTCGACACGGCATCGGTCACTGTCGGCTTGCCGCCCGACCCCTCGCACTACGGCGGCTGGGCAACCATCGCCGGCCTGACTGGCAGCGAGGCCGATCCCGAAGCGGATCTCGACCATGACCACTTGCCGAATCTGATCGAATACCTGCTGGAAGACACCGACCCGCTGCGAGCCGATGCAGCCGCCCTGCAAGCGCTGTTGAAAGAGGAGGACGGTTTGCCGATCTATCGCTACCACCCGCGGGCGGTCGCCGATGCCGTGCTGGTGGTGGAATATCAGAAGGACTCCCTTGGCACTGACGGTTGGCAGCCGGTTCAAGACGGCGTCGATGGCTTGGTCTTGCACGAGGAAGCCGATGGCAGCAAGTGGGTGGAAGTCGTGGAAACCCTCGCGGACAAGCTCTTCATCCGCCTGCGTGCCGCCTTGCTCCCCTCGCCTCCGCCACTGGTCCCGAACGCCAGCTTTGAATCACCGGATCGCACCGGCCAAAGCCCCGCGTATTCGAACGGCAATCCCGACGGCTGGACATTCTCCAGCGGCGTCAACTGGGGCGTCGAGGAGATCCGCGACAACCGCTTCGGAACTTCCGGTGCCGAGGGGTCACGACTCACCGCACTGGGGGGGCATGGCGATCAGGTCGCCTACATCAACATCGGCAATTCCGGCGGCGCCACCGCGACTTCCGCCGCCGTCGGCACCATCGCGCCGGACACCACCTACACGCTCCGCATTATCTTCGCGCAGCGCGCCACGGGCGACCGTCAACCGGACGGCAGCTTCGGCCTCACCGCCAATGGAATCCCCGTGGGCACCTTCACCTCGTTCACCAGCGTGTCGCTCCCCACGGGCTTCACCGAGAAGACCTATGTGTGGACCTCGCCGGCCATCGGCGATCCGCTGATCGGCCAACCGCTCCAGATCCGCATGAACTTCAGCCATTCCCCCGCCGCCGGCTGGCAGCAGGCGCAATTCGACAAGGTGCAGTTGACCACTGAGTGACCCGCACGGGCTCATACCTTCAGGCACCCAGATGCTTCGCCACCGCATGGCTCCGTGAGTGGACGTGGAGCTTCTTGTAGATGCCCTCGATGTGGCGGTGGACGGTGGAATAGCTGATGCCGAGTTCGGCGGCGACCTCCTTGTAGGCCAGCCCCTTCACCAGGAACTCCAGCACCTCGACCTCCCGCGGCGAGAGCTTCTCCGCCTCCGGTGCCGAGGAGGCGGTCGGCACCCTCGTTGGGAACGGAACCTTGGGCAATGTCTCGATTGGAGCGAGTGGCACCCTGCTGGCTATCGTGCCGGAGCCCCGCGCCGCCATGCTCGGTGGGTTGGGTCTACTCGTCCCGCTGCGCCGCTGCCGCTAGCTCGATGTCACTTTTTCTCCCATGCCTTCACCCAATCGATCTCGAACTTCTGCGGATACGCCTTGGGGTCGGGCTCCTTGCCCCAGGTGCCGCCGACGGCGAGATTGAGCATCAGGTAAAACGCACCGGACTTGCGGAATGGATTCTCCGCTCCCGCACCGGCGGCATCGAGATCGACCGTATGATAGGGCTTCCCGTCGAAGAGGAAGGTGATGGTCTTCTCGTTCCACTCCACGCCGTAGACATGGAATTTGGTGTGCAGGGTGCTGACCTTGATGCTGCCTCCTAGCTTCTGGTGGGTGGTCGTGCCGGGCTTGGCGAAGTGGATGGTTCGGTGGACCTCGCCGGGCCGGTGGCTGACGAATTCCATGATGTCGATCTCGCCGCACATCGGCCAGCGGCTGTTGCCCTTGTTGTTGCCGTGCATCCAGATCGCCGGCCAGACGCCCTTGCCGGCCGGTAGCTTCGCAGATACCTCGATCTTTCCGTAGTGGAAGGCCTGCAGGCCCTTCGTGATGACTGAGGCCGAGGTATACTGGGCTTCCTTGCGGGCTTTCATCCACTCCGCGGCTCCTTCCTTGAACACCGGGTTCGGAAAGACCTCCTTGCGAGCCTCGATCACGAGGCGTCCGCCCTCGACCCGCGCATTCTCACGGCGGTTGTCAGCGTAGAACTGGAGCTCCTGATTTCGCACGAAGCCCTTTTCGTAGGTCCACTTCGTGGGATCGGGAGCACCGGCGCGATTGAAGTCTTCGAACCACACGAGACGCCAGTCGTTGGCGTGAGCGGAAAGAACCAGGGCGGAAAACAGCAGGACGGATTTCATTCTGAGAAGGGGCGGGCCGCCTCACGCGGCGACTGTGTGAGATGAGATTCAATCTTCAATCCCCCTCCTTGGGGAGTCGGCAGAATTGCCCACTACCGGCCTGCGAGAAAATCCGTCAACCTGTCCAATAGTGCGGGAATGCCCGGAGCCCACATGCAAACCCTCGAGCCTGTGAAAGCCTTTCTTTTCTTCCTCCTCACTGCCCTGCCGGCACTCGCGCAGGCCCCACCCGCCACGGTCACGAAGAACCTCACCAACGGTTCCACCACGCTGACGGTGAACTTCACGCTGCATCCGATCCGCAGCACGAATTACAACGTGAAGGTCCAGGACGCGACCGGCAACTTCACGACCTACACCGCAGACGTGCCGCGGACCTACATCGGCACGGTGACCGGTCGCCCCGGTGCGATCGCCGCGGGCTACCAGAAGGCGAATGGCACCTTCTGGTCCTACATCGCCTTTGAAGATGGCAAGACGTGGAGCAGCAGCGGCACCTCGGCCAGTGCGGGCGGCGGCGATTGGACGCCCAATGTTTATCCCACCACTGGCGTGGGTGCCGGTGGTGCGGGGTCGGCCGTGAAGGCCGCGGAACTCGGTATCGATGCCAGCTACCGCGAGTGGCAAGCGGTCGGATCGAACATGGTCAACCTGATCGATATGGTGGAGTTCTGCGCGATGAAGGCGAACATCGTCTACCTGCGCGACACCGCCATCCTCCACCGGCTCGGCCGGATCGTCGTCCGCACCGATGCCGCGAAGTGTCCCTATCAGGCACTGCCAACGTCAACCGTCTCAGAGTGGAGCGTCTTGCTCAATACGATGAAGACGCAGTGGAATACCACCTTGCCGCCGATTCTCGGAGCGAGTGCCCACGATGTCGCCTCGTTGGTCCGGCCGGGCGTGGGCGGTGGTCTTGCGTCGGTCGGGGTCATCGGTTCATCGAGCCGCTACAGCATCACCGGTGCAACATCGAGCGGCGACTTCCTTTCCGCGTGGCGACATGAACTCGGCCACAATTGGTCATCGAGCCACTACGAGGGCGACGGCAAGCCGGAAGGACCGACGATCATGTCGGACAACTCACTGGCCCGCTTCTCCAGTCCCGAGGCCACCAAGATCATCAATCACCGCAACTCGAAAGCGAGTGTGCTCGACAACCTCGGCGCCTATCCATCCCCCCTGCCCCCGCGCGCCTTTGGCGACCGCGTGACGATGAGTTCCGGCGCGCTCTCCACGGTGATCGACGTGCTCGCCAACGACAGCGATAGCAATGGCGAGGCAGTCACGCTGGTCTCCGCCGACATGGCTTCCACGATGCGGTCGCTCGTTGTCAGATCGCCCGGCACCGGCCCTTCCGGCCGGGATCAATTGATCTACTACGCGCCTCCGAAGTTCAGCTCCGGCTACGACCACTTCAACTATCGCATCCAGGATACCGCGGGCTACCAAGGCATCGCGAAGGCCTACGTGAATCCGGTGGCGCTGCCACCCCTGCCGCCCCTGTGGACATCGTCGGACATTGGCACCGTGGGCACGGCCGGGGATGCCGGTGCCGAAGGCGGCACCTATGTCGTTTACGGATCCGGTGCCGATATCTGGGGCACGGCGGATGAATTCCGCTTCGTCCGCCAGACTACCAACGGCGACTGCGACATCCGGGCACGGGTGAAGGGACAAGCGAACACCAACGGCTATGCCAAGGCCGGGGTGATGCTGCGCGATGGCACTGGAGCGGGTGCTGCCCACGCTTCGATCTTTGCCACGCCCTCGAATGGCTTCGCCTTCCAATACCGCACGACCAGCGGCGGCACCTCGACCAATGTCAACGGCCCCGCCTTGAATGCCGGAATCAACAATTGGGTCCGGCTCACGCGCAGCAGCAACCTGATGACGGCCTACGTTTCTGCCGATGGCATCGCGTGGACACAGGTGAGCACCGCAACGATTCCGATGGCGACGTCGATCCAAGCGGGCTTGGCCGTCACCAGCCATGTGGATGCCTCCCTCGGCGGCGTGGCCTTTGACCAAGTGAGTCTCAACCATGCAGAGCCGTTCGCGACCCTGGTGAACGACACCTTCAATGCGACCGCCGGCAATGATCCCTCGGAAGCGCTCGATGCCAACTGGCTGCCGAATTCGCAGCTCTCGATCGCTTCCGACGCCACGCTGGGCGGCGGCAACGCACTCAATATCGACGGCAATACCTACGCGGGCTCGGACACTGCCTTTGCCGGCCGTGCGCTGGTGAATGTCGGAGACGCGCTGAAGCTCTCCTTTGACTTCCGCTACACGCAAGCGCCTGGCAACCTCGGGGCGGGCTTCCGCTTCGGCTTCTTCAACAACGTCGGCGATGGCTACATGGTCCACCACGGAACCGGCGGCAATGGAAGCTGGTCGCTCTTGGAAGACAGCGGTGCCGACGGCTCCTTCGGCTTCGGCGGCCTGACCACGCTGACATCCGGATCCAAGGCCACGATCAACGACCAGGCGAACCACTCGATGGCGTTCTTGTTGGAAAAGACAGCCACAGGCATTCGGGTGACCGCTACCGTTGATGGCGTTTCACTCACCGTGACGGACGCGACGCCGCCGATCAACGCCTTCGACCACGCGACCATCACCAACGGGAACATCACCGGCGACCACCGCATCGACAACGTCAAGGTGGAAGCTTTCCAACTGATGCCCCCAGCCTTCGACAGCGATCCCTTCACCAAGCCCACGGCCGGCATTGGCATGGCCTACTCGGGGTCAGTGGTGGCGAACGTGACGACTCCCCACCCGAGCAACGTTTATGAGAAGACCAGCGGCCCGGCTTGGCTGAGCATCGCCGCCAACGGCAATCTCACCGGCACACCCGCAGCAGGAGATGCCGGCATCAACACCTTCGGCGTGCGGGTGACGAATGCGACCGGCCTGGATGCCGAAGCCACCATGTCGATCCCCGTCGCCTATCCGGTGAGCATCTCCGCCATCGATTCCTCGGCGAGCGAAGACGATCTCTCCACCGGCACTTTCACCATCACGCGCAGCGGCCCCACGACCTCCGAACTAGCTGTTGCTTTCAACGTTTCAGGCACGGCGACTGCAGGCAGCGACTATGCTTCGGCGGGCACCTCGGTCGTGATCCCCGTGGGCCAGTCGAGCGCGACCATGACGATCACGCCGCTGGATGACGCTCTGTTAGAGCCAGCGGAAACGGTGACTCTCACCTTATTGGCATCCCCCGCCTATGCCTTCGGGGCGACATCCGCCGCGACCGTGACCCTGGCGGACGACGAGAGCTTGTTCGTCCGCATGAACGACGGCTTCGACAGCGCGACCGCGACTCCCGGCAACGACGGCGACGACGCCTTCGATGCCGCGTGGACCGGCAGCGGCGCCACGCTCACAGTTGCCAGTGACACCACGCTGGCGACCGGCAAGGCGCTGAATGTCGACGTCACTTCATCCTTCAGTGGCGCCAAGGGAGCCTTCGCCGCACGCGCGCTTCCCGTGAATGGCGACTCGATCACCCTGAGCTTCAATTTCCGCTACACTGCCGCGCCGACCGACATGGGCGGCGGCCTCCGCATCGGCCTCTACAATGCGGCCGGCGCGGGCTTCTGCATCCATCACGGGACCGGAGGAAACACAGGCCTCAGCCTGCTCGAGTCACCAAGCGGTGCCTTCGGTTCAGGTGGGTCCATGACCACCTTCCACAGCGGCAGCAAGGCGACGCTCAACGACCAGGCGAAGCACACGATGTCGCTAAAGCTGACGCGCATGGCGACCGGCATCCTCGCCACGTCGAATATCGATGGCGTCGTTCACTCGGGCACCGACACCACGCCGGTCATTACCAGCTTCGATACCGTCTTCATCGCGAACGGCAACCAGACCGTTGATTTCCGTCTCGACAACGTGAGGGTGGAATTCAGTCCGAATCTCGCACCGGCATTCACCTCAAGCCCGTTGGTGAAGTCGGCGGTGCTAGACACCTTGTTCGCGGGCTCGCTGGCCAGCGATGCTTCGGATCCAAACCCAGGCGATACCTTCACCTTCGCCAAGACCGCTGGTCCGTCGTGGTTGAGCGTGGCCGCCAATGGCAGCTTCACCGGCACGCCGGGCTCGGTAAACGCAGGAGCTAACAACTTCACCATTCGCCTCACCGATCAGCACGGCGTCTTCGCGGATGCCTCGCTGGTGGTGAATGTCGGCCATCCTCTCACGGTGACCGCAACCCAACCCCTCGCCCGCGAGTTCGGCGAGATGCCCGGCGGGTTCCTCATTACCCGTGGCGGCCCCGCCACCGGCGATCTGACGGTTCTCTATTCGTTTGGCGGAACCGCAGTTGCCGGCGAGGACTACTTCGAATCCACTGGCAGCGCGGTGATTCCGGCAGGACAAGCCAGCGTGCTGCTGCCGCTGGTTCCGATCGACGATGGCCTGTTCGAGGATGACGAGACGGTGGTGCTTTCGCTCTCCCCGAATGCCGCCTATGCCGTGGCCTCGCCGGCCAGTGCGACGGTGACCATCGCTGACGATGAGACCTTGGCTCACGCAGTCGAGGATAGCTTCGACGTGGGCGTCGCACCCTCCTCGGGCAACGATGCCGATGATCCGGACGACGCTGCGTGGTCCACCAGCGGCGGGACCTTGTCGGTAGCGGACGACGCCACCCTCGGCAGCGGCAACGCTCTGACGACCGATAACACCGGCACCTTCCCGCTGACCCGTGCGAACTTCTCCGCCGTATCCCTTTCGCAGCCGGGCGATAGCCTGCGGCTGAGCCTCGACTTCCGCTACACGCAGGCTCCCACGAGCGTCGGCTCCGGCTTGCGCTTCGGCCTCTACAATGCGGCGGGCGACGGTTTCCTGGTGCAACAAGGCGTCGGCGGCGCGACCGGCTGGTCGCTGGCCGAGGACACCGGCGCGGATAACGGCTTCGGCTCCGGAGCGACCGTCACCGGTCTGACTTCCGGCAGCAGGGCATCGATCAACGATCAGGAACCGCACACGCTGGCGCTCACCTTGACCCGCACCGCAACTGGCATCGCGATCACGGGAGCCGTGGATGAATCGCTGATCCAGTTCAGCGACACCACCCCCGTAACCACCACGTTCGAGGCACTGGGGATTCGTCACGGCAATCTTACGGTGGATTTCGCGATCGACAACGTTCACGTCGAAGTCATCCGCAACCTGACGCCGTTCTTCACCTCGCGACCCCTCGTCATGCCGACCGGCAGCGCCGATGCAGCATACGCTGAATCGATCGCCGCGGAGGCGGTCGATCCCAATGAAGGAGACGAAATGGTCTTCTCGAAAGTTTCCGGGCCAAGTTGGCTGGCGGTCGCAGCCGATGGCTCGCTGACCGGAACGCCGGCAGGCACCGACACCGGAGTCAACGTCTTCACGATCCGCGTCACCGATCCCCACGGACTCTTCTCCGACACGACGATGCCGATCGAGGTCGGCAACGAGCAAGCGCCGCTTGAGGCGTGGCGCGAGGAGGAATTCGAAGGCCAGAGCGGCAACTCCACCGTCTCGGGCAACGACGCCGACCCCGATGCCGACGGACTGGTCAACTTGATCGAGTATGCATTGGGATTGAACCCCAATGCTCCGAACCCCTCACCCGCCGCGGTGGTGGAGAACGGCACGCTTTCGATCACCTACACGCTCAATCTGTCGGCCACGGACGTGACAGTCCTCGCCGAGCATTCGGGGAATCTGGTGGGATGGGACGACGCCGGGATCACATTCGAAACGCTGGGCGAAACCGGAGGGATACGGACGGTGAAGGCCAGCCTTCCCGCCAGCGGTAACAGCCGCTTCCTCCATCTCAAGGTCACCGCCCCTTGAGCAGGTCTGCCCTGCCAAAGTGGGCAGAATCATTAGAAACGCCTCCTTCCCCTGCGCTCGATGGCAGGAAACCCTCTCGGGATCGTAATATGTTGCGCCACCTCCTCCTTTGCCTGTTGCCGCTTTCCACGCTCTCCGCGCAATGGGGGGCAAACTCCCAACCGACCCGTACCACGGCCGATCATACCAAGCGTGTGGTCGGCTACGTGACGCAATGGGATGCGTGGAAGACCACCAGTGCCGGCCTGCCGAAGCAAGGGTTCCTGAATCACCTCAACCTCGATTACTCGCAGTACACCCACCTTAACTTTTCGTTCTTCGGCGTCGCGAACGATGGCTCGCTGCACTCCGGCGACTACCGGAATCAAGCCATCTATCAAGCGGGAAGCACCCAGCAGCCCGCCCCGCTGCTGCACGGCGACGTCTCCTCATCGTGGGACTACCACTTGATCTGGGGGAACCTCACGCCTCAGTGGGAAATCAATGCCACGGTTCAAGCGGCCGGCTTCGTCGCCTTCAACGGTGGTTGGAAGCACGTCGCGACCGGTCTCTCCGGCCCGCTGCCAGTGCCTTATCATCCGCCGGGAACCGCTCCGGGAATCCTCGATCTCGCCCACTCGAAAGGCGTGAAGGTGATGGCAGCGATCGGCGGATGGTCGATGTGCAAGCACTTCCCCGAAATGGCAGCAGATCCGGTGAAGCGCGCTCGTTTCATCGCCGATTGCCAGAAGCTGATCGCGCTCGGTTTCGACGGCATCGACTTCGATTGGGAGTATCCCGGGGCTTTCGCCGGCATGAACTTCACCGGCACGAATGCCGACTACGCGAACTTCCTCACGCTGGCCACCGAGCTGCGCGCGGCGATCGGCAGTGGCAAGGAGATCACGTCAGCCATGTCGGCGTCGCCGGCAAAGCTCGCCGGCTTCGATTGGCCGGCGATGTCCGCCGTGCTCGATTCGATCGACCTGATGACCTACGACTTCGAAGGCGGCTGGTCGGATTTCGCCGGGCACAATGCCCAGCTCTTCCCCCACCCCGGTCAGGAAACTACCACCTTCGCCTGCTCCACCAGCGTGCAGTATCTCATTAGCCAAGGTGTGCCTCGCTCGAAGATCGCGATGGGACTCGGCTTTTACGGCCGCGGCGTGGTGTGCAACGGCACCGCGGCACTCGGGGCACCCACGGTGAAGATTTCCAAGACCGTGCAGCCAGACGGCCCGATCGTCACCGCTGCCGACTTTGCGTCGTGGGAACCCTTCGATGCCACACCCACCTACCAGCGGATCACCCAACTCATGGGGAGCGGCTGGACGCGGCATTGGGACGACGTGGCGAAGGTGCCGTATCTCACCAAAGGCACCTCGTTTCTCAGCTACGACGACTCTCGTAGCATCGGTCACAAGGCGGCCTACGTCCGCGATCAGAATCTCGGCGGCGTGATCGTCTGGCATGCCTTCGGCGATCTCCGCGCCGATTCGGCCACCAATGACAAGCTGCCCTTCAACCCGAACACCGACGCGCCATTGATCAATGTGGTCAACTCCGTGCTCGCGGGCGACGCCATCCCGGCCGAGGGAACCGAGGGACCATCGCCCGCAGGAGGTCCATTGCGGGGGCTGCCCACATTACCATCGAGAGCGCTGGCATTCGGCTACCTCAATGCCCTGCGCAATGAGAACGGTCAGGACCAGGTCATCGCCGACCTGCCTGCGGCCCTTGATGCAGCGAACCTTGAGGCCTTCGACGTGATCATCACCGCCTTTGCCGAACCGAAGTCGGACGGCACAATCGGCACCGGACTGGGCGCGTTTTCGAGCTGCCTGCCTGCCGTGGTGGCGGAGGGGCATTCGCTGGACAAGTCCGTCGTCGTATCGATCGGCGGTGCCGCGCCGGCATCGCTCGCGACCCAGTTCGCGACCATCGCCGCAAGCCCGGCGCTGCGGCAGACATTTTCTAACAATGTCGTCGCGTTCTTGGATGACCACGACCTCGACGGTGTGGACATCGACTACGAGTTCCCCGCCGATGCCACGGCACGGGCGAATTTCACGCTGCTGATGCAGACGCTGTATGCCACGGTGAAGGCGGAGGACCCGCGCTACATCGTGATGTTCGGCGGCGGACCCGGCTGGTTCATGGGCAGCTTCGACTTCGCCGCGCTGCATCCGCACTGCGACTTCTTCTTCTACTTCGGCTACGACTGGAAGAACCCGGCCAATGGTCCGATGCGCAAGCCCGGATCGGTCCAGTGGACACTGGCCAACGACACCTTGCCCGAAGCCTCGGTGAAGGGCGGCATCGACTACGCGATCGGCAAGGGCTTCCCGGCGAGCAAGATCGTCTGCGGCCTCCCCTTCTACGGATCTAACAACAGGTCGTGGTCGGCAGTGAGGGATACTTGGGCCGCCAACCCCGCAGCCTTCATTCCCAACGCCGACTCCCTCGAAGTGGAAATCGGCGGCGAATGGTTCACACCGCCCGACGCGATGAAGCGAAAGATGGACGCGCTCCTCTCTCCATCCGACAGCGTCCTGGCAAACTCGGCCGTCATCCGTGGTGTCGGCTGTTGGGAGATCGGCCACGAGCACGCCAGCCACCCCGACCTCTCCACCGCCTTCGTCGAGTGGATCGCAGGCGAACCAGTAGATCCCGTCGATCCGCCGCTCGACCCCGACGCAGGATGGACCTCGCACGCCATGGCCGGCGGGCTGACGCTCACGCTTCAAGTCACCGACGATTGGGGCACCGGCTACCAAGGCCAGCTCCTGCTCAACAATCAGACCGGTGCGGCGCTGAGCACCTGGACCATCCAGTTCGACGCCCCCTTCACCGTGGCGTCCATGTGGGACGGCGTCTATGGCGGGAAGAGTGGCAACACCCATACGGCCTCCAATCCCACGTGGGGTGGCTATTCGTTGCCTAACAACTCGACCGGGACCATCGGTTTCACCGGCAGCGGAACCCAGAGCCAGCCGACAAATCTCAAGCTCAACGGAAATCCCGTCGGCACGTCAGGCACGCCATTCGCGACGTGGGCCACGACCCGCGGCTTGCTGGCCACCTCCCAAAGCACCGACAGCGATGGCGACGGCCGCGCGAACCTGATTGAATTCCTCAACGGCAGCAACCCGCTCACCCCCGGCAGCGATGGCCCCCGTCACGAAATCCGCAGCCTGACGGTGAACGGCGTCACGGCCGACTACTTCTGCCTGATTATCCCCGCCGACATCGCCGCCGCGGATGTGGAATACAGGGTAATCTCCTCCGCTACGCCCGCCATGAGTCCGGCACGACTGATGGCGCTTTACGGCACCACCACGGTCGCACCCGGAAAATTGGAAGCGGTCTGGCGGAATGCCACACCGCTCGGTTCGCGCGGATTCGCGCGCCTGGAAGCGAGAATGAAGTGACCGAGGATCAGAGGGCCTTGGAGTAGCGCAACTCTTGCACCGGGCAGCCGGAGATCTCCTCGGTTTTCTCCGATCCATCGGGAGCAAAGCCGAGGCTCTCGCAGAATCGCTTGGCCCGGTCGTTCGCGCCGATGACCCACTGGGTGATCCGCGAATAACCGCGGCGTTTCGCCTGATCCATGACTTCTTCCGCCAGCTCATGACCGGCGCCACGACCCCACGCAAGGGGATCGACGAAGAACGAACTGATCTCGGCGGTGGCGGAACTCGCATCGGGATCCTGCGACTGCGACAGCGTGCAGAAGCCGGCCATGCGGTCGCCCCTCATCGCGACCAATACGGTCTGCTGGCAAGGGGTTCCCAGCATGTCCTTCCACTCCAACGCCCGGCGCGATGCGTCGAGTTCCCGGAGCTTGGTTTCAGGCACCAAGCCCTGACAGGCAGCCTGACAGGACCGGACCTGAATTCCGGCGATCCGGGTGGCGTCGCGGCCGGAGGCGTGACGGATTAAAAATCGGGCGAGGGTTTTCACGTTGCATTACTTTGCACGGCCTTGGCCTCCGGTGCAACTCGTCAAAACCATACCGGCTTCCGTGCTTCTTCGTAGGTCAGCTGCGACGAGACTCCTCGATTTGGCGGATAAGATTATTTCTCCGCTCATTAAATGAGCGTTTTGCATCCCTATAGCCGGATGCCTTGCTGGTGCCGTTGATCATTCCGAAAATCGCGAACCCGATGAACAACAGACCAAACAAGGGAAACGGAAACGGAGCACCCATCCCGGCGGCAAAGGACATCCAGACGACGCCTGCCACGATTGCGATCACTCCACCAGTGATGCTCCCTGCTTCGCTCGGCAAGGAACGATGGCCGTGCTTTCCTGTCACCATGAAGCTCTCCCGGCGATTCTCCCACTCCCGGTCAAGCCGCTCCAAGTCATTCTGAAGCTCAATCACCCGGAGGTTCCCTGCCATCTGCTCGGTCGTCCGCCCGATGTTCTCCAGCAGACGCGTGTGCGTCACCGTAGGATCATGGACGATCTCGAGACGGGCATGACAGTAGTTGCAGGTGGCGAAGCGGATCGTCTCATCGACCTGCAAATCCGCCCCGCAGCCTTGGCAGCATACCTTGGTGATCTTCATCCGGTGGAGAATGAGAGAAACGTGCTGATTCTCGCACGTGGAATTTCGCAGTCTGTATGGAGTGCTGCCACTCGTCGCAGCTTTCCCGACCGAGGCTTGCCGAGGAGGAAGAAAGGCGGACGTAAGGGTGCTTCACGGCGACAAGTCGCCTGCTCGAAAGCGGTGACAAGCCACCGCACTCCAAAGGCTCACTTCTTCTTCGCCTGACCCAATGCCTGGCTGAACCAGTCATTGCCACCACCGCCCCCGCCCTGCTGCGGACGGTTGTCGCGGCGCTGATCAGGACGAGGGCCGCGATCATTGCCACCACCGCCGCCGCCTGCGGGGGCGCGGCGCGGCTCCATGTCCGGCTTGGACTTCATGGAGAGGGAGATGCGGTTCCGCGGGAGATCGACTTCCATGACGGTCACGTTGACGCGTTGGCCCACTTTGACGACCTCGCTGGCATCACGGATGAAGTGGTCGGCGAGTTGGCTGACGTGAACGAGGCCGTCCTGGTGGACGCCCACATCGACGAAGGCTCCGAAGGCTGCGACATTGGTGACGATGCCGGGCAGCTTCATCCCAGCCTTGAGGTCGGACGGCTTCTCGACGCCCTCGGCGAACGAGAAATGCTCGAACTGCGCGCGCGGGTCGCGGCCGGGCTTGGAGAGTTCCGCGAAGATGTCCTGGAGCGTCGGCAATCCGACGTCACCGGAGACGTACTGCTTGAGGTCGATCTTCTTGCGCGCCGTCTCGTTGGTCAGCAAGTCAGCGACCTCGCAACCGACGTCGGCAGCCATGCGCTCGACCAAGGGATAGCGCTCCGGGTGGACCGACGAGCCGTCGAGCGGGTGCTTGCTGTCGCGGATGCGAAGGAAGCCGGCAGCCTGTTCGAAGGCCTTCTCGCCGAGGCGCGGGACCTTCTTCAACTCATCGCGCGAGGAGAAGCCGCCGTGTTCGGTGCGGAAGGCCACGATATTTTCAGCAAGGGAAGCGTTCAGGCCGGAGACGTAGGCGAGCAGTTGCTTCGACGCGGTATTGAGTTCCACGCCGACGGCGTTCACCGCACTGATGACGGTGTCATCGAGGCTGGTCTTGAGCGCGCGCTGGTCGACATCGTGCTGGTACTGGCCGACGCCAATCGACTTCGCGTCGATCTTCACCAGTTCGGCGAGCGGATCCATCAGACGGCGGCCGATGGACACGGCACCACGAACGGTGAGATCCTCGTTGGGGAACTCCTCGCGGGCAACATCCGAGGCCGAGTAGATCGAGGCACCAGACTCGTTGACCATGATGACGGGGATGCCGGACGGAAGCTTGAGCTTCTTCACAAAGGCCTCGGTCTCGCGGCCTGCGGTGCCGTTGCCGATCGCGATGGCTTCCACCTTGTATTTCGTGAGAAGACCGGCGAGTTCTACCGCGGCTTCATACATCTGGTTGTTAGATCCCGCGGTCGCGTAGAGCACGGTGTGATGAAGCAGCGCACCCTGGGCATCGAGCACCACGGTCTTGCAGCCGGTGCGGAAGCCCGGGTCGATGGCGAGGGTGCGCTTGCGGCCGAGTGGCGAGGCGAGCAGCAGCTCGCGGAGGTTGTCGGCGAAGACGCGGATCGCGGTTTCATCGGCGGCTTTCTTGCCAGCGAGGCGCATCTCGGTCTCCATCGAGGGCATAAGCAGACGCTTGCAACCGTCGTCCACGGCGAGCTTCACCTGATCGGCAGCCGGGCCGCGGCCGGTGACCCATTCGGGCTCGGCGATGCGGCTGACGCGTTCCAGCGGAACCTCGATCCGCATGATGAGGAAGCTTTCCTTCTCGCCGCGTCGGATCGCCAGCATGCGGTGGGACGGGATGGATTTGAAGGGCTCGCTCCACTCGAAGTAGTCGCGGAACTTCGCGGCTTCGGCGTCGGTGTCCTTTCCGTACATCACCTTGGAGGCGACGGTCGCCTCTTCCTCGTAAATCCGGCGGACCCGGCCGCGCAGCGCGGCATCGTCGGCCACGCGCTCGGCGATGATGTCGCGAGCTCCGGCGAGGGCGTCATTGGCGTCCGGGACCTCCTTCTCGGCATTTACGAATTTGGCGGCCTCGTCGGCCGGTTCGGCACCCTGATTGGCGAGCAGCCAGTCGGCGAGCGGCTCGAGGCCCTTTTCTTTCGCCTTCGTCGCACGAGTGACGCGCTTCGGGCGGAAGGGCGCGAAAATGTCTTCCAGCACCGTCATGGTGCTGGCGGCGTCGATCTTCTTCTTCAGTTCCGGGGTGAGCAGGTTGCGCTCCTCGAGTGACTTGATGATCGAAACGCGGCGGCTATCGAGTTCGGCAAGCTGCACCATGCGGTCGCGCACGGCCTGAATCTGCACTTCATCGAGCGATCCGGTGGCCTCCTTGCGGTAGCGGGAAATGAAAGGAACCGTCGCGCCTTCCGCGAGCAGCTTGGCAGTGGACGCGACGGAGGTCACGGAGATGCCGGTTTCCTTGGCAATGGTGGCGATGTGCTGCGCGGCAGCTTCGGTCGGGACGTCAGACATGGGCGGGGAGGAAAAATAGGCGTCCCCGGTCCGCCGTGGCAAGCGGGGGAAAATTACAAGGCCAAAGACGCTCGCAACTCCGATGCTTTTTTCCGTGCCGGGCGGATTGTGTCATGCTTTGAAAGGCGTGTGGCCTACCTCGAAATCCGCGAACTGCAGACCCACTTCAAAAAGCGCGCCGGCTCGATCTTTTCCCCGCACGTGGAGACGATCAAGGCGGTGGACGGGGTCAGCCTGTCGATCGAGAAGGGCGAAATTCTCGGTCTGGTCGGCGAATCCGGCTGCGGAAAGTCCACGCTTTCCCGCACCGTCATGCAGCTCCTGCGGCCGACGGCCGGGTCGATCATCATGAATGGCGAGGACCTCGCGAAACTGCCGTCGTCCGAGGTCCGCAAGCGCCGGCTGGACTTCCAGATGATCTTCCAGGACCCCTACGCCTCGCTGAACCCGCGGATGACGATTTTCGCGACGCTGGCCGAGGCGATCAAGCAGCGGCACCCGAATGTGGGCGGGGCCGATCTTTCCGCCCGGGTCGCCAAGCTGATGGAAACCGTGGGTCTCGACCCGCGTTTCCAGAAGAAATACCCGCACGAATTCTCCGGCGGCCAGCGCCAGCGCATCGCTATCGCCCGGGCCCTGGCTCCGGAACCGAAGCTGGTGATCGCGGACGAACCGGTGTCCGCGCTCGACGTCTCGATCCAGTCGCAAATCCTGAATCTGCTCAAAAAACTGCGCGCCGAGCTGGGACTGACGATGATTTTCATCACCCACGACCTCGGCGTCGTGCGCTACCTGGCCGACCGCATCGTGGTGATGTACAAGGGAAAAATCGTCGAGGAAGGCGAGGCCGAAGCGCTTTTCGCGAATCCGCAGAACGCCTACACGAAGAAGCTGCTGGCGGCGATTCCGAAACTGGCGGCGACGGCGTGAGGTTCCTCGGCTTGAATTCGCGGCGCAACCGGATCAATCTTCTGCCATGGCAAGCCCCATAGAGGACGATGAGGACTTGGCCGAGGCCTACCGTCGTTCGGAGGAAATGGACCTTGATCCTGGCGCATGCCTGACTCACGAGGAGTTTCTCGAGGCGCTTGCGCGAAAGTAGCATTCCTTAAGGGAGGTTTCCCTTGCCCGGATTCGTCGTCCGGCCAGACTTCCCGCCGATGAATCCTTTCCTCCTCAAGACACTCCATTTGGCCGGGGCGCTCGGCGTGTTCACCGCCATGGGCGCGATTATCGCCGCCGCGGGCGAAGGCACCAAGAAATGGGCGAATATCCTGCACGGTGTCTCCCTCTTGCTGCTCCTTTTGGTCGGCCTCCACATGCTTTTCAGCCTCAAGCTCGCTGGCACCGGCGGCTGGTGGCACGCCAAGATCGTGCTCTGGCTCTTCCTCGGCGCCGCTCCCGCCCTCGCCAAGCGCAAGGTGCTTCCCGCCCCGGCCCTGCTCGGACTGGTGCTCGCCGCTGGCATCGGGGCCGCCTACCTCGGCCTCGCCAAACCATTTTAATCCGCAGGATTCGCTTTTTTCACCGCTGATCCTGCGGCACGGGGAGTCTCCCCTTGCATGGCCGCAGGGCCAAACCTAATTCTCGCGTGCGCCGGTCTCGAAACCACCGCCCATGAACGCATCCGCCTGCTCGTTCCCCATTGTCTGCCGCGTTTGGAAATCCTCCATCGGCCGGAAACTCATCGTCGCCCTGACGGGCCTCGTGCTCGTCCTCTTCATCGCCGGTCACCTCGCGGGCAACCTGCTGGTGTTCGTGGGCCGCGACGCCTTCAACGAATACGCCGAGCTGCTGAAGCACCTGCTCCATGGAGCAGGTATTTGGATTGCCCGCCTCGGCCTGCTCGGTGCCGTTGCCTTGCACATTGCCGCCACGGTTTCCCTGACCGCAGAGAACAAGGCAGCCCGCACCGCCTATGCCAAGGAGGCCACCATTCAGGCCAGCAAGTCCTCCCTGATCATGATCTGGAGCGGCATCACGATCCTCGTCTTCGTGATCTACCACCTGCTGCACTTCACCCTGCACGCCGGCAATACCTACGAAGATTACCGCGACTCCCTCGGCCGCCACGATGCGTGGAAGATGGTCATCGACGGTTTCTCGGTCTGGTACGTCTCGGCCTTCTATATCCTGGCGATGACCCTGCTTTGCTCGCACCTCAGCCACGGCATCGGCGCGATGTTCCAGACGCTCGGCCTGCGGTCAAAGAAGTCCGCCCCCTTGATCACCGTCATTTCCAAAGGCTCCGCGATTCTCATCTGGCTCGGCTTCATCTCCATCCCGATCGCCATCAATTTCTTCGGCTTCGGACGCTGAACCTTCGCTTTCCCTCACTCCTTTCCACCCATGTCTCTCGACAGCAAAATCCCGTCCGGTCCGATCGATCAGAAGTGGTCCAAGCACAAAATGGACTCCAAGCTGATCAACCCGGCGAACAAGCGGAAGTTCACCATTCTCGTCGTCGGTTCCGGCCTCGCCGGGGGTGCCGCGGCCGCGACGCTCGCGGAACTGGGCTACAAGGTGAAATGTTTCTGCTACCAGGATAGCCCGCGCCGCGCCCACTCCATCGCTGCACAGGGCGGGATCAACGGTGCGAAGAACTACCAGAACGATGGCGACTCGGTGCATCGCCTGTTCTACGACACGATCAAGGGCGGCGACTTCCGCGCGCGTGAGGCCAATGTCCACCGCCTGGCCGAGGTCTCGGTGAACATCATCGACCAATGCGTGGCCCAAGGCGTGCCCTTCGCCCGCGAATACGGCGGTCTCCTCGACAACCGCTCCTTCGGCGGCGCGCAGGTTTCCCGTACTTTCTACGCCCGCGGCCAGACCGGGCAGCAGCTTCTCATCGGCTGCTACCAGGCGCTCGAGAAGGAGATCCACAAGGGCGGAGTGACGATGTATCCGCGCACCGAGATGCTCGATGTCGTCCTCGTGGACGGTCACGCCAAAGGCATCGTCGTGCGCGACATGGTCACCGGCAAGATCGAGTCCCACGCCGGCGACGCCGTCATCCTTGCGACCGGCGGCTACGGCAACGTCTTCTTCCTCTCGACCAACGCGATGGGCTGCAACGTCACCGCAGCCTGGCGCGCAGCGAAGCGCGGGGCTCTCTTCGCAAACCCTTGCTACACCCAGATCCACCCAACCTGCATCCCGGTCAGCGGCGACTACCAGTCGAAGCTCACCCTGATGTCCGAATCGTTGCGCAATGACGGCCGCGTCTGGGCACCGAAGACCCGCGAGATCGCCGAGAAAATCCGCAAGGGCCAGCTCACCGCCTCCGATGTGGCCGAGGATGACCGCGACTACTACCTCGAGCGCAAATACCCGTCCTTCGGCAACCTCGCCCCGCGCGACATTTCCTCACGCGCTGCGAAGGAAGCCTGCGACGATGGCCGAGGCATCGCGAAGACCGGCCTCGGCGTGTATCTGGATTTCCGCGATGCCACCGCTCGTCTCGGCGAGGCGACCATCCGCGCCCGCTACGGCAACTTGTTCCAGATGTACGACAAGATCGCCGGCCAGGACCCCTACAAGCAGCCGATGATGATTTACCCCGCGGTGCACTACACCATGGGCGGCCTCTGGGTGGACTACAACCTGATGTCAAACGTCCCCGGCCTGCACGTGCTGGGCGAAGCGAACTTCTCCGACCACGGCGCGAACCGCCTCGGTGCCTCCGCCCTCATGCAGGGCCTCGCCGATGGCTACTTCGTCATTCCCGCGACCATCGCGAACTACCTCGCGACGCAGAAGCCCGGCACGATCAAGCCCGATCAGCCCGAGTTCAAGGCGACCGAGGCCGAGGTCAACGAGCGCACCAACAAGCTGCTTTCGATCAATGGCAAGCGCACCGTGGACAGCTTCCACAAGCAGCTTGGCGAGGTCATGTGGAACAAGTGCGGAATGGCCCGCTCCCGCGAAGGCCTGACCGAGGCGATCGCCGAGATCCCCGCGATCCGCGAGGAGTTCTGGCAGAACGTCCGTGTCCCTGGTTCCGGCGCCCAAGCGAACATGGAACTGGAGAAAGCCGCCCGCGTCGCGGACTTCCTCGAATTCGGCGAGATGATGTGCTACGACGCCCGCGACCGCGAGGAAAGCTGCGGCGGCCACTTCCGCACCGAGCACCAATTCACCGAAGCCGACCCCGAGGTCCAGTCCGGCAAGACCCAGCCCGGCGAGGCCAAACGCCACGACGACAAGTTCTGCCACGTCTCCGCTTGGGAGTACAAAGGCGCGGGGGTCGAGCCGGTGCTGCACAAGGAGCCGCTGGAATTCGAGGCCGTGCACCTGTCGATCCGCAGCTACGCGTAAGGAGTGTCGACATCCTGTCGACACGGCGTGGACGGCGGAACTTCGCCTTTCCGTCACAACGGGGAGAATGCTAGCCTCTGGAATGGACGCTCTCATTCTCGAGCAGGAAGCTCTCAAGCTTCCTCCATTGGCCCGCCTCCGACTCGCCGACCTGCTTTACTCCAGCCTGGAGGTGGCAGCGGATGAGGAGTGGAAGCGCAAGGCCGCGGAAGAATGCGAATCCCGTTGGGAAGCCTACAAGCGGGGTGATATCGGCTCCACTGTTTGGACCGATTTCCTTGATAGGATCGAGGCGAAATACCCTCGCCCATGAAGTTGCGCGTTCTCGACTCTGCGGACTTTGAAGTCGAAGCGGCATTCGACCACTACGAGCGCCAAGACGTCGGGCTTTGACTCTGAGTCACCGAGGAATGCGATGCTCTTCAAGGGATCTTGTAGTCGCCGGAGGGACATCCGATGTTGAGCGCACCCACCGCCGAAGGAACTTGAAGAGGTTTCCGTACGCCATTCTGTTCCGCAGTGATGGCGACGAAGTGGTGTTGGTTGCGTTCCTTCACCAGCAATCGGACCCAAGGAAGTGGCGTGAGCTACTTCAAAGCCGCTGATCTGCGGTCATTCCCTCAGCCACCCCGCCGCCCTCTTGGCGTAGTAGGTCAGGATCATGTCCGCTCCGGCGCGCTTGATGCCCATCAGGCTTTCGAGCGCGACGGCCTTGGCATCGACCCAACCGGCGGCCGCGGCGCTCTCGATCATGAGATACTCGCCGCTGACTTGGTAGGCGGCCACCGGCAGCGTCGTGCACTCGCGGATCCTCGCGATGATGTCGAGGTAGGGACCGGCCGGCTTGACCATGACCATGTCCGCGCCCTCGGCCTCATCCAACATCACCTCGCGCACCGCCTCGCGGGCATTGCCGGGATCCATCTGGTAGGTCTTCTTGTCGCCTTCCTTTGGAGCGGAATCGAGCGCCCCGCGAAACGGGCCGTAGTAGGCGGAAGCATACTTGGCCGAGTAACTGAGGATCGACAGCTGATCGAAGCCCTCCGCATCCAGCGCCGAGCGCAGCGCGGCCACCCGGCCGTCCATCATGTCGCTGGGCGAAACGATGTCCGCTCCCGCACGGGCGTGGCAAAGCGCCTGCTGGCAGAGGATTTCCACCGTCTCGTCATTCAGAATCTGCAGATCACCTCGCTCGTCGCGCATCACGACGCCGTCGTGGCCATCGGAATTGTAGGGATCGAGCGCCACGTCGGTGATGATGCACAGCGTCGGGTAGGCCGCCTTGAGCGCACGGATCGCCCGCGGCACCAGCCCGTCGTCATTGTGGCACTCCTCGGCAAGGGGCGTCTTGAGGCTCTCCTCGATCTTCGGAAACAGCACCACCGCGGGAACGCCCAGCGCATGAGCCTCGCCCGCCTCCTTCACGAGTCCCTCCAGCGACCAGCGGCTCACGCCGGGCATCGAGGCGATCGGCGTATCAACGGAGTCCTCGTGCAGGAACAGCGGCAGGATGAAATCCGCCGGGCTGAGGACATTCTCGCGGACCAGCGATCGGATCGCCGGGGTGCGGCGGTTGCGGCGGGGACGGATGTGCATCGTGCGGTGAAGTGGGATGGAGCCGCGCCATGTTCCCCGCCCCCGCCGGACTTGCAAAGGGCATTTCGCGCCGGACACTGGTCATTTGAGCGCGGCCATGCTCTCTTCCGCCGGCCCGCGCGGCTTTGATGCTCCTCTACCTCCACATCCCCTTCTGCCACCGGGTCTGCCCCTACTGCTCGTTTTACAAGCATACGCCGGGCGACACGTCGATCGGGGCATTCGTCGCGGCGCTGTTAGATGAGGCCCGCGGCCGGATTGCGGCACTGGAGGAGAAACCGCGGACGCTCTACCTCGGCGGTGGGACGCCCTCGATGCTGTCCCCCACCCATCTTCGAACGCTCTTCGGAGGACTAGGAGAACTTCTTGATCTCCAGTCGCTCGACGAAGTGACGCTTGAGGCGAATCCCGCCACCTTTGACGTGGCGAAAGCGCGGCTTTTCCGGGAACTCGGCGTGTCCCGTGTCTCGCTGGGCATCCAATCCTTCACTCCGCACGTCCTTGAAACGCTCGGCCGCGAACACGACCCCGCGCAGGCCGCAGAAGCCGTCAAAATCCTGCGTGAAGCGGGAATGCCGGCGGTGAACATCGACCTGATGTTCTCGATTCCCGGGCTCTCCCACGATGACTGGCGGCAAACCTTGGAAACCGCCATCGCCCTGGAGCCGGACCACATTTCCGCCTACAACCTCACCTACGAAGAGGACACCGCCTTCTTCGAGGGGCTGAAGCGCGGCACGATGGATGCCGACGAGGATCGTGATGCCACGCAGTTCTTCCTGGCCGACGATCTCCTCCGCGCTGCTGGCTTCGAGCACTACGAGACCTCCAACTACGCCCAGCCCGGCTTCCGATCGACCCATAACCGCGGCTACTGGCGCGGTGAAGATTACCTCGGGCTTGGCCCCTCGGCGGTATCGACGCTCGGCGGCGAGAGATTGAAGAACATCGCCGACACCGCAGGCTACGTCCTCATGATCAGCTCGCTGGGGAACGCAGTCGTGGAGAGCGAATCGCTCGATGCGGAGCAGCGCCGTCTCGAGCGCATCGCCCTGATGCTGCGCACCGAGGAAGGCGTGCCGCTTTCGCTCGTGGATCGCGCCATAGTGCCGCGATTGTTAGAGGAAGGCTTGGCGGAGATGCATGGCGACTCGCTGGTGCTGACTCGTGAAGGCTCGCCGCTGGTGGACCCCATCGCCGCCGAATTGGCGTAGGTGGTGAAGTCCCGGGAGCGCCGGTCTTCAGACCGGCCCGAATGGTCCTTCGATACCGCGCTCCCAAGGGGCCGATCGAACTTCCCTAGCGCTGCGGAGCCGGTGCAGGTGCCGGCGCCGGAGTTCCCGAGGGAGCAGGAGCAGGAGCCCCGGACGGTGCCGGGGGAGCCGGAACTGGAGTTGGCGCCGGAGGCGGCGTAGCGTTTGGCAAAAGGTTCTCCCAACGGTGCAGCGCCACCCCTTCACCGAGGCCGCCACATTCCTTGATCAGTTCCTCGCAGCGCGTCCGCCATTTCTCATAGTCTGGCGGCCCCTTGGTCTCCTCGCGCGAGCCCGGAAAAACCACGTAAGTCACCACCAGATCGGACTCCGGACGGCTGTAGGATGAGGCCCGCGGATTGATCTGCTTCGCCATGCGCAGCGAAGCCTCACCCACTTTGAACGTCGGGCCGCCGTCACCCACGATAGCCGGGTAAAGCTTGTCGCCATGCACCACCACGGCGTAGTCGCCGACCTTGGGCGAAAACGGCTCCCGCGCCGTGAGCAGGTTCACGGGAATCACGATGAACGGGTCATAATCCGCGATCAGGAAGCTGCGGCTCTTCATGTCATCGATGCCCCGCTGAAGCTCCTTGATGCGGTTCCGCAGCCAGGTCTTGCGCTCCGCCGTGGTCGCGGCAGCGGCCAATTCCTTGTTGGCACCTGCGATCCGCTTTTCAAAGCCGGCGATCATCGGGTTTGGCGTGGTCGTCTTCTTGGGCCAGCCGTAGCTCGTGTAGGGTTGGTAATGGGTGGAATTGACGATCTCGTCTGGCATCGTCGGCAGCCGGTCGCCGTCGGAGCCATCCGAGACCACATCCATCTCCGCCTGCAGCAGGAAAACCTTCCGGCCGCTTTGCGGGTGGGTCAGGTTGAGCATGGTTTCGCAGTCGTAGTAGTTGTGCTTGGTCAGGAGCTCGTTGAGCTTCGTTGAATCCTCCTTCAAGCTCCTTGTTTTCCTGTCGTAAAGTTCATAGAACCAACGGGAAACCTCAGGTTTTTCCAGCAATACCGGAAGCCCGGGTAAGAGCTTTGAGAGCCGCGGATTAACGGTCTGAAGCTGGTCCAGCGTCTTCGATGGCTCGGGCACGCGGATGCTGAGCTTGTACTCGGCGGTGTAGGAGTTGGCGTCCTTCCGCTCCACCGAGGCAATGCCGCCCTTGTCGACCTTCACCTCGGTTTTGAAGGGGATGCCGGAGCGCAACGTGCGGACGTCGCCGCCGCTATTGGCGGTGTGGGCGGAAAGCGGCGGCTCCGGGGCCGTGGCGCGCCGTTCGGCGTCCTCGGCCTGCTTCTTCAAGTTGGCAACCTCGCGTTGGTAGTTCGCCTCCAATTCCTCCATCTTCTGGCGGTGGCGGGCTTCCAGATCGCGCATCTGGTCCGCCGAATCGTCGACCTGCTTTTCCACGACCGGCGGCGGAGGCGGTTGGATCAGGTTCTTCACGCCGCGCAGGATTTTCTGCCCCGGCGGCGTGAAGGGCAGGATCGCCCCGGCGAGCACGATGACGAAAACCGAGGCGCGCAGCCATGGGAAACCACCCTTCGCGGGTCGGCGGCGCAGGCCTTCGATCTGATGCGGGTCGCCAGAACTCATGTGCGGGATACTACGAGTTCCCGGCGGAAACTTCCAAGACGAGACCGGGCAAAAATAGAGCACCTCCAAAGCAGGCCCCGGTTCGACGCGCCGGAGCGGAAATACCACGGGAGCGCCGGTCTTCAGACCGGCACGAACGGTCCTTCACTGCCGGTCAAAAATCCGGCGCACCCTCGCAAAAAAAGAAGCCGCCCCGAAGGGCGGCTTTTAACCTTTGGCCACTCGTAAAGAGTGGCGGAGCGGACGGGACTCGAACCCGGTTTGGGCCATTGGAGCAACAAAGGACGTTCCTTCAATCCCTGTATCTGCCAGCCATCAAGCGGTCGCGACTGGTCAGCGATGTAGAACAACCGCAGAACATTTGGCCAAACTACTCTCTCGATCCAAGCTCCCGCCGCAAGTTCTTGAACTCATTCGTCTGCTCAAGGGTAGCCCGAAGCAAAGCGTCCCGCGAAGCCTCCCCTTTCGCCGCATCCTCCCGCATCAGTTTGATGAAGCTGTCCCGATCCTCAATCCGCGACTTCCGCTCGGCGCGCAACTCCCGGTACAGGAACACGATGGCGACGATCGCGCCGGCCAGCATGACCAGGGGCAAGCCGAATTCCCGGATCCAAGCGGGAATCTGGTCGATGGTGGTGCCGATCCAGCCGAGAATGGAAACGGCGGCACCGGTGGCGGCTTTGGCGATGTCGGGTTGCAGGGTCATACAATCGGGCCTTCGATGAGGATGTTCGGCAGGAGCTTCTGCCCGTGCGCTTTCAGGGCGTTCACGGCGGCTTGGATCCACGGCGAGCCCTCCGGCACCGTGAGGCACAGCCATGACGAGGTGCCCGTGATCGGACCGCGGCCGAAGTGCAGATTCACCTGCTGGTGCCCCCACTCGTCGTAGTTCCGCGGATCGTCGCGGCCCCACATGCGGGTGACGTGGAACTTGCCCCCGTGGGGAATCCCGAGCTGCTTGGCGACCTCGGCGTCATCGGCCTGCCGAAACGCGGGCTTCCGGCCCTTGTGGGCACCGGGGTACATCCACCAGACCCCCGGCTTGAGCATGCCATAGGGTTTGCCGACGCCTGGATTCCATCCGAGCTTGCTCGGGTCAGTGTTCGCATTGGCCGAAAGCACTCCTTCCGGGGTGACGAGGAAGAAGGCGTCATCGAAATACCCGAAGTCGTTCCCTTCCGTCGGGCCCATTGTGGTCGCCCGGTATCCGCGCACCGCGAGGTTGTAGACCTTGGGAAGCGGCGACGTGTAGCCAGCCGCACGCCACGCTTCCAGGGCGCGTGCCTTGACCAGATCGAACGGGGCTTTGGGCTGGGAGATCATGGCTTGGAACCTTTGAAGCTGCGCCCGCCGAACCATCGGACGGCGCGGTAAATCATCTCGCGGCGAGGCCAGTCCAGACCAGCGTTGAACATCGCCTCCTTGAAGAGGTCGTCGGACTGCAGGCGCGTGAAGCGGAGGTTGAGCTCGGAATAGAGCCAGTCGTGAATGATCGCCGCGCCGAACCACGGGCCGAACTGCGCGAGCACCGACCAGAAGACCCGCGGGATCGACGCTCCGTCGGTCACGAAACCGGCCGGCACCGTGATCGCCCCGCGGCTCGACAGGTAGGTGAAGGGCGCGAGCAAGCGGAATGTCCGGACGTCGCCCTGCAGGCCGTTGTCGCGGACGTCGATGGGATCAGGGAAAACGGCGCGGCTCATGGGCGTCGGCGTAGGCGGTCGAGGAAGAATCCCGCAGCGAGCGGGACGCCCATCCACACGGATAGGGCGCCGAGCGAGTGCAACAGTGGCTGCGGCGTCATGCGGATGCTGATGAGCGCGAGAACGATCGTCAGAAGCACGAGGATGAAGGCGGTGAGTTTCATCGGCGGTTGCGGATCTCCTCCGCGGTGATGGGTGCGTTCAGATTCGGCGGCGGCGTTGCAGCCGACTTCTCTTTCTCAAAGGTTCCGGCGATCAACCCCGCGACGAACGCCAGCGGGATCAGCAGCAGCGCGAACCAGAATGCCGGCGACAGGCGCTCGCTCGACTGGTGGACGTAGTCGGCTACCGCAGGCTTGCTGCCATGGATGAAGGTCGGTCCCATGAGACGGCGTCGGATGGCGCGGCGAATCCGAAGGAAGATCGGCCGCGGGAGGCTCATCGGATCAGCGGTCGTAGAACTCGCTGTGCGGGCCGAAATCACCCAATGCCTCGGGCCGCTTGGACTCGACGCCCGGGGTGTCCAACGGGTTGGCGGTGCCTTCCCACGACTCCGGAACGGTCGAGGCGCAAGAGGCGAGAGCAAGGGCGGCGGCCACCGCGAGGAAGGATAGGATTCGCGACTTCATGCCCGCCGGCAGTTTGTCAATCCAGCGGCGTCCGGTTCTGGAAGTCGCGCATGTCGCCTAGCAGCCGCACCATTTCGCGCTGCAGGTCGGTTTGCGTCCGCTGGTAAGCAATGGTCGAGTCGACGCCTGCGAACCCGCCGCCGCCGCCGATCCGCTGCATCGAGTCCACGGCCGTGATGCCTGGCTGATAGGTTGCTCCGTCCATCTTCCCGCGGATCTCCCGGAGCTTGCTGAGGAAATCCTCGTTGCTGTCCATCTTGTTGCCCTCGGTGCCGTTGGCGATCGACTCGGCGTCGGCCATCGCCTCCTTGTTCGCGCGCTGCTTCTCCGCAAGCTTGAGCTGCTCACCGGCGGCGACGAGCGCCTCGGCACGGCGCGCGGCCTCGCCGGGATCAATGCCGGCGTCCGTCAGGTCGGCAATCCGCTTGCGCACTTCCGCTTCGCGCTCGAGCTGCGCGACCTTCTCCCGGTTGCCTTCCACCTGGGCGCGGATCATCGTCAGCTCGTTGTCGTATTCGGCGACGGCCGCGGCGCGCTTCTTGTTGGCCTCCTCCTGCGTCTTCGATTGCTCCTTCAGCAGTGCCGCCCGCTTCTCCTCGATGCCCATCAGCTCGGTGGCGATCTTCAGCGACTCCGTGTTGCCGGCAGCGGATCCGTGCCCCTTCGCTTGTTCCCGCTGGATCATGGCGGCGATGTCCTCACCGGACGTGCCGGCGAAGTTCGTCTTGATCGCGCTGTTGAACGTCTCGCGGAGCTTCTGTTCGGCCGCGTTCAGGTCCTCGATCTTCGCTTCCAGCGGCAGCGCATCGAAGCGCGCCTTGTCCGCCTGGGTGAGCGCCTGCTGATACTTCTCCTTGGCCTTGTCGTAGGCGTCTGCCGCCTTCTCGGTGGCCTTGGCCTCCATCAAGCGGGCATTGTTCGCCTCCATCGCGGCGACCTTCGCTTGCTTTCGATCTTCGGATTCCTCCTTTGGTCCGGTGGACGACGGCAAAAAATGGTCCATGGCCAGCCTCGCCTTGAAAGCGATATCCAAACCCGGACCGGATCGGGCGGCCTTCATTCCGAGTTCCGCCATCTTGGAGGCTAAGGAGCTTAGCTGTGAGATCATCCGGGCGATGTCCTGCGAGGCCGTGGAGATATCGAGATCCTTGATCCAGTTCGCGAAATCCTCGGCCACCGGCAGCAACTCGGTGCCGAGCGTCGCCGCCATGTTTTCGAACTGCGCCTGAATGGTCCGCTGGCTGTTGGCCAGCCCGTCGGAGGTCTTCGCGAAATCCCCCTGAGCGGCTGAGGTTTGCTCAAGGATCAGGCTGTAGGCCGCCATTGCCCGCGTCGCCGGTTCCAGCGACCCCTTGCCGTCAAAGATTCCCTGAGTCATCGCCTCAGCCTTCAGCGTGGCGTCGTCGAGCAGCACGCCGTAACGGCGGATCGGTTCGGACTCACCGCGGAGCGCGGCGCCGATCGCCTGGATGGCCTCCGGGACGCTGGTGTTGTTGAAGGACGCGAGGTCCGCCGCAAGGTTGACCATGCGCGTCGACATGGTCGTCACCTGCGCCTGACCGAGCCCCATCGCATTGAAGAGGTTCCCGTAGTCGGCCGCCGCCGCGAGCGCCTCTTGGCCGGCCAGCCCGAGCGCCTCGGCCGAGGTCTCCGACCAGGACATAATGATGTCCTTGTTCTCGCCGAAGATCACCCCGACCTTGCTGACCGTCTCGCCGAGGTCGGACGCCGCATCGATCGAGTATTTGATCGCCTCCGGCATCCGCTGCGCCGTGGCAATCAGTTCGTCGAACATCCGGTGCCCGACCCGCTCGGCGAACCCGTTTTTGATCTTCGCCGCAGTCTCCGCGACCTTGGCTTGAAGCTGGTTCAGGAAAGCGAAGTTGCCCCCGAGCGTGATCGTGATGCCGGCCATGCTCGCGGCGGCACTGTCAAGGGTTGGCGAGGATCGCGTTTATCTCGCGGTCCTCGTAGGTCTCAGCGGCCGGCTCCATCCCCTGCCCCCATGCGTTACAGGCGGACATGGCCAGCAACTCGGCGAGGGAGATTTCATGCAGCGCGTAGTGCGGCGTCCAATGGAAAGCCGCGCACGCGCCGGTCATGATCGTCAGGGCCCACCCGAATCCGCCGTTTTTTTTTGACCGCCCGCCGTCGACTTCATCGGCATCAGCGGGGAAAGCGCCCGCTCGATGTGGGCGAGCAAGGTCTTCGTGCCTTCCTCGAAGTCGGCGAGCTCTGCGCGATCGGCCAGCTCGCAGATGGCGGCTTTCACCCGGCCGCTCTCGATCGCAGCGAAGACATCGGCCGACGGCGTGGCCATCACATAGAGCGCGGTGGCAAAATCCCAGCGGGTCACCTCGACCTGTTGTCCGCCGGCCGCCAGCACGAAGGGATGCCCGAGGCGTTCGAGCGCGAGGTACTGGCCAAGGCGAAACTTCCGCAGCTTCAGCCCGAAGAGTTCCGGCATCTCCGGCAAAAAAGTCTCGAGGACAACCGACGGCGTCCTCGACCCTGCGACCTCAACAGCGGAGGCAATCTTTTCCAGTCCGGGATTCATGCGGATTACGGCGTCTCATCCGCCGCCATGTCCGGGTAGTGCGTGAATGGCACGGTGATCTTTTTCACCTGGGCATTTTGGTAGGTCACTGAAGCATCTTCAACAAAGGTGCGCCCCTCGGCGAAGTCGATGCCATCGTGCTCACCCAGCCCCGTCAGCTCGTCGCCTTTCTCAGGAAGCGTGCTGTCGGGCTCGCACATGATCTCGATCGATCCTGTGTTTTTCTTCGCATGGTCGATGCGGGTGACGATGTCGTTCTCTTCATCGCCGATCTCGGCGACCTCGCCTCCGCGGTTCACCGTGAAATTTTGGACGATCCCGGAGGTGGTGACGCTTTGGACGCCGGTAATGACGCCAGCGGGGACGCCCCAAACAACTTCCCGACCTTTCATGCTGTGAGCCATGCCCGCGTAGAGGTTGTCAAATCTCCGCAGCGATTGCCTGGAAGCCCATCACGTGCACCCAATTCCCTTCGCTCACGGTCAGGCTTGAATCGATCGGCTCAAAGGCCGAGATCGCGACGCCCTTGGTCTCGCAGAAGGTCGCGAAGGCAGCGAGCCGGGCGGCTGCCGCGGCGTTCGTTTCATCCGCACGCGTGGTGAAGTCGACCGGCGCGAACGTCATCTCGGCCGCGGCTTCAGCATCCTCGGCGGCGATCAGATCGGCATTCTGATTCACCGAGACCAGCAGATTGAGGATCCAGACCGGTTCACCCGGTGCCAATGGTTCGGCGGTCGAGATCCGGACGACAGCATACGGCGGTTCGAGATCGAGGTCGCCGGTCTCGCGGTGGATCGTCACCGGCACCGAGATATCGGCCGTCAGGAAGTCGGCGACGGCCGCGATCAGCTTGGAGCGGATTTTCATCAGGGCGTGTAGCTGCCGATGGTGAACCAGCTCGTTCCGTTGGATTGGATCGTCCGGCTCTGCCACTGAGTGGAAAGCGTGACCGAGCTCGATGATCCATCGAGCAACTCGGTGCTATTTGGGTCGATGCTTGGCGCATTGGATGCCCCGACGTTCTTGATCACATAGACGCGGCCGGGGTGGGAGGCGGCGGCGGGTAGATCGACGTCGAACGCTCCCGAGCTGGCATCGCAAAGCACCGTGTGATGGTCACTGCCCAACGTCGTGGTAGTGGTGAGGGCATTGGTCGCCGCTTGGATGCCAGTCGCGGCAAGCCTCCAGCGCCGGCTGGATTGGCCTAGCAAAAAACCATCCGAGAACGGGTGGAGCCCCTGGTTCACTCCCGCCCCGAGGATCGCTGAGATAGTGCCGCCATTCCACAGACGCGGCTCAGCACCGGAGAAATCCATGCGAAAGCCGGTCGCCCGGTTGAGCGGGGTCGCTGGGTCGATGATGCGAACCTGCCCGTCTCCGGTGGGGATGATGTAGACCGAGGAGCGGAACTCTAACCGTCCCTTGTTGTAGACGATGTAGGGATTCCCCAGCTCCGAGTCCGCGAGCGTCTGGCCAAGGTGGATCAGGCCAAGCGGAACGCGCGACCAGAACTGATTGGCCACGAACTTCGCGCCGTTGCCCGTCAAGTGCTGCGTGTCGCCGTAGAGTCCGCGGGCATTGCCGAGGGCGTAGGTCCGGATAGCGGCCGCGCTGTTGACGAATGAGTGGCCCGTGGTCACCGCCCAAGCTCGCTGTGCTGCGCGGATCGCGGGCTGTGTTGCCTCCACATTGCCGTCGAAGTAAATCGGCCACGCGGATTTCAGAATCCAGTCCGTATCCGCCTTGATGGTATTTGCTGCGGCGTAGAGCGTCGGGAATGATCCGCCGGACTGCCATGCGGTGACGGCATCAGCGACCGAAACGACCACGAGATCAGGAGCGAACGCAGTCCAGATCGGCGTGAAGATCGCCGCCGGAGTCGTGTTCATGTCCGTGAAGTCGATGCCGCCCGCGTAGCCGAGCATGTTCCACGTCACGCCCTTGCCGTCGCTGCGAAAGATCCCGCCGCCAAGCAGCTTGAACCCTGCGCCGGTCACATTGTTCACGCGGAGGCGAAAAGCTGGCTCGTTGCTGGTCGGGAGATTGAAGGTCGAGACCGCGCCGATCGTGGTGGCATTCGCCGTGTCGATGGTGCCGAGTGAGGTCCATCCGCCCGTGCCGTTGGCTTGATATTCCAGATCGAACGTCCCGCCGCCGGACTGCTTGAGATAGACGACAACCGCACGATCGCCTTGCCGGTCGATGACCGTCGCTTCTCCGCACCGCAGTTGCGCGGTGGATCCCGAGGCCATCGTGTAAGAGACGCCTGTGATCCAGTCGGAAAAGGTGGACGTGTTGGAGGTGATGGTCCCGGACGTGCTCGCGAGGCCATCGCCGATCCGGCCCTGAACAAACATCCGCACGCCCGGCACGAAGTTGGTCAGCATCGAGTCGCCTAGCAGAACGATGTTCAGCGGCGCGGACCCGGTTGCGCCCGCGGTCGTGATCTTCTTCTGGCAGAACGGCTGCGCGTTGACGTAGTCCTCTGCTCCCGCGACATCGAAAAGCGATGCCGCCAAATCGACGTTGGAAAGGGTGGTGGCGGCTTTCGCATCGAGCGCCGCTTGCGTCGGAACCAGTGTGTCGGCCGCGACGAGGGACGGCAGGAGGAACAAGGAAAGGAGTAGCTTCTTCATGGTCGGTTAGAGTGCGGAGGAAATCGAAAGGGTCGGAGTGCCGCTGGAATCGACGATCTTCAGCTCGTGCCAGGTGTTCGCCGTCTGGTGGCGCATCACCAATTTGAAGACGCCCGAAACCAGCGAGAGCCCCGCGTTGTCAGTGGTGTTCGCGACGATGTTGATGAACGGGATTAGCGTGCCGGGACGATCCGGGAGTTGATAGGTGCGGTCTGCGGTCAGGTCGTCTGCCTCCAGCGTGCCGAACCACCCGTCAGCACTCGGGATCTTCAGGTTGGCAGCCAAAATGGAGACCAAGCCCCAATGCTTTGTGGCGTCATCATCCGGCACGACGACCGTCGGCTCGGCCTCGGTAGCAGCTCCGTTGTTGAGCCGATAGATTGCGAATCGCGGGGCGGTGAAGACCGCTTGCAGCCGTCCGGCCGCGACGTCTGAAACCTCAATCCCGTCGAGGGTCGTCGCCCCGCCGCCGGTCAACCCGATGATCGCGGGATCATAAACAATCCCATGCGCCGCGAGCCAGTCCTCTGGCGACGGCAGCGGCAGCGGCGTTCCCTCATCCCCGCGGATCACGTCGTTGTGAACCCGGCAAGTGAAGGTCCGGATCGAGACCGGGTCCGCCTCGCCGACAGCCCACGAGAATTCGCCCATCAGGTCGACCGAAGCCTTGTCGTTCGCCGAGGTGCCATCGACGAAGAGCAGGTCGTCGAGCTCCTCGGTGTTGAAGTTCGGCGTGCCGGCGTAGATGAAATTCGGCGTCGCGGTCGGGGCGGCGAATTCGTCGAAGAACACCGCGAAATCTCCGTCGTATTTCCCCGACTCCTTCAGACCGAAGGAAAGCACCGAGCCTTCTGGCAGCGCCTCGGCTACCCCGGCCCGCACGAACTGCACCTCGAGCGGCGTCGAGTCGCCCCGCTTGAATTCGACCAGGCTCAGCCGCTTCCGGTCGCCGGCCGAAATGATCAACTGCAGGGATTGGAGATCGACGGTCAGCCGCATGCCCCGCCGCCGATTGTCAACGACCCATCCGCCGCTCTGCCGCCTTCGCTTGCCGCTCCAAGATCGCCTCGGTCGCCTTTTTCAAGCCAGCCTCGCGACGGCGCAGGGCAAGCTGAATCCGCCCGTCCATACCGGAGGGGAACCACGCTTGGAAATTGGAGATCGTGATCAGCGTTCGGCCGCGTCCGGTCAGCACCGTGGCCGCGCCGCCCTGCCTGCCGTGCCGGGTAATCCAAGCCGGAGTGTTCCGCTTCGAGGTGCCCAGCGTTTCCGCCGCAGTCAGCCAGCCCCGATTCAGCAGGCCGACCCGCTTGATCTCCTGACGGATGTATGCCTTGAGGAGGTTCGAGCGCGTGTAGGCCATGTTATCGCCACCCATTGCCCGAGTTCGGCCGGTCTGCCGGTTCCGCGCAACCTGGTGCACCCGCTTGAGATCGGCCGTCGTGAAAGCGATGTCCCGGACGTGCACCGCCCGGCTGTGTTTTGTTGCCTTCACCTTCACCCCGGCGCGGATCCAGCCCTGCACCTCGGCTTCGGGCGCCTTGGTCGTCGGGAAAATCGCCGCGATGTCGGCAGCAATGCGGCTTTCTCCCCGCTTCTTGGCGGTCAGGTCGATCCCGCCGCGCTCGCTCATCGCCTCCCCTCGCTTCCCGCCCGGCGGCGTGATGGCGATCACGTGACCAACGAGTATCCCGCCTTGGTCCTTCATCGCCCCGTCGAGCCCCTTCCGGCCGGCGCGAGAGAACTCGGCGACGGCCTCTTCGAGCGGGCGGGTGTCGATCTTAGCATTGACCACGCCGCCGGGCCGGGGTCAACCGGGGGAAATCCGGCCGTGAATTTCCACTGGCCTCCCGGCGTCTATCCTGCAATCTGCCATCATGAAGCGACTCCCCTTCTTTCTTCCGCTCGTATTCGTCGTAACCCTGGCCGCCGGCATTGGTCGGGAATCGCCACGAACTTGGACCGACACCAAGGGCCGGAAGGTGGAAGGCACGCTCATGGCGAAGACCGAAACCACCGCCGACGTGCTCCTGAAGAGCGGTAAGAGAACTGTTCTGAAGCTGGCCGATCTCTCCGAAGGCGATCAGGACTACATCGAAAAGGCCACGGTGTTTCCGGAGCCTGAGATGCTGGCGAAAACCGTCTCAGTGGACAGCAACGAGGCGAAAACCAAGAGCGACGCCCGCAAGGTCGAGGTGACCGTTGAGAAGATCCACGGACGGGAATACGAGCTAACAATTCACTGGCTCGGGCCGGATGGAAACAAGGTCGGCATCTACAAGTCCGAGACCGCCGACCTCCCCGAGAGCGGGAAGATCGTCTTTTCCGTGACCTATAAGGGAGCCAACAAGAAGGGCGTCGGCGGCGACTACAAGGGCTACGTGGTCGGCCTTCGCGAAAAGGGCTTGGCGCTTTGGAGCGCGAGATCCGCGAGCCAAAAGCCTTTCGAGCGGTTCCTCGACTCAGACGCCGAATAAATCCCGGAGTTCCGCGGTCCGCACCACGGCAGGCAGGCCACTCGGCAGGGTGACGACGTGGGCCTTGTGGTATTTCAGGCGTCCAGCGCGCCACACTTGGACCACGGGGAGCGGGAAGCGCCGGATGCCGCACGTCGCCTTGAATGCCGCGTGCATTAGATTGCTCTCGCCGCAGTCATTGCATGGGGGAAAAGCCGCAAGCTTCTCCGCGACCTCCGCCATCACTTCGCTCGTCGCCGACCAACACCCGGTCCATCTGACCTTGCTGGCCTTCAGACTGTATCCATGGGCGTGCTCGGCCGTCGAGGCTAGCCACTCCACGCCCGCCCGGGATAGCAGCATGTCGGCATCCACCTTGCACACCGTGCCCTGCTCGCCGGCCATGAGTTCCGCAATGCCAATCGCGCACGCACTACCCTTGAGCCGGCGACCGCGCGGAAAGCTCGTTGCGATTTCCCAAGGGCGAAGATCCACGGCGTCTTGTCGGTCGAGTGCGACCACGCTTGAGACACCGAGATCACCCAGGCGACGGTGACACATGGCCGCCGCCTCGCGATCCGGTCCAGAACTAAAGATGAAAGCTTTCATGTATAATTCTACTAAGCGTCGTCGATCCAGCAGCACGACTGAACCGCAATATCAATGGTTCCGCCAACGTCGCTTCCGTTGATGTGGGTAATCCTTCCTTCCGCGATGGTGAGCGCAAGAAGTGGCGTTCCTGCTGTTGGTGGATCTGCCATGGCATCCGCATCGCAGTCCCGAATGGTCACCTCCGCATTAATCCCGACCTCGTCGTCCGTGTAGCTCAGGTTTGATACAAACCCATCTTTCACCGCGATGGTGACCTTGCGGGCATCCGTCACAGCCTCGTCATAGCTATTGCCGCGGATTTCCAGATACTCACCCTCTTCGTTGATCTTGAGCTGCGGGTCATCCGCCTTCTCCTTCAGGGTGCGGAAAATCCACTTGTCCTCATCTTGGGACCGCTCTTTGATGACCTCGCGACCTCCTCCGACCTGCTCGAATTCCCACAGATTTGGGACAAACTCGATTGGCCCTCCGACCTGAAATTGAGTGATGGAAACCACGTCATCCGTGATTTCGATGTAGGCGATCGGAAGCCAGTAGTCGCCAGTTACCCCGTCCGGGTCCGGCTGATAGTGAATGGTCTCCTCGTCTGAGCTGACTTGGATTAGAGGAGTCTCTTCGATGATCCCCTTGGTAGATGTGGTGAAGTGGCAATAGATGAAGTCCCCGTCCTGAATGGTGAGGCGGGCGGTCTCTCCTGTTTCCCCATCAATCGCATCCATGGGATTGCCCTCGATTTCCGGCATCCAGTCGCTCACTGGAAACTCTGCCACGGCCGCAGGGTTCTTGTTTCTCACCCAGCCGGGAGCGATCTTGCACGTCCATTCGCTGCCGTCATTTTTGAGGCCATAGACTTGGAAGGCGTAAGGCTCTGCCGCCCCTCCGCCCGAGCGCCGGCCGCCCTTCGACCAAAGCGTCGTTCCGCTCGACGCGCGCCGCATGAAGAGCCCTGGGCCCGGCAGAATCACCAGGGACTCGAGTTTTTCGAGTAGCTGGTTCCACGATTCACGCGTCGGCGGCCCCACTCCAACGTCACGCTTGAGGTTTTCAAACATCAGTAAATGTCTTCATCCCAGCCGTTGCGGCCGGAGAGCTTCCACGAGATGCGGATTTCGTAGATGAACCCGCGGCGGCGAAACGAGATATCCCACAACAGCCAGTTGCGGCCGGAGAAGTTCGGCGGGTTGCCGTTCGGAGTGTCGATCTCGCCGAGGTCGCCGAGTTCGTTCGGCTCATTGATCGAGTAGCGGGTTTCTGTCCACAGGCCGCCGGGCGAAGCGTACGACGAAACACCGGCCTTTGTGCCGGAAACACCGAACTCACTGAAGACTCCGGTGTCGTCGTCCTCCGTCACCTTGCCAGTCTCGGGATCGAGGTAGACCGCGCCATTTACCGGCTCGGCTGGCGTGCCGGCGAACTCCTCGAAATCCTCGTGCGTCTCGATCGGTTCTTCACTGAGCGCGCCGCTGAATTCGTAAGTCGGTTGCGGAAGCGCGTTGATGAAACCCTCATAGATGTAGGTGACCCGGTAGAACTGCCCGGCCCATTGCCTCGGCTTCTCCCACTGCACACGCGCGACCGCCATTGCTGGGAATTCCTCGTGCACGGTGTAGAGCGCGCGGAGAAGCCGGGTGAAGTCATTCGCCGGCACCGCTTCCACCCGCGTCAGTGAGTGCACGCCGAAGCGATCGACCGATCCGCTCTCCTCAGGTTGGCGGATGGAATCAGCCTTGATTCCCTTGGTGGTGGCGGGCATTGTGCCTGCATGAACTGTCAAGCTATCCTCCCCGTGCTGGTGGCCCTGCTAGGGTCGCCGCTGGTAGCCTCGGAACCGGCCCGCGAAGTCGCCGAAATCCGCCGCCTGTTGGAAGCCCGCGGCGAGCGACTCGACGGCAAGACGCTCGAGCTTCTGAAGACCGGCCGCCCCGCTGATCTCACTCAACTCCGCCGGCAGATCCAGCACGCGCCGCCGCCGCAATCGGCGAACATCGGCCAGGGCGTGAGCAGGAAAGCCGCTGCCTCGCGCAAGCTTCAACCCGGCAAGTTGAACTCCTCCCGCAAACTGTGAGCCTCTATCCTTCCGCGTGGGAAAATCGCCAGCGTGTTCCGGTCACCTTGCCGGACGAAGATGACGATGAAGACGTTGCTCCGCGTCCAGAGCGCTCGGCCGGCCACTCGCTCCGCAAGCTGCTCTTCGTCCTGCTGGCCGACCGCAATACCCGCCTCGGCGTGGAGTGCATGGCGCTGGTCACCGGCATCGGCTACGATGGCTCATCCATGGCCGACATCGCGAGCCGTCACGGCGTGACCCGCGCCAGCGTTTCGAAGCGCTGCATCGAGCTGTGCGAGACCTTCGGATTGCCGCCCGCCCGGGCGATGCGCTCGGTGAAAAACCGGAGGGCTTGCAAGGTGGCCCGCAGCCGCGAAATAGTGGCATCATGATCAGCCTGATAATTGACGCCGACAGCGGTCGCATGATTGCGACTACTACCGCGCTACCCCAAGCCATCACCGCCACGCCTACCGGCCTCGCCTTCACGGGCGAACTCTCTTTCGAAGAATGGTCGGATATTGGGCACCGCTTTGGCCGCGGCATGGAGTCCGTCGCTTGGTGCATTGGCGACTGGCTGCTCTATGGTGAGGCCAAATTCACGGGCCGGGTTGCTGGCGAGGCTTACGACGCCGCCATTGCCGCTACCGGCATGGATCGATCCACGCTCAAAAGCTACGCGTCCGTCTGCAAGTCGATCCCTTCCAACGAGCGCATTGATTCCCTCAGCTTCTACCATCACAAGTCCGTCGCCGCGATGCCTTCTGAAAAGCGGAGCGAATGGCTGAAGGTTGTTGCGCAACAACCTTCGCGCCCATCGGCCCGCCGCCTCCGCGCATCCATCCGCGCCGCGGCCACCGATAAGCCGCACATCCTCACCGACGAGGAAATCCTCAACCGCGACACCGGCACCGGGCACGACAACTACGGCGTGCATCTGACCCGTCTGAAGACCGTTCTCCGCAAGGACTTCCCGAACATGGACGCGCAGCAGAAAGGCGTCGTGAAGGAAGAGATCGCGGAATTGCTGGCGATCGTGGGGATGTGATAGATTTGAGCGGATGAGCCGACATGCACTTCCCGCGAGGGTGACTCAGTGTAGCGGGCTTTAAAACCCGCCCGCTCTATTCTCCAACAAAAAAGCCGCCAGAGCATGGCGGCTTTTTCGTGTTCAGATATCGCGCACGCTCACCGCTTCACCGGCTTCAGCGTGAACTTGCCCACCAAGTGCCCGGGCTGCACGTCCACCTTCGAGACGGTCCACGGCATGTCCTTGTAGCGGACCAAGCGACCGAGCGTCGGCTGCGATGGCAAGTCGGAGAGCAAGAGCATCCCCTCGCTGTCGGCCTCGGTCTGAAAGCCGCCCGCCACAAGCTCGCGCCCGAATGGGGTTTCACTAACGACTGCCTGAATCGTCGTTGCGTCGAAGGTGATAGAAACGCCAACGGCGTCCCTCATTTCGAGGAACGCCGCGGCGAGTTGGTCTTGGATCTGGCCCATTATTCGGCCGGGGTGTCAGCGGCGGGGGGTGCAGGATCAGCAGTTGCCGGGGTGGGTTCAGCAGCGGGTGGAACTGGTTCAGCAGCCGGTGCCGCGGGTGCTTCCGGCTTCGCCTTGCCGCGCTTCTTGGCGGGCGTGGCGGGGGCGGTAGCCGGATCGCGGTTTTCGGGGGCGGGATCGCGGGATTCGACCTTGTCGGCGTTGTGATTCACGACCTTACCGGCTGGAACCAGCGTGCCGACATCGGCATCGAGAAGCTGTTGGGCGGTGACGATGTCGACGTTCACCACCGCGCCCGGGTCTTTGTGCTCACCCTTCACCAGGCAGGCCTTGGTAATCTTGATCTGTTTCATGGAATGATGATTGAGGTTTGAGAGAAAAAGCCCGGCCTCCGTTTCCAGAGACCGGGCCGGGAGGGCTTACGCGCCGAGTGCGTCGAGCATCGCGGCGAACGACTTCGGACGGACAACGCCGCCGTCGTAGTAGGTGTTCGCAACGAGGGTGTACATCCCCAGCTTGGCATTCGCTGAATCGCGGATCAGCTCGAGGGACAGGCCGCCCCAGTAGCCGACGATGTAGTCGACGAAGTTTCCGAAGAAGATCGCCGAGGCGACAGCATTCGCGGAGCCCTTGGTCAGGGTCCGGCTGATCGCGTTGGTGAACTCCGAGCGGTAACCGTTCAGCATGTTCGGAGCGAGGTCCGTCAGGATGAAGTTGCCTTCCACACCCGATGCCTGCTTCGGCGTCTGCTTGAGCTTCGCGCGGATCTGGCCGTTGGTCGCGTAGCGGAGCGATCCGCCAAGCGCGTTCTGGGTGTCGATCGCGGATTCAAGCGCGATGAGGTGGGCATACGTCGGGGCTGCGCCGTTGGTGCCGCCCGCCACGCTGCCGATGCCGGAGGTTCCGGCAATGCCGTTTGCCTCACTGGTGCCGCCGCCGTGGAAGAACGCAGCCTCTTGAACCGCGAGCATCTGATTGGTCAGGTGCATGCGGATCATGGACTCGATCGCCACGCTCGACTGCATCAAGAGCTGCTGGCTGATGTCGATGAACGCAGGGAGGCGCTTCGGCGTCAGGGCAAGGTTGGCAGTAGTCGGGGTGACTTCGTCGGCGCTCGCGTTTTCGGCCTTCTTGGTCGGGGCGGTGCCGGCGACCAAGCGAGGGAGTTCGAGGTTGCCCACGAGGCCGGTCAGCACGGTCGCGCCGAGCTGGCGAATCACCGAGGCGTTGAAGAAGTCGTCGAGCAAGCCGACGCGATTCGTCTGTACCGTCATGCCGCCTTGGTCGCCCGCAACGGAGGTGGTTCCGGTCGCGGTGAGGTCACGTTGCCCACGGCGAACGAACATGCTCGGAAGCATGAGCGTGCCGGGGTTCTGGATGCCGGCCGCACGGGCTTCGTGCACGCCTTCCTGTAGAAGCTCGCGCTCGATGCCGGTAAGCGGCGTGCCTTCAGCCATGGAACGAAGAGCGACAGCGAGGTCGAAGCGGTCCATGTCGCGGACTTCGCCGCGGCTCGGGCCGGGCAGTCCCGGGCTGTAGCTGGTATTGCGCTGGGTCAGCAGCGCTTCGAAGGCGACGGCGCGGAAGGCTTCGACGTTGGAACCATCGCCAAGGGCGCGGCTCGCATCGACGATCACGCCGTTGCTGCGCATCTGGTCGGCAAGGGCGTTGATGCCGGCAACGCGTTGGCGTTCGGCGGCGATCGCATCCTGAACGGACGGAGCGGGAGGCGCTTCGCGGGTGACGACCACCGAAGCGGGCGCCGGGGCGGGAGCGGGATCAGCCTGGCGCTGTGCGGCGGGTGCCGGAGCGGGCTGGGTATTGGCCGGCAGCAGAGCGCGAAGCTCGTCGTCGGTCATTTCATCGCGAAAGGCGATATTGGCCGCGCGGAGGGCGGCGATGATTTGGGCACGGTTCACGTGGGTAGTAGGTGAGTTGTTGTTAGGACCGCGGGACGGTTCAGATTCACCCCGACCGACCCCGACGGAGTCGTCGGCAGGGATGCTCACCAGGCTGATTTCGAAGGGCTCCCAATCGACGACCCGCACGGTTTCCACACCGCCGGTCTGAGTGGTCTCCGTCCGATGCACGCGATAGCCGACCGAAACCAATCGGCGGATGCCATCGACGACGTCCTGGAAAATCTCATTGGCCCGCGCACTGCGGCCGAAGCGCACGACAGCCCGGCCGCGCCGGTCCTGTCCGATGGTCACGCTCTCGACGACGCCGACCTGATCGCCGCGGTCATGGTTGACCAGCAGTGCCGCGCCATTCTCCATCCGGCCAAGGCGGATGGAGCCCGTGGCGTGATCAAGGATCTCGATCCCGAAATAGCGCTCAACGGCAGCTTCGGAGCTGAAAGACAACGCGACGGTGCGCGCTTGTTCATCCACTGCGGCGCGGTCCAATTCGAACTCGCGGCGAAGCTCTTGGCCGGAGGTGAGCGCCTCACGAACAAGGATATCGGGATTGGTGCAGCGCGGCTTCACTGGAAGCGCGGAAACTGTCAATCCTCCTTCGGAGCCGATGGGGGCTTCGGCGCTTCTGGCACCAGCAGCGTGATTGGCTGACGAACATTGCCTTGGGTCGACCAGAGCTTCTTGGCCGAGGACGAAAGGCCTGAGAGTCCGACAAGACGGCGGACCGCTTCCTCGTCTTCAACCTGTGGCGTGATCGTTCCAGCGCGAACGCCGACGCCATAGAGATCGAGGAACCGCTTCAGCGCCTCAGTCGAATCGGATTCAGCGTCGGCACCCGCCAATGCCGGGAACGAAAGACCGAGCTTTGCCGCCTCTTCCTTGTCGGACGCCTGAGCGGTGAAGACGTCGTAACGGTCGCCGCCACCCTCCGCGATCACATCGCGCTGGGAAGTGATGCCCGCGCGGATGCCGAGGATTGCAGCCTCGATATCCTTCTTCGGATCGACCCATTGCCAGCGACGGCCGCGGAACTCCGGCACGTTGAATTTCCACATCTTCGAGATCGGGAGACCGAGCCGACCCGATAAGAGTTCGAGCTCAAGCCACGCTTCGAACACGACTTCGCAAAAGTGCTCGATCAGCCAGCGTTGCAGTGCCTTCCACACCTCGCGCTCTTCCAGCAGGCCGGCGCGAATCGAGCTGTAGTTCACGCCCTCGAGGTCGCTGGTCAAAGTGTTGTAGCTCACGCCGAGCGATGCTGCCACTCCGCGGAGGCGGGACTTGATGAAGTCGCCGAATCCTTGGTTGGGGTGCTGCGGATCCCACGCTTGGAACTCCAGCCCCTCGGGTAGTTCTTCCATCACGCCCGGGGAGGCATCCATTCGGAAATCCCCGTTTCCATCCTTCGGCCCCTCGTAGTTGTCGCCCGGCGACTTGCGAGTAAAGAAGCCCATCTTCGAAGCGGCGGTGCGCGCGGCAACAAGCTCGGCCTCGCTGTAGCCGTCGAGCATGCGCAGGCCCTTCATGGATGCGACGATCCACGGGAAGCCGCGCGTCTGGTCGCAACGTTCTTCGATGAAGAGGTGCAGCAGTTCGCCAACGGGAACGCGGGTCCGGCGGCGGAAGGTCGCAGCGCCTGGCATCGTGTCGCCGGGATGGCGATCGAGGAGGTGGTACGCGAGCACCTCGCGGTCGCGGCCGAACTCCACGCCGAAGCGGACTTCGTTCCCGCCGTCGAGCGTCGCGTTGTAATCGAGATCGAGCAGGTCAGCTTCCAGCACCTGGAGGCGCAGCCCGGCGCGCTGTCGAATCATCCGAACCAGCACCTCGCCGTCGCGGGCGATCGAGCGGACGACGATCTTCTGGACATCGCGCCACGACTGCCGGCGGTTGAGCGTGCAGCGACCGACGCGGCCCCACTGATACCATGCGTTCTCGATGGTCTGGTTCGCGATCTCGTCGAGCCGGCCGTTTTGCTCGCGGACGCGCATCTGCAACGAGATGCCGGTTTCACCGAGCACGTTGTTTTCCAGCGTGCGCAGGAAGCCGCGGATCCATTCGTTGTTCCGCTCGAGGTCGCGGGCTCGGTCGCGGAGGATGTTCAGGCGACCTTGAAGCGCGGAGTCAGCCGACAGCGGCGCGACGATCCAGTCGGCATTGAGCCGCCCGCCCTTCGCGCCTTCGAAGACATCGCGCTGCCCGTCTTTCTTTCGATCGAGCAGAAGAAGTCGGCGCGCCAGTTTCGTCCAAGAATTCACAAGCCGCCGAATTCAATGAGGATGCGGCGACCTTTCCCGCCGTTGGATGCTCGCTTCTCCGCGGCGACCTGCGAGCGCAGTTGGTCGCGGATCCGCTTCAGCTTCTCGATGTCCTGCAGCGTGTAGGACTGATCCCCGAAAGAGGACGAAGAATGCTGCTTGGAAAGGAGCGTCGTCAGGCAGGTTTCAACCGCGGCGAGTTGCTTCTCCGCATCAGTGCGCCCGTCGTAAGGTTCCTCCGATGCGGTGAGGTCCGGAAGCACTTCGACCACGCCGCTCCCGACGGTGTAGGTCTCGCCGTCCTTCGATGCCCGCGAGATCCACGAGTAGCGGCCGGCGGGCAGATCAGCGGTGTCGGCAGCCGCGCCGGTCGAGATCCATCCACCGCCGTCGGCGACGCCTTCGACATCGAGCGACTCCGTTCCACGAAACGCGGTCGTCAGCACCCAGCCGTCGGCAGCCGAATAGTCGGCGGACGACGTGCGCCACTTCCACGTATCTCCGGCGCGCAGTTGATCAGGGATGCCGTCGAGCATTGCCCCGCGGCAACTGTCAACGGGTCACCATTGATTCACGAAGCCGCTTGATCGCCGCGGCGCGCGCTTCGGCTTTTCCGCCGGTGCTGGCTTCTTGTCGTCGGGCTTCTCCACCACCGGCGGAATGATCGCAGCCTTGAGCCGCGCCCAGTTCACATTGAGCAACCCGAGCGCGCCGATCGCATAGACCCGCATGTCGAGCGCTTCGTTCCGCGAGTTGCTCGGGTTCTCGAATTTTGAGTATGGCACACCGTCCTTGTAGCGGGTGACCTTCGTTTCGGAAACGAGCTGACGGAACCAGTCTTCCGGCCGCTCCGATGGAAAGTGCATGTAGCCCGGGCCGAGATCGGCCAAGGTCAGCCGCGAATAGATCGTGTCCTTGACCGTGTCGGTGCCGACGGTGAACAGAAGCGCCCGCTCGACGCCTTGCTTTGTGGGCCTCGAAACGACCGGCAGGCCTGGACCGCCTTTGCCCTTCACCGCGAAGATCCGCCGCGAGGCCCGGCGCTTGGTGTAGGCATAGACCGACTTCGGCTTGTTGCCCGAGTCGATCAACGTCGCGGTCACTTCGAGCTCCACGCCCGAAAGCGGGTGCCGCCACTTCTGCCCGAGAATGTCGTCGAGCGACTCCTGAACGCCTGGCGAGTGAAAGCTGCCGATGATGAAGCGGTGTTGAAGCGACCACGACTCTTCCCCTTCGCCCCATGCGACGATCTCCACCTCGACCCGGTCGCCTTGGATGTCCACGCCGGCCGTGATGACCAGTCCGCCCGCGGGGAACTCGCCCCAGTTCTCCCGCCGTGCGAGCAGTGGCTCCCAAGCTGGCTTCTCGCCTTCATCTTCCCACGTCTCGGCAAGGAACGTGTTCACCCACGTGCGCAATGCCGCCTTGCCCTTCTTCTTCGCGGACAGGTGGTCGGCGACCATCTGGTGAAGCCGCGACTTGTAGCCCTTCTTGTGCCGGAACAGGTTCGCGATCCCGTTCAGGTGGTAGCCGCGGAGCGTCCGATGAGGAAAGGTCGCGACCCACCGGCCGGCGCGCACCATCTTCCGTCGCTCCTCGTCGGTCAGGTGAGCTTCGCAGGCCGGGTGCTCGCACTGATACCAGGCGTCCGAACCGTCCTCGGCCTCGTACCGCACCTGCGCCCACTTCAACGTTTGCGAATGCCCGCACCTCGGGCATGGGCACCACCACCGGCGCTGGTCGGATTCCTCGTATCGCTTCTCAATCCGCGACAGCCCCTTGACCGTCGGCGTCGAGGTTTCGAACACGACCGCATTCCAGAAGGTTTCCGTCCGCCGGATGGCGAGCGACACCGGGTCGCCTTCGGTGCCGGCGGAGATCGGATAGCGGTCTTCCTCATCGCACAGCACCACGCGGCGCGGGCGGCTGGCCAGTCCAGAGGGAGCATTGGCACCGGCGACCGCGAGATTCCCGCCGGGGAATGTCTTGTGGAGGATGGTGTTTCCCGAGTCGCGAGACCTCGCGTCGGCAACCTTCCCCTGCAGCTCGGGCGTGTCGCGGATCATCGGCGCAAACCGCTCCTTCGACCAGGACTCGCCGAGCGCTTCCGTCGGTTGCACGACAAGGATGGGCGCCGGCTCGATGATGATGAAGTAAAGGACGACGTTGTTGACGACCTCGGTTTTCCCAAGCTGCGAGGCAACCATGAGAATAGTGCCCGTCGCGGCCGGATCGTTCACCGAGTCCATCCACTCCTCGGCGTAGGGAGTGAAATCGAGAGTGTATTTCCCGGGGTTCGAGCAGGATTCCGGCGAGAGGAAACGGTAGGTCAACGCGCACTGGCTGACCGTCATCCGGGCCGGCGGATCGAATACCGAAAACCAGTGCCGCGCGATGTCGTGGATGGCGACGTTCATGCTTCGCGGCTCCAATCCATTTCACCAAGCGATCGGAGTTCCAGGAGGCAGCGGTCCTTTTCCTCATCGGTGAGAGGCATACTCAGGATGCGGCTCCGGATCGCCACCGTCACCCGCTCGCCGAGTTTCTTTACCGCGGCGATCTCGGCCCACTCGCCGCGGGCCCGGGCGTTCGCCAGCTCGAGCTTTTCCGTTTCCGCCGTCGTCTTCCGCAACCGCATCTCGTCGGCATCGGTCGACAGGCTCGCGGCTTTCACCAGGTCACGGAGTGAGAACTTGCCGGCGGATTGCGTGCGGGACTTCCCGACCGGCTCCGCACCGAGCGACGCCAGCCGAGCCGCGATTGTGTGCCGGTCGCACCCCGTCGCCTTCGAGAAAGCGGCCACCGTGAACGCCGGATCCGCCTCCGCTTTCGGCTCCTTCGGTGCTGCCGCCTTGGTCTTCTTCGGGTTCGCTCCTGCCATCGCAAGGTGTGGCAGAAAGTCAAATGACCTGACGCTAGGAAAATGGCGCGGGACAGACGACCCCAACAGGCAGGTCGCCGGAAGGACCCGCGCCCTCCGAATGGTCAGGAGGGCTTAATGATCGGCCGCCGACGTCGGTTTCGTTGGTTTTCGGCCTCGACTCACCATCCTCCGAATGCCTGATCTCCCGACCGCCGAATCTTCAATGGAAACCCCGTGCACCCCGTGCACCCCGTAGGGGGTATTTACCCTATGGAGCTACCCAACTTTCAATTATGCATGAAAGTTGGGTAGCCTTATAGGAATTAAGGGGGAACAGCGTGCACGGGGTGCACGGGGTGCGGAGATCAGACATCAGAGATTCGATACATCCGGCGTTCCCGTCGATTACGTGTGATCGGCTCATACTCCGTGACCGTCTCGCGCTCCAATATCCTCCCGTCGACCGTGATCGCATCGCCATTCGACTCTTTGAAAAGCCGAGCTAGAAGTTTTCCGACCCGGACTTCCCCCGCTTCGTTGCTCGCCTGCCGACCTGGTAGCGGGATGTCATGCTCTTCGGCGGCATCCCATAGATCAGACGCACTGAGATGCTCGCCGCCATAGCCATCGGCGACAATCGCGTTGATGATCTCCCGCACCCACTGAAGCTTCGGATTTGCGGTGCGCATTTGCTCTTCCCGGTGACCATCAAGAAGCGGCGGAAGATCGAAGATGTTCTGGACAATCCAGTCCATGCACCTGCACCACACGCGGAAGTCATGGCGACATTCTGTCGTCATCAGTCGCCCACGGGTCACCCATTCGCGGATGACAGCTTGCACGGCGCCGAGAAAGAGCGGCTGGTTGTGCCTAATGTGAGCGAGGATGTCGCCTTCTGGGTAGACCTTGAACGAATGCGAATCGTCGCGCTTCCGGATCCGCGTGATGATCGAGCGATTTGCGAGGTCGCGGGTAAGCTCCGCGCCATTGGTGCTAAGTTGCCACAGGAAGGGCGTGCAGTCGATGTCTGCCGCTACCCGGAGCGCCCGGGCGGAAACTTTGCCCAGCCCGCGAATGGCTGTTTCAAGAATCTGCGAGTCCATGCGCCCGCGGAAGTTGTCGAAGCTGATGAACGGTCGACCAGTGATCAGGGCGGTAGATACACGCTCGTCAAGGCTGCCGACCCCGCCGGCTGCCTGGGTGATCGCGCTGGGGCTCTCCCGATAAATCGCGCAGATCATCTTCTGCCGGTAGGTTTTCCCCGACTGGCTCTGGTCCGCTTCGGCGATATCGAGTGGAAAGTCATCCTCAATCCACCCGCCGATCTTCATGGCCGGCGAGATCATTGAGGCCACCGCCCGGGATGCGTCGCCACCGGCGGGGAAATCGAAATCCTCTAGCGTCATCATCAGTAACCGCTTTGCTTCTTCCAGCGGCACTTCGTCTGGCACGTGCCCCGACGTGATGAAGGTCCCTCCGGCATGTGGATGGTATCCCTTCCCAATCACCTCCACGCCGCTCTCACCTTTGGGAATGATAACGGGCGCGTTCACAAGCTGGCGGATGGTCGGCAGGACTTCGCGCGCCGCATCCGTGAGGAGCGCTACTTTTGCGCTCGCCGCGGGAAAGACAGTGCTGCGCCAGCGCACGATGCCGTCTTCTCTCACTTCGCGACGCATGACCCGCTTGCCGAAGGTCTCAAGCATCGAGACGAAACGCTCCGGATTGACCGGCAGAAGAGTGAAATCACCGGCGGGCTCCTGAGCAACCTCGTGCGCTGTCACGCCGCGCATGAACAAGCGGTTTGTCGGTCCGATTACGGAGAAGATGTGCCGAGCTGCCAGATCGTGGCCGATTTCGTTGGCCGGTATCGGGAAGACATGGGGAGGAATCAGACTCTTGTCGGAGCTCTTCGCCTCCGGTTTGCTGGGTGCGGCGGGTGTCTTCGGCGACCTTGGGGCGATCGAAGATTCGACCGTCGGTGCCCACCCGTTCTCCTTTGCCCTCATGACCAAGGTGCCGAAACCGAAATCCTTCATTCGGGTCTTCAGCTTGTAGGGCATTTCCCCTGGCTTGCGCATGTCCCACGCTTCCAGATAGGGAATTGCGGACTCGCCAAACTGGGCAAATGCCGCCGAGAGGATCTTGTTCCACTCGTCATAGTGCATGCCCTTGGGGATGCAGGAGAGCATTGATTCCAGATCGTGGAGAGTGGGGGGGCGCGGACCAGTCTCATGAAGAATGAGTCCATCCCCATTCTCAACGTCCGCTTCTGTGAGCGGTTCTAGTATCCGGGCTTCATCATCACGAAACCACGCGTCGGGATCATGTGAGACGAAGCACAGCCGGACGGGGTCCTTGCACGCCTTGTCGATCACGAGTCCGACGGCTGTGAAATGCCTTTCGGCGGCAAGGAACGAACCCAGGTGGAGATCAACATCCGGGGAAATCCTGGCGAATCCCTTCACTCCGGTGCCGGAGGCTGATGTCAGCACCGACACCACGTGCGGGTCAGCCATCAGCGCTTCACGCATGGCGCCAAGCGACCAATTCGGGTTATCCTTTCCGTCGAGGTCGATCTGCAGCAATCCGGAATGCTGGAATCGCCCTTCCGTCGCCGCGCCGCTGCGGCCTCCGGTGGTGACCGTGCCACTGATAGAAACGGCCGGAAGAGCCTTTTTCAATTCCCCCGGGTCGACACCGTGTGCGATGCATTCCCGGATTTTCGAGACGGACTCTGCATATTCGTCAGAACGAACCGCCTCAAAAAAATCCCGCAAGGTGGTCACTCCTCGCGGGCTTTTAGCCTTTGCGGAGTTGTAGTAATCGATCGATGGATTGAACGACTTGGGCGGCGCCTTCCGCCCGGCAAGCAGTTCCTTGATTGGGATGGACATGGGGAGGGGTCAGGCTTTCAGCAGTTCATCGAGTTTCCATCGCAACGCCTCGATAGCGTCGGCGACCCCGCCGCGGCGATCGCGCGAGTTTTGTTCACCGGTTTCCATCTCGAACGAGTCGCGAAGCATTCTTAGGGCGGTAAGGCCAGTGCATTGGCGACACAGGCGGACCAACTCCCCGCGCCCGTGCCATTCAGAATACGGGAACGTAAGTCGTTCTTCGCACTCCCAGCATTTTTGGGGTGTGTCCAGGCTAGTGTCTCGATCGACAGGGGAGAGGAACTTTTTGCGGATCATGGCTCTGAGGTGGTGAGCGGTGACCACCGCGGCGCGGTGGCGACGGCTGGCTTGGTGGCGGTGGCGGTGGATTTGCCAGCGAGAAGATCAGTGATAGTCATGGGAAACGGGTGGTGGAGAGGTTTTTTGAAATGCTTCTTTGATGATGACGTGTTCGGACGTGAGCACCTTATTGCCTTTGGTGAAGGCGCTGTTCTTGGTCGCCGCGATGCTTTCCCATCGCCAGAGCGGCGGCGGATAGAGCGAGCGGATCCCGGGCGTGTCGTAGTAGGTGCAGACGACTCGCGCCGGCACCGTGGCAAGCTGGTTTGCCAGAAAGGCATGGTCGCCGGCGCCGAAGGTCCGCGAGTAGTAGTCTTCGCTGCCGTGGTACGGTGGATCGATGAAGAGCACGGCGTCATTGCGGCGACCGTGGATCCTGATCAGCTCCGAATAGTGGAGGTTCTCGATCACGACCCGGCGAAACAAGCCGCCGATGCGTGCCAGCTTCCGGAGCGCGTTGCGGTACCGCGGAACTTCTTTGATCCGGTCGCGATCGCCGGTGCTGATTGCGAAGCCTCCGCTGCGCACCTTGCCGCCGAAAACGAAGCAATGCCGGTAGAACGTCCGCCGAGCCCGCTCGATGGGATCCGCGACGGCGTGAAAACTGAAACCACCCGCGACGTACTGCCGATAATCGTCCTCGAACACCCGACGCGAGGGCGGGAGCCATCGCAGGAGACGGAAGAGCAGTTGCCGCGTGCCGGGATCCGAAATCACCCGGAAGAGATTCACGAGGTCGCCGTCGACGTCGTTGTAGATGAGCTTCCCGAAGCGATCGCCTGCAGCAAGCGTCACCGCGGCCGAACCGCCGAAGACATCGACGAAAGTGTCGGCGGGAGGTACCGCGCACATTTCAACAAGCCGATGGGCCAGCCGATGCTTTCCGCCGACGTAGGGAATCAAGCCATGGTTCATCAGTAGTCCTCCTCGCTTGTCAGAGTAAACGCCGGTTCCGCCGTCTTGATGGTCGCGACGTTGTCGCCCCATCCCGCCTCGATCTTCCGGTGAAATTCGCGGGCCTCGTCGGAAACCCAAACGCCCTTGAACATGTCCTTCATGAACAACCCGGGCAGCCCGCGCACGCGCGAGAGCGCCACGTAGGCTTGCCCCGGCTCGCGCGCGGCGCGGATATCGACCAATGCCCGATCGAGCGTCAGTCCCTGCGATTTGTGGATGGTAGCCGCCCAAGCCAGGCGCAGCGGGAATTGCTGGAAGTAGCCGGTCTCATGCTCCGACGTCGGATCGAATTCCCACTTGTGCGGCTGCACGTAGAGCACCTTGCCGCTGTCGAGCTTCACGCTCACCATCTTCCCGTCGTAGCCGAGCACCGTCCCCATGTCGCCATTGGCCGCGGCCAGCCCGCCGCCGGGCCCGACGTTCGCGTCTGGCAAATTCGCCGTGATCATCACCCGGGCACCATCCTTGATCCGCAGGACCGTCGGCGTGACCAGGTTCTTTTGCAGCCAGGCGACTTCGTCGGTCGGCCCGTCGCCGTCGGCCGTCAGCACGATCTCCGGCTTTTCGATGCAGTTGAGCTGATAGCCGTTCCACTTGTCGACCTGCGCATTGTGCGTCAGCAGCCGCAGCAGATCCTTGTCGGGGAACATCGCGACCCGTGACTTCAGCAGCGCGGCGCCGTCGCGGGTCACGTGCCCTTCGCGGAACATGTTCAGCAGGCCGACGAATTCGCCGTCCGCTTGCCGGTGGACCGTCCGCAGCGATGCCGCGCAGAAGTCGGCAAGCTCCCACGCCGCCGATTGGAACGCCCAATCGTAAGTGCCCGTCTTCGAGACCGGCGGGAGCTGGAGGAAGTCGCCGACGGCCACCACCTGGATACCACCGAATGGCAGGTCGTTGCCGCGGACGCAGCGGCACACGTAGTCGATGAAATCGAGCGTCCGGCCGGGCAGCATCGAGATTTCGTCAATGACGAGCATCTTCGTGCCGCGGATCCGCGAGCATGTCCCGGCCCACGCATAGCCGCGCTTGCTCATCCACTCGTAGTAGTCGCCGAATGACTGCTCAGGCCGCGGACCGATGCCGATCCCCGACCAGCGGTAAATGGTCGATGTCTCGACGTCCTGGCCGAAGAGCGCGGCGAGCTTGTCGCGCAGATTCAGTGCCGCGACGCCGGTCGTCGCGCACACCTTCAGCGAGCGCTCGCCGAGGCGGCGGCGGATCATCTCCACTGTCACCGATGACTTGCCGGTGCCGGCCGCGCCGGTCAGGAACACGTTTTTGCCTTCGTTGATGCGCGCCATCGCGGCGAGCTGGTCTTTGTCGAGAGTGATCATGGTGCTTCGTTTTGGTGGTCGGGGCATTCGCCAAGGAACACGTCGCGCATCCCGGCCTTGTTCAGCTTCTTCGTCGCGTCGCGGAGTTCGTGGGCGCACTGCGCATCGACCAGCCCGACCGCCTTGTCGACGTAGGGCATCCCCTTGATCGGCTCGCCGCAGCATTCGCAGGTGTGGACGGTGGCGTTCACTTATCCTCCTTCCATCGCCCGGTGTGGGCGTTGTAGTTGGCGAGTTCAGCCTTCAGGGCTTTCAGCGTGTAGCCGCTGGAGACCTTGCGGAGCCTACCCTTGAGCATCCGCGCCATCCGGTCTGCGCACGTGTCGGCGCGGCGAAGTTCATTTTCGGCGGCATCAAGCGCCTGTTCCATTTCGGTTACAGTCATGGGATTGTTTCAGTGAGTTCGTAAATCTGGATCCGGCAGCCGGGCGCGGTGCCTGGGGCTGCGAAGCGCTTGCGGGTGATCTGGTCGGTCACGATCGCATCATCGACCCACACCCCGATGCCGGTGAGAGTGTCGAGCACTGCCTTCGCCGCGTTGTCGACGTCCGGCTTCTTGGCGAAGAGCGAGGCGACCCACCGCGTGAGGACGTTGCCCTTCGTGCCGAAATGGAACTTCGGCCGCGGGAAGTAGAACGTGAGCGACACCATCAGCGGCACCGCGAGCCCCGCGCCTTCGAGCGACTCGCAGGCATTCGCGACGCACGACTTCCAATTTTCGGCGGTGCCCGCTTCGTAGACCGACGCACGCTGTGTGCCTCCCTTGCCCTTCTTGATGAAGGCGCGAGGGCGCGGCTGGCCCTTCGGTTCGCCGACAGCGCGGATGTCGTGGATGAGGCGTTGGGTGATCATGCTGCCCCCTTTCGCTCTTCGGCCGCGACCAGTGCGGTCACGTCCTCGCATTGGGAAAGCGCTGCACCCACCAGCGCGCGGGCCAAGCGCCGCGGCACGGCGTTCCCGATCTGCTTCACCTGGTCAGTCTTGTTCCCGGTGAAGATGTAGCCCGCGGGGAAGCCTTGAGCCAAGGCGAGCTCGTGCGGTTGGAGCATCCGGAAGCGGATGTCGAGCAGGTAGCGGTTGCCATCGATCTCCACCACCGGCCGGACCAAGCCGAAGCGGTCCTTGCATGTGACGGTGGGGGCTGGCTCCGCGATGTCGTGCGCCTGTCCATTGCCGTAGAAGCTGACGAGAAACGGCTGAACCAAGGCGATCGCTCCCGCCGTCGCCACTGTGGGCGCGGGCTCACTCACCGGACGCAAGCGGCCGTCGCTCTGCTGCGGGAGCAAGTGAGGCTCGATCAATGCCACGTCGCCACGATTCCCGCAGACGGTTGGCATCGGCTCTTCGAGTGACTTCACCCGCGAATCCTCGCCCCCGCCGTTGGCGGTCTTCACAAGGAAAGGCTCCGCCATGTAGAGGTGTGGGGCATGAGCGGTGACGGTGGGAGCAGGTTGATCTATGTCCGCCGCATCACTCTGGCCCTTCATGTTCACCAGGAACGGCTGTGCAAGACCGAGGTGCGTTCCTCCCGCGGTGACCGTGGGCGCTGGCTTGTCGATGTCAGCGGCATCGTTCGTGCCGCGGAGCTTTACGAGGAACGGCTCCGCCACTCCATGCCGGGCCTTGGTCACCACCGTCGAGAGCGGATCATCGATCGGCGTGATGCCTGCCCCCGGGCCGCCGCTGGTTTGATCCCACGCGACGATGTAGGGCATCACCAGCTTCGGCCCGCTCCCTTCGGCGAGTAACGTGCCTAGCGGCTCATCCACACTCTTCGGCGTCGGGTTAGAGCACTGGGGAACGATGAACGGCTGAACCAACGCTCCGGCCCCGTGGCTGGTTACTGCGGGCGCGGGCCGGTCGATGTCATGAGTGCGAGGCTCCTGCCCCGGCCGCTCGCCGAACTGCGGAACGATGAACCCTTTCAGGCCGAACTTGCGCAGTCCTGCCTCGATCCGCGCCAGAGTCTTGGGCGAGAGCGGTTTCTTCCGCTCAAAGATCGATCCCGCTGGTAAGGACCAGTCGATGATGTCCCGGGCCGGTGCCCAGCGCCGCGTGGCGAGGAGGTCGCCCTCGCGCGAGTGGGTGGCATCCGGCCACACGATGCGGCGGCGCCCGCGCACGGCCTGCACGAATAGCCGGGTGCGGGTAGTCGGGTCGCCATAGTCGGCGGCACACAGAAGCCGGTAGTCGACCTTGTAACCGAAGCTTCGGAGGGTGGCGATCCACTGTTGGAAGATCTCTCCCTTGCGGCGCTTGAGCGGCCGGCCGTTGTGGCCCACCGGTCCCCACGTCGCGAACTCGGGCACGTTCTCCACCAGCACGATCGGCGGCAGCAGCTTCTCCACCCAATTCAGCACATGCCAGGCAGTCGAGCGGCTTTGATCGTTGATGGGCTTCCCGCCGCGGGCGATGCTGTGATGGGTGCATTCCGGCGATGCCCAAAGCAAATCGAGCCCGCCGCGCTCGAAGTGGTCGAGCGGGTTTACGGAGTCGATCCCCGTGCACAGGTGCCGCGCGGTCGGGTGATTCGCGGTGTGCGTGTCGATCGCCACTTGCCAGTGGTTTACGGCGGTCACTTCCGGGAGACGGCCCAAGGCTGCGGCGGCTTCCACCGCTCCGGAACTGGTACCACCAGCGCCACAAAATAAGTCTGCGATTCGGTATTTCATCGGACGCGGAGAGAATTCGACAGGTCGGCAATTTGAAATTCGATGAGGCTGACGGACGCGTTCAGCGACTTCCGTGCTTCCTCAAGCAGCACGAGCGCATTGCCGCGGGCCTCGTGGTCCGGTTCATCGCGAACCGCGCGCACCGCCTCGGCGATCGCGCCGGTGCCGTTGTTGGCATGCTCCCATGCGCGGGTGATTTCGGTTCCGTTCACAACGTCACCTCCGTCCCGTCGGCCAGCACTTCCCGCAGCGGGCGCCGCTTCGCCATGAATTCGGCGATCTCCCGGGCAAACTCGGTTTCGAGCCGGCGGATATAGTCCAATTGCTCGGCGCTCAGTTCGTCATCATTGAGCGCGGTCTCGACGGCGCAAATCTCCGGGCCTGAGCCCTTCCGGCGAACGATGGGCAACAACGCGCGAAGGTGCTCGATTTCGATGGACTCGATCCATTCGCCTTCCTCGTCGAAGCGGTCTTCGTCATCGGAATCGAAAGAGAAAATTGTGATAGTCTTCATGCGGGGGAAGTAGGCGGCGGCACCAGTCGGCACCGCCGCCCGGGTGTGGGTTCAGTAGTCTTCGCTTTCCGGAGCGGGTGCCTCGGGATCGTTGTCGGGCATCGGCTCGGCATCGGCAGGCTGTTCGCTTTTGTCATCGGCTTCATCTTGGGCGGCAATCCAGCCTTGAGCCCACGCGTGCAGCTCCTTCACACGCTTCTTCGTGTAGGGCGGCTTATCGATCGGCTTGCCATCTGCAAACGCTTTGCGGCCGGCGGCTTCAGCCTCGGCAATCGGGCCGAGGCGCGGAGCTTCGTCGACGACGACCGCAACGGGCTCGGCGTCCGGATCCGGCTTGGCGATATCCTCATTGACCGGCTCGGCCTCGACATCGATCACGCCATCGTCGGCGGTCTCATCGAGCGGAAGCATCCCCTGCTTGTCGAACTCGCTCATCCACTCGGTGGCGACGACTTCGCCGGTGTCGTTCCGGATCGTCTGCTTCCGGTCGGGCGTCGGCTGGCCGAAGACGACCGTGCACTCGACCTCGCGCCATTCCTGGCCGCTCGAGACCTTAAGGCGCAGCGTGTCGGCCGCGGCCTGCAGGCCTGCGATGCGGTCCTTGAAGTGATCCGCGTTCTTCTTTTTCTCGGCCTCGACCGCCTCCATGTCTTCGAGGGTGGTGGCGAGATCGATGCCGTATCGGCGGCGCTCGTCATCGGTGAGCGCGCAGATCAGCGACTTCTTCAGTAGTGGTGGTGTCTTCGTGTTCATCTGGATTGTTAGGAAAAGGGTTGCCGCCGTGCCGGTCACAACCAGCCATGGAAAGACCGGCACCGGCGGCGCTGGGAAATCAGCGGGTGGAAACGACGGGTTTGAGGGTGACGCGCAGGCCGAGACCGAGACCGATCGCCTCAAGGTCGGCACCATCGGCGTGCAGCCCTTTGAGGAATGCCAGCAACTCGCGGCGTTTCGGCTCGATGGTCACCAGCATCGGCGCTTCGGCGGCAAGGCGGGCGATATCGACAACCTCAAAGTCCGGTTCGAACTTCACGCCGCCCGCGACACGCGTCGTCGCCACCACCGCCGATTGCGCCATGCGCTCACGCTGCGCGGCCTGCCGTTCTTCCTCGGCGCGGGCAGCCGCAGCCTCGGCCTCACGGGCTTCCTGCTTCGCAGCAATGGCCGCTTGGATGTTCGTCGCCTCGGCGGCCTTCCGCTTCGCGTCCTCGGCTTCGCGCGCGGCACGCTCGGCGGCCTCCCGGGCAAGACGTGCTTCTTCAAATTTCCGGCGCTCTTCCGCCTCGGCCTTCCGCTTCTCCTCAGCCTGCTTGGTGGCGAATGCACCGACGCACAGCTTGAGCCGGTTCTCTTCGGCAGTGACGACATCGATGTAGGCCTTCGCCGCGGCATCGATCTTGCGGCCGAGCTCGATGATCGGCGCTTTCGCTTCCGTCCGCGATTTTTCGACCGAGTTCCGGAAGGCCGCAAGATGGCGGATGTGAACGTGAGCGGCGGCGGATTCGTCAACGCTGCCGACCTGGGTAATGCCAGCGGCGGCATGGATCAGGGCGACCTTGCGGGCGTCGGTCTCGGCTGAGACGGAGAGTGTGTAGCCCGCGCCTTCGAGCGAGAGGATCGTCGTCAGATCGGCGGCGGGGTCGGCAATGGATTCAGTGATGGTGCTCATGAGAATGATTCGTCAGGTGCCAGGGGCTCGCGGGATTCCAGCGCGGCCGAGTTGGACATGGCCGGTGCACACGCACTGGCCTTCGTTAAATTGTCGTCGCCACCGTGAGTGGCAGGTCATGCAAGACCCCGGCGGCGGGGCGAGCAGCTTGTCGCGCTGCGCTTTTGCTTCGGCGGCAAGCGTCGCCGCTATGCTGCCCGGCCGCGGGATGTCCGCCGAAAGCGGCTTGCGGCGCGCGAGCCGAATATGCGGGGGAGCCAGGGGAGGAAGGTAACCGTCATCGGGCTCGGTTAGAACGGTTCCGTCGGCGTCGTCGGCGGCGGGAAGATCGGTAGGGCGAAGAGATACAGCGGCCGTTCCGGCTCCTTCGGTCGGCGAATCGCCACCCATGCCCGCTCGCTGCGCGGGTCCGGATCCGGGATCACGCAAAGCTCCGTGTTCAGGCCTTGCAGCGCCGAATGCCACACGAGTTCCTCCGGCGTCGCGTTGAGCGGTGCTCGCGGCACGTCCTCGCCGGATGTCGAGGAGAGCGACCGCGGGAGGATCTCCGACGGTTGGTCGAAGGGCGTGATCTCCGGCTTGTCGGGGCCGATCTTCAGCCCGCCCGCTAGCGGCTTTTTTGCGGCCGGTGCCGCCGCCCCCGGTTGGACAGGAGCGGCAGCCTTGCCGGACTTCGCCGCGAGAATCTCGGCAATGGTCGGCATCTTAGGCAGTCTCCTTTCCGTTCTCGCCGCCGTCGTAGATCGCAGCTTCGGACAGTTCGCAGATGACGAGAGCAAAGGCGGTGAACCCCCACCCATGCCACACCAGAACGAAGACCATGGTGTAGCCGACGCCATGGGACAACCAAGCAGGCAGGGATCGCCCCCGCAGTCGGAGCTTTTCCTTCGCCTCGTTATTAGCGGCGATCAGGAAGATCAGGACCGCGAAGAACCAAGTAACAAAGGAGAGCAATCTACCCGCTCCGGTGACGTTGTTAACAGCCAACCAGACCAGTAGGCCCAGCGCGGCATTGCTGAGCATCCATCGGAGAACACGCTTCAGTTTCATCTTAGTAGTCGTCGGGGTCGCCGACGGATGCGGGTTGAGGAACGGCTTCCTTCGATGCGGTCGCCACGTCGGGGCAACCAGCATCGAAGCCCATGCGCTCGGCGACGCGAGCGGTCAGCATCACGTCGTTCTCGAGGTAGCGAAGAGCCGCCTCGACATCGAACTTCAGCAGGTCGGCGAACTGTCCGCCGCTGCCCGTCTTCGCGCCGACGCCGAGGAACTTCGCCACGGTGTCGAGCGAGATGAACTCGGTGCGGTCGCCGAGCTGCCATGCCTCCATCAGGTCGATGGACCCGGCGAAGCTCCGGCCGTTGGACCGCGGCGGAGGCAGGATGCCAAGCGACCACGAGCGGCGGAACAGGAACGGCAGATCGAAGCGGTTGGAGTTGTGACCGATCAGGATCGTGCGGTTGCCGATCATCGTCCAAAACCAGCCGATGATTTCAGCCTCGCTGTCGAAGCCGTCGCCTTGAATGGCATGCAGGTATTCGCCATCGATCAGCGCGCCGATCGCCAGCACCCGGCCGGTGAGCGGTGACAGCGCCGCTTTCTCGATCCACGCCGCGCGCTTCTGCTCGATCGCCTCCGCGATCTTCGCCGGGTCCTTGTAGTTGGCGGGCGCTTCGAACTCGGGCATCAGCGCTTCGAGCTCGGCGACTGGTCGCGGGCCCGTCTCAATGTCGAACACGACGATGCCAGGTTCACGCGGTGCGGACGGCTGCGGCGATGGGCCGAGCGTGCCGGCGTCTTCAAAATTGGAGATCATGATAGAATGATGGTGGTGGAAATGGCGGGAGGGATCGGACCTCCCGCCGTAATTCCAGGGTTAATAATCCGCTTCGGGTTCCGCCTCGGGCTCGGCGGCCGTCGTGCCTTCGAGCAACGCCTTCACTTCCTCGAGCGCCGCCTTCAGCCGCTTGTCGTCGGCCGTCGGTTTCGGCTGGCCCTCGGCTCCGCACTTCGGAAGCCACTTCTCTAGCAGCGCGAGCACGGCGTCTTGGTCGAGGTCACCGAGATCGACGCCCTTGTGCTTGCCGACGTGAACCTTGCACTTCTGCCACGGCTCGCGGGCTTCGGCCGCATCGGGCGCTTTCTTGTAGGTGGCATCCTTGCCGCCGCTGCCGCCCGACCCGCCGCCGCTATCGCTCTTCTGCTCGCGGTCCTTGAGACGGACGTACTTGCCGCCTGGCTTCATCGGGGACTCGTCGGGCTTGATCAGGACGATGTTCGCGTAGGTCTCGTTGTCCTTGTGCGTGTGGTCGATCATGAGCTTCGCGCCCATGCCGATCAGGCTCTCGGTATCGAACTCCTGCAGCTCCTGCGCCGTCAGGTCGCGGCCGAGCAGCTTCTTGATGTCCTTCCGGAAGTTCGCCTTCTCATTGAGGGAGGGCGAATAGAGGCGGCTGCGAACCGTGAAGTTGTCGCCGTTCTCCATCTTCTCCTCGGTCTCAAAGACGAGGCGGAATTCCTCCTTCACGCCATACTCGGTGTCCCGCTTCTTCAACGGGGTCACGTCGACGATCACGGCCTTAACGGGGGATTCGGTTTCGGGGTGCGGCGTGAATTCGCCGGTTTTCTTTTCGCTCAGTTTCATAGGATTCGTTTGTTGGAAATGCCCGGGCTCAAACCCGGGGATGGGTGTAGAACATTCGGTCTTCCTCGCGCTCACGGAGGCGGCGCGACAGACGGAGGCTTGCGAACGTGATCACGACCGAGGCACAGGCCGCTCCGATCGCCGACTTGGGCGCTTCGCAGGTCGCGAAGATCACGACCGCAACGGCGCACCACGCTGCGACGATCAGGCCGAGCACGATGATGGCTTTCATCAGTCGACCTTCACGAGTTCTCCGGCTTCGCTGACCTGATACCAGGTGTCGGCCTCGATGCCGTTTTCACCGACGTAGCCGACAGCGACCCGGATCCGGGTTCCATCGTGCCAGGCAAGGGCGATCGCACCGTTGGTCCCGGCCTTCGCTCGTGAGAGGAGGCCGGCGGATACGGCGATTGAGTCGTTGCCGGACGCTGCGAGACGCGAGGCGTAGCCGGACGCTGCGAGCTGCGAGTCGTTGCCGGACGCTGCGAGCTGCGAGGCGTTGCCGGACGCTGCGAGCTGCGAGGCGTTGCCGGACGCTGCGAGACGCGAGGCGTAGCCGGACGCTGCGAGCTGCGAGGCGTAGCCGGACGCTGCGAGCTGCGAGGCGTAGCCGGACGCTGCGAGACGCGAGGCGTTGCCCTCAACAGGGTGCGCAGGATCATTGTCCTTCTTGGCTTCTTCAGCGATCCGGGCGACCTCGGCGTTGATGTGCTTCGGCTGGCAGAACAGCGCACACAGTCCCTCGGCCAGCGAGACCAGCTTGCGGACAATCCCGCTCTGGAACTTCACCTTGCAACCGACACGGGCGAGAGTGGTCTTGTCGGTCACGACCAGCATTGCCTGGGCATCGATATCCCAATTGAGAAGATTCCAGTCGCCGTCGAAGTTGCCTTCCTCGAGCCCGTGAAGACCGGCGCCACATGAGATGCGAGGATCGAAGCCGCCGATGAAGTCGTAAGGCTTTTCACCCCATGCGGGATTCCAGCTTTCCGGCGCATGCACCGGGCCGGACTCGGGCCATGGAAATCCGCCGTAGCCGACAAGCTGGCCGGCCTCGTTGCGGGTGCAAGTGCGAAGGATTAGCACCTCGTTTTCGGGGGCGATGATCACTTCGGGGATCGTTTCGCCGGTGGGTTGCGCCTTGTCGGCGGATGATTTTGGTGGCATTGGTTTGTCGTGTTGAGGCCCTTCGGGGCCGGTGCTCATGCCCTCGGTCGTTCCAGCGGCCGGGGGCAAAATCGTTTCTAGGTCGCCGCGGTTGCAGGTGAACTCGTTGCCGTCATCCAGGCGGACCTTGATCACGCCGCCGAACTCGATCGCGATGATCGCGCCGCGCTTGTTGTAGTGCGCGGAGTGGTAGCTGTGGACGCGGTCGCCGAGGTTCAAGTTCATCGGCGGCGGCGTTTGGTTGCAGATTCGTCAATCAGCTTCTCCACATCGCACCGCCGATAGCGGACGTTCTTCGGGGTCAGCTCGATCCGCTCGAGTCCCCTGCCCTCCAAGGTCCGCACGTCGCACTTGGTGAGTGCTGCGACCATCTCGGGATACATCAGGTCCATCTCGGCGAACTGCTGGGCAGCGAGCTCGCGGGCGGCCATGCGAAGGAGCTGCTGCCGCTCCTCTGGTTCGAGTTGGTCGAGGGTGATCAAGGAAGGAGGCGGTGGGGATCAGCCTTCGGTGGTCGCAGCGGCGGGCTCCGGGGCCGGTTGCGGTGGAAACTCGATCTTCCCCTCGCGGAGCAGATCGAGAGCGGTCGCCAAGAGTTCGCTGCCGGTGTCGGGGACACTCCGCCCTTGGCGAGCGGCTTCGGCTTTCACCTCGCGGTGGACTTCGTCGTGAATGAGCAGCTTCTTCATGTCGGTGACGCCAAGTCACCATAGGGACTAAAAGTCCTCAAGGGAATTTGTTGAATAAAAGTCCCAATTGTTCGTCAATCCCCGGTCCATCAAGGTTTTCGACCCCAAAAAATATGCAGGTCACAGCTCAAGTAATCGAAAAGATCATCCGAGGGATGAAGGATCGGGGCAATATGAGCCAAACCGCGCTCGCCGAAAAACTCGGCGTCGATCGCTCTTACATTTCAAAGCTACTAAGGGGCATCTATCCAACGATCCCTGACGCTCAAGCGATTAAGATCGGCGAGATCTTGGAAATTCGCTTGGTAAAACTCCGCTTTGTAGGAGGGGAAGTTTCCAGCACCGCCCTGCAACTCACGCAGATGGCCGAGGAGGATGCTGCGTTTTCCAGCGTCTTGGAGGCTCTTGTTCTACTGAAAGGCGGCGATGCCAAAAAGGCTTTCCTGCCGTCCGTCAGCACGGAAGCACTCAAGGTGATCGGCGAGGAGATCACCCGAGTGGTGATGCGCTGGGAAGATCACCAGGACCCGCACTATGCGAAGATCGGAGCCGAAACGCTGGGTTTCCTTCGCGATTTCTATCAGAAGGGCGAATTCTAATCTCGGCCAGCATGCCAGTTCGCCAGAGCCTCAAGGTCGGCCGAATCACGGTTGAAATCTACCCGTGGCAGCATCCCACCGGCCGCGATTACTGGCGTTGGGATTTCACGGATCCCGACACCTCGAAGCGCCGGCAGCTCACCGCATCCACGCCGGAGAAGCTCAAGGAGAAGATCGCCAAGCAACTTCACGGCGGGGAAGTCGTCGACGTTCTCGCACCGGTGGTGAAGGCGCGGCTTGCCCGCATCCTCAAGGCGGATCCGACGCTGCGGCTGCTGGAGGAATTCATGGAGTGGAAGACTCGCCAGCATCCAGACGTGACGCTGCATGCCGTGGTCGCCGAGTTCCTCGCCATCAAGGAGGCGAACCGCGGGGCATCGGAGCGCAATATCCGATCACTGCGCGGCGACCTGGGGAGCCTCAAGGCGCACTTCCACGAGGCGAAGGGGATCGGCGCCGTGACCGTGAAGGATCTCGAGGAATGGCTCGCGAAGTCGGCGCACCTGTCGGCAAAGCGCCGGCGGAATCTCCGTGGCGCGGCGGTGACCCTTTTCCGCTGGGCCCGCAAGCGCGACTACCTCCCCGACAAGACCACCGCGGCCGAGAAGCTCGAGCGTCCCAAGGTGGTGCGGAAGGTGCCGCCGACGTACACCGTCGGCGAAATGCGGAAGCTACTCGATGCCTGCCCGCCTGAGTATCGATCGTGGCTGGTCCTCTCCGGCTTCCACGGGCTCCGCTACTCGGAATTGTTCCCTCCCTACGGCTCCGAGAAAAGCCCGCTGGCCGGCGAGGACATCAACCTCGACCGCGGGCTGATCATCGTCCGGGCTGAGACCGCCAAGATGGACGAACGGCGCGTGATCAAGCTCCACGACAACGCGGCGGCCTGGCTCTCTCCCCTACCCTCCGGCCGGCTCACGCCCACGCGTCCGCCCAACAAGAAGCTGAAGCACGAGGACGCGCTCACGACGCGGCTCGGCGAGCTCGTCGGTGGATGGAAGCCCAATGGCCTGCGGAACAGCTTCATCAGCTTCCGCGCGGCGCTGGTCGGGCTCGCGCAAACCTCCATGGAAGCCGGGAACAGCGAGGCCGAAGCCCGCAAAAGCTACAACGACGCCAAGTCCCGGGAGGAAGCGGAAGAGTGGTTCGCGCTGCTCAATCCGTAGAACACGGTAGAACACTGCGGGCACCGGGCAAAAGAAAGCCCCGTAAGTCATTGCGACTACGGGGCTTTTAACCTTTGGCCACTCGTAAAGAGTGGCGGAGCGGACGGGACTCGAACCCGCGACCTCCGCCGTGACAGGGCGGCATTCTAACCAACTGAACTACCGCTCCACTGGTAGTTTCTCTTGCGCGCCGCCGGTTGCTTGGTGCCCCGTGCGGCGTGCGCGGAAGCTAGGTACGTGCCCGGCCCCGCGCAATACCTAATTTGACTTTTTCTTACCTTTGGGAGAGGGCCTCGACGACCGCTTCCAAGGACGCCAGATCCTCGACGGAATGCACCGTCGCATCCTTCTCAATCTTCGCCACCAGGCCCGCTAAAACCTTTCCGGGACCGAGCTCGATGAAGGTGCGGTGGCCCTTTTCCACCAGCAACCGGATCGATTCCGTCCAGCGCACGGAGCCCGTCACCTGCTTCTCCAGCATGCTGCGGATTTCCGCCGGTTTAGACACCACCGAAGCACCGAAATTGCAGACGACGGGAAGCACCGGTGACTGGATCGCGACGCCCGCCAGCTCGGCGGCCAGCTTGTCCTGCGCCGGCTGCATCAGGCGGCTGTGGTAGGCACCGGCGACGTTCAATTTGATGGCGCGGCGGATGCCGTGGTCGCGGGCCTTTTCCACCGCGGCATCGATGCCGGCGACGGTGCCCGAGAGCACGATCTGGCCGGGGGCATTGAAGTTCGCGACATCCACGTCGCATTCCGCGGCCAATGCCTTGACGGCGCCTTCCTCGCCGCCGATCAGAGCGGCCATCGAGCCCTGCGTCGCTTCGCAGGCTTCCTCCATGAAGAGGCCACGGCGCGCGACGATCCTTAGGCCATCTTCGAATGAGAACGTGCCCGCAGCCGAGTGCGCGGTGAATTCACCTAGCGAAAGACCGGCCGCAGCCACCGGATTCAGGCCGCCCACGCGCTCCTTCAGCAGCGCCAGCGCGACCAACCCGTGGAGGTAAAGCGCCGGCTGGCAGCGGGATGTGCGGGTGAGTTCGTCATCCGGGCCCTCAAACATGATCTGCGAAAGACCGAAGCCCAATGCCTCATCGGCCTGGCGGAACAACGCTCGCGCCGTCTCCGATGCCTCGTGGAAGTCCTTGCCCATGCCCACCTTTTGGGCGCCCTGTCCGGAGAAAAGTAGAACGACGTCGCTCATGTCGCCGCCTGTCCTAGCGGGCGGCCAACCCGCGGAGCAAGCTTGCATGATCCGCGACGAGGCGGGTCACCAGCTCCGGCGCGCGCGAAATCGACTCCGCAACCGGCAAGCCGAAGCTTTCCAGCGAGAGGCAGGCATCAAACAACGGGCGCGCTACATCCTCGATCCGCCCCGCGACGGCGACCACGGGGATCCCCGCTGCCTTGGCCATGGCGGCGACCCCGGCGGGCCCTTTGCCACCGAGCGTCTGGGCATCGAGCGAACCCTCACCGGTAACCACGAGATCGGCCGCCTTCAAACGCTCAGCCATTCCAAGCGCCTCCGCCACCAGATCGAAGCCGGGGACGAGTTCGGCTCCCGCAAAGCGCATGAGACCGAAGCCAAGTCCTCCCGCGGCACCTGCCCCGGGAGTCGCTGCTTCGACTTCTCCGCGGGAAATTGCGGCCAGTTGCGAAAGCACGGCATCGAGGAAGGCCACGTCTTCAGATGAGGCGCCCTTTTGGGGACCAAAGACCGCCGACGCGCCACGGGGACCGGCAAGCGGATTGTCCACATCACAAGCGACGACGACTTTCGGCAGGGAGACTATCTCCGAAATATCGATGGCACCGAGGCGGGCCAGATCCGCAGGCACGGGCTCAAGCACCCTGCCCCGTTCATCGAGAAAACGAACCCCAAGCGCCGCCGCCATGCCGGCCCCGCCGTCATTGGTGGCACTGCCGCCGATGCCAACAAGCAGGCGGGATGAGCCCGACACTTCGATGGCATGGCGCATCAGTTGGCCGGTGCCAAAGGTGCTGGAGAGCCGGGGATTTCGCTCCTTTGCCGGAATTCTCCAGAGGCCACTCGCGGCTGACATCTCCAGCACGGCCACGACCTCGCCATTGCTACGATAAATGCCGTAGCTCGCTTCAACGTGGCGTCCCAGCGCATCGGCACACGGAGCGAAAACCCGCTCCCCACCGCTGCCCGCGAGCATGACATCGACGAAGCCTTCCCCGCCATCGGCGATGGGGCAGATGTCGATGGTCCAGTCCTCCGGCAAGCCAGCGCGGATCGCTTCACAAGCTTCCGCTGCGCCCAGCGATCCCTTGAATTTGTCGCAGGCCAGCAGGACGCGCATCGCGGCAAATCGGTCAGGCGAGATTGGTGAAGACGACCTGCACGTCGTCATCGTCTTCGATCTTCTCAAGGATCACTTCCACCTCGGCCATCTGCTCCTCGGTGAGCTCGATCGGCTGGGTCGGGATGCGCTCCAAGCTGGCCTTCTTGGTGGTGATGCCGAGCTTTTCCACCGCAGCCGTGAGATCGGCGAAACTGGCGTATTCGCCAATGGCGCGGGCGATGCCGTCTTCCAATGCAAGCTCTTCCAAGCCGCCATCGATGAGTTCCATTTCGATCTCTTCGAGGTTCATCTCCGGCGTCACTTCGAACTCCACCACGGCCTTGCGGGTGAACATGAAGTCGAGCTGGCCGCTGTTCACGATCTGTCCGCCGTTCTTGTTGAAGATGGTCTTCATGTTGACCACCGAGCGGTTGGTGTTGTCGGTGGCGCACTCGATGTAGAAGAGCGAGCCGTGAGGGCCCTTGCCCTCGTAGGCAACTTCCACGATGTCCGCGGCGTCCTTGCCGGCGGCGCGCTTGATGGCGGCGTCGATCTTGTCCTTCGGCAGGTTCTGGCCCTTCGCATTGGCGATGGCGAGGCGCAGCGGAGCATTGGCTGCCGGGTCCGGGCCGCCGTTCTTCGCAGCCATAGTGATGGATTTGGCGAGCTTGGGGAAAACGCGGGACATGGTGTCCCAGCGGGCTTCCTTGGCTCGGCGTCGGCATTCGAAGGCGCGTCCCATAATACTTGGAGAATTTCTTGGCTGGGCGGGATTGAAGCGGATCGGCGGAATCGGGCAAGCCCGGGCTTGCGACGGAGTTCCGGCCTCTCGTTTGTAGCGGCGTGTCTATGACCGTCGCACTTAAACGGCACGGGCCGCATCCCTGTGGGTGCAATTCGGGAGATACGATTCGAAAGTCTCACGATGCGGCTTGTTGCCGCCAGTTTCCGACGGTCGCAGACCGACGCTACATTTCCGGCAGCATCGGCATCGCCCGCGGCCGTTTGCCAGTTGCGGCAAAGACCGCACTGCCGATTGCCGGGGCGATGGCCATGATCGGGCACTCCCCTGCCCCGGCCGAGGGCAAATCCTTCCGATTCACCAGCACGATCTCGATCGGCGGGACGTCGGAGAAACGAGGCACGCGATAGGTGGAAAACGCGGGGTTCAGGATCTTCCCGCCGCCAAACTGGATCGCCTCGAACAACGCGCCGCCCAGCCCCATGACGATGCTGCCCTCGATCTGGTTCTTGAGATGCACCGGGTTGACCACCGCGCCGCACTCGAAGGCGGCGACGATGCGGACGACCTTCACCTCCTTGCCCTTCACTTCCACCTCCACGCAATTGGCGATGTAGCCGCCCTTGTCGATGCCGCAGGCGATCCCACAATGCCCCTTGCGATCCTTCCAGCCGAAGCTCGCGGCAGCCGCTTCCAAAACCGCGCGCAACCGCTCGTTCCTGAGATTCTTGAGACGGAATTCCAGCGGATCGATGCCGGCCGCCGCGGCGAGTTCATCCATCACGGATTCGCGGGCGAAGCCATTCGCCGCCGCCGCGAGCCCGCGGTAGGACCCTTGCCGCAAGGGCGACTTGCTGCCGTGGCTGCGGACATTTTTCGCGGGCACGTCATAGGGCGTCTCGATCGCCGCACCGCCGGAGTTGTGATTGTGAAAGTCCCAGGCAAGCAGCTCGCCCTCGCCATCGATGCCAGCCTTCACCTCGATCACGCCAGCCGGGCGGAAATACGCCCAGATGAATTCCTCCTCACGCGTCCACACGAGCTTCACCGGCTTGCCCGCGACCTTGGCGAGCCGTGCCGCCTCAACCGCAGCCTCGCCGCTGTGCTTGCCACCGTAGCCAGAGCCGGTGTCGGGCACGATCACCCGCGCCTTGTCACCCGGCAGGGAGAAGGCCTGCATCAATTCGTCCTTCACGCCGAAGGGCCGCTGCGTCCCGGTCCATGCGGTGACTTTCCCGTCCTTCCACTCCGCCACGCCCGCGCGAGGTTCGAGCGGGGCGTGAGCGATGAACTGGACGGTGTAGGTCTGCTCGACGCGATGCGCGGCGGACTTTAATGCCTCATCCACTGCACGGCCCGCATCGCCGCGGTCGATGTCGTTCTTGAGGATGGAAAACAGCTCCTTGTTAGAAGGACCTTCGCCGCCGTCCCACTCCGCCTTGAGAGCCGCAAGGGCCTTCTCCGCCGCCCAGGAAGATGGAGCCACCACCCCCACGAAGTCGCCATCCCGCACCACGGTCACGCCTTCCATCGCCTTCGCCGCGGAATCGTCGAGGGTCTTCAATTTCGCCCCGTAACGCGGTGGCCGCAGGACCTTGCCGTATCCCATGCCGGGAACGCTCAGGTCGCTGGTGTAGTCGTGCTTGCCGGTGACAAAGTCCCGGCCATCGACCTTCGGAACAGAGGTGCCAGCGACTTTCCAGTCACTGGCGGGCCTGAGCTTCACGTTGTCCGTGACCGTGGCTAACAGCTTCTGGCCCTTCATCAGCTCGGAATAGCTCACTGGCGGAAACAAGGGCGGCTTTCCCAACGGTTGATGAAGCACCTTCCCGTCCCTCGCCACCACATGCCGGTCGGTCATGCCCCACTGCTTGACCGCCAAATCGATCAGCGCTTCCCGCGCTGCGGCGGCTGCCTTCCTCAAATGCAGCGCCATGTCCGGCGTGCTGCGACTGCCGAAGGTGCCGGCGTCGAACGGCACCAGATCGGTGTCGGCCATGATCATCCGGATCGAGGAAACCGGCACTTCCAGTTCTTCCGCCACTGCTTGGGCCAGCGAGGTGCGGATGTTCTGCCCGACCTCCGTCTTGCCGGTGAAAACCTGCACCGTGCCATCTTCCCCGATGTGGATCCAGGCCGACACCTCCATCGGTCGCGGTCCCCCGCCACGTCTGCCGCGCCTTTCCTGCGCCGACAGCGGATCGCTGAGATAAACGGCGAGGATCCCGCCGCCGAGGATCTGGAAGAACCGGCGGCGGTTGAAAGCGAGCATTGCGGTGTCGGTGTCGTTCATCGGGTAGCCAGGGTTTCAGAGGCTCGCTTCACGGCATCGCGGATGCGGTTGTAAACCCCACAGCGGCAAATGTTGCCATCCATCGCTTCAAGGAACTGTGCCTCGGTCGGCTTCGGATGCTTCTCTAACAGAGCGACCGCCGACAGGATCATCCCGCAGGTGCAATACCCGCACTGGAGGGCATCGGCATCGAGGAAGGCCTGCTGGACGGGATGCAGCGCATCCTCTTTCTCCGCGAGTCCCTCGATGGTGCGGATCTTGCGCTCCGCCACACTCCCGACGTCAGTGATGCAGGAGCGGACCGGCTTTCCATCGACCAGCACCGTGCAGGCGCCGCACTGGCCCTCGCCGCAACCGGCCTTGCAACCGGTCAGGCCGAGTTCATCCCGCAGGATGGCGAGCAACTGCCGCTCGCCATCCGCTTGCAGCGGGACGTCGCGACCATTGATGTGAAGACGGGAAATCGTTGCCATGGCTCAAAGGCTGACCCTTGCCCGGATCGGGCGGGGATCAAGGTGAAACCTGCCGGCCCCACCCATGGTTGCGCCATTCCGCAAAACGAAGCGGGGCAGGCAGCAGGGCCCCATGAAAAGCCCTGCTACCCGCCCCTGAAAGAATCCACCGAATCCTAAGTTGCGAAGGTCAGTTCACCTTCACCTCGATCTCGCGCGGCTTGGCCTTCTCTTGCTTCGGCAGGTGGACGAACAAGACGCCGTCCTTGAACTCCGCCTCGACCTTCTCGGCATCGGCATTCTCCGGCAGGTTGAAACTGCGCAGGAAAGTCCCGGACGAGCGTTCGACGCGATGGTATTTCCTGCCGTCCTCTTCCTTTTCGAAAGGGCGCTCGCCCTTGATCGCAAGGCGGCCCTTCTCGACCGTCACCTGGACGTTCTCGCGGGTCACCCCGGGCAGCTCGGCTTTGATGAGGTATTCCTTCTCATCCTCGAGGATGTCGACGACCGGCACCCACTCGGCGACGGCGCGGGATTCGCACTGTCCGCCAGAGCCAGTGCCCAAGGCGTTGAAGACGCGGTTCTGCAGTTCTTGAATATCGCGAAGGGAATTCCAGTGTCTCAAAACAGTCATGATCAGTAGGTAGGTTGCAGACGGATCGTTGCTATCGTTGGCGAAAGCACCGGGCCCGTCTTCCCCGCTTGCTTCCGGCACTTGGGACCCCCGCCGCACTCCGGCGGTGAATTCCAATTGCGACTCTAAGATTGCAGGCGTGATGCCAGCGCCGATCGAACTCGCAATCCGTTGATTTCCAATGCGAATCCTTTCGTCGATGAATCCCACACCGCGACAAGCCTGACCACCGCCGCGACATCCCGAAGCGACCCGCGCGACAAGCTGACCAACCGGCGCACGCCTGGCATTTCCGTTAAGGCAAACTCACCTCGACGATCCCGAAACCGGTGGGAAGCGAAGAAAAATCCCGGGGCTCTTCCACCAGGACGCGTTCCCAATGCTCGTCGATCGGCACCACGACCACATCTCCAGACATGGGAACGAAGGAACCGGGCTCCAGCGTGGCGGAAACCTTTGGCGTGTAGATGAGGCCGCTACCCCTGCGCCTCAGGAACTCGAGACGCAACACCGTCTCCGCGCCGCCTTCGTCGAAGACAAAGGAAGGCAAGCCGGAGGTGCCGCCACCGGGAACCAGCACGCTGACATCGGGCCCGCTGCCGTTCATGTTGAAGGCGTATTTCAGCAGGTTCGACACGCCGTCGCCGAATGGGACCGCGTCCGGCAAAGCGTCGTCACCGGCGAGGTCGTTGCCCTCACTCCACGAATCGAAGATCTGCTCGGCCGGCCGCGCCGTGCCCGTGAGCTGAAGGAAAAATGTGCCTTCGTCGGGGTCGCTGCTGGCAATTTCAAGGACCGCCTGTTTCTCACCATCTGACGATGGCGAGAAAGCGATGGAGAAAGCAGCGGACGCGGAGATGGCGAGATCGGGAGACGGTGTCCCGACAATCGAAAATGCCTCGGCATCGACACCGGAGATGGTGATCGCGATGCCATTGAGCGGAGCCGTCCCTGGATTTGCGATCGTGAATTCGCGGACCAGCTCAGAGCCGGTGGCCACCTCGCCGAAGGTCACGATGTCGGCACTGGAAAGCGGACCGCCATCGGACTCGATCACGATGTCGGGCTCGCCAGGGACTAGGGTCGCGACCACCGGATCCGCGGCCAGCCAAGTCGCATCCCCATCCTGCCAGGCTCTCACCTCCATATCACCGGGACCAGTGATCGTGAGAAGGCTGCCGTGGATCACGGCAGGTCCGCTGACCTCGTAGCGAATCGGCAAACCACTTGTCGCAGTCGCCGCAAGCGGGATCGGCATCCCGAATCCGGGAATGGTCACCGTCGGGAAATCGATCTGCTGTAGCAGCGCCACCGGCAAGATCATGCGTGGCTCCGGCACCGGTCCCGCGGGCGGAGTGCCCAGGGCGCCCTCGCCATTGTAGCCCCAGGTCCAAACGGACCCGTCCACTCCCAAGCCGACTGAATGCACACTGCCCGTCACGGCCATTGCCCACGCGACCGTATCACCAGCCCTCACCGGAACGCTGGAATTGACCCAAGTCTCGGAATTCGTCCAGTTCCCATCGCCCAGTTGACCATACTGATTGTTACCCCACGACCAGAGGGAGCCAGCGCTTTTCCACCCGAGCGAATGGTAGTTGCCCGCGTCAATCCCGGCCCAGTCGGAGTCGGTTCCGACCTGCACCGGACTATTCTTCGGATCGAGGGTCCCGTCTCCCAACTGGCCAAGCTGGTTACTCCCCCACGCCCACATCGATCCATCCGAGCGCAGCGCGAGGGTATGGGCATTGCCCGCTGAGACCGCCGTCCATGAAGTCTCCAAGCCGAGCTGTTTCGGGCTCGCTTCCGGGAGCCCGCTTCCGTCGCCAAGCTGGCCATCGCCGTTGCTTCCCCATGTCCACAACGTGCCGTCTTCCTTGATCGCGACGGAATGCCGCCCGCCCGCCGAAATGGCCTGCCAGTCCGTGTCCGTCCCAATCCTCACGGGACTCCAACGGCTATCCGTGGTGCCGTCGCCCAACTGGCCGTGGCTCTGTCCGCCCCACGCCCACAAGCTCCCGTCGCTCTTGATCGCGAGCGTGTGATCGCCACCGCCGGAAATTTGCTCCCAATCCGAGGCGGTGCCCACCTGCGAAGGAGTATCATGGTATTGGGTCGTCCCGTCTCCCAATTGCCCCTCGTCATTATCCCCCCAGGTCCAAAGCGTTCCATCCTCCTTCAATGCGATCGTATGACGATAGCCGGCGGAAATATCGGCCCAGTCGGATGAGCCTCCGATCTGGACGGGAGCGTGTTGGTCAACGCCGGAGCCGTCACCCAGCTCGCCTTCCATGTTATCCCCCCACGACCACAGGGTTCCATCGTTCCGCAAGGCATGGGAGCGCTCGCGCCGTGCAGCCACCTTCTCAAACGCGACGAACACGGGAAAGGTGAGGTATTGATCCACCGCGGGAAGCAGGTCGCCGGCACCCGGCCACGAAACCCGGATGGTCACCCCACCGGTATTGCCGCTGAGGCTAACCGTGCGGCCAGCCAGGCTCGCGAGCGAACCGCCGGCGACGACCTCATAGATTACCGGAATCCCGGCGATCTCAAGGTTCGGCAACTGGAAGGGAGGATGTCCGACATCCTTCGGGCTGATGCGATCGACCGCCAGAATGGGACGACTTCCCGCGAAAACCAGGACCAGATCGTTCCCATCGCCACCCTGATACGTCACGGTGAAGTCGTGGTTGAGTCCACCATGACTGGCCGATACCACGGCACCCTCCGGCAGGCCATCGAGGATGCCACTAATCGGCTCCACACCCGTGCTCTCCACGAGCGTCAGCCGGTCTCCGGCGGTGGGAGAAAAGCCGAGCACCAAGGTGTCGAGCCGCACTCCGGTAGCCGTGAAGATGTCCGTGGAAACGACGATGTCTGTCGGCCACACGAACTCCGCCTCAATCGTATCCTTCCCTGAGCCTGTTAGATGAATGACGAAGGGATTCACTTCCGGATCGTTGCTGGCGATTTCCACCCGGGCGGACTTGATGCCGGGACTGTCCGGAGCGACGCGGACCCTGAAGAGCGTCGAGCCACCCGCGGGAATCGAAGGTGCCGGAGCAGTGGAGACCGAGAACAACGCCGCATCCTCACCCGCGAACGAGAGGCTGATCCCTTCGAGCTCTTCTTCTCCCAAATTGCGGATCATGAAGGCCTCCCGCAACGCACTCCCCATCACCACCACTCCGAGTTCCACCGCCGCTCCAGAGGCCAATGGATTGAAGGGCGACCGCTCTACCCTGATATACGGTGCCGGCAAGGCCACGGTTTGATAGATCGGCTCAGCTGCCAGCCAGTTCGCGTCACCTTCTTGCCAGGCGACGACGCTTACGGATCCCTGGCCGGTCACCGTGACTTGATCGCCTTCAATCGTCGCCGGCCCGGAAACGCCGAAGCGCACCGGCAAGCCGCTGGTGACTGTAGCGGATACTGTGAACGGAATGCCCAAAACGGGCGCGGGCAGCGGGGTGAGCGAGACCGTTTGAGCCGCTTGGCCCGGGATGCGCCGATCCGGAACGTAGGACTTGCGACCTGCCGCGCCGAGCTTGCCATCGCCATTCCAGCCAATCCCCCATAGCGATTCATCCCGTGCGATGGCGAGGATGCTGCCGTAGCCCTGTGAGGGCACCAGCGACTGCCAGGCATTCGACGTTCCGATCCGCTGCGGAGCGAGGCGATCCACGGTCGTGCCATCACCAAGCTGGCCATACTCGTTGTTGCCCCATGCCCATAAAGACCCATCTCTCTTGAGTCCCACGTAGTTTATCGGAGTGGAAGCGATATCGACCCAATCGTCGCCCCCTACCTGCACCAACTGCCCCCCAGCGCTTTGGCTCCACTCCCAGAGGGTGCCATCCGCCTTGAGTGCCAGGAGGGTCCAGCCGCTCGTGACAATCTTCGCCCAGTCATGATCGGTGCCCACCTGTTCGGGCGAGAAGGCAAAGGGCGGCCAGCTCCACGACCACAGCGTGCCATCCTGCTTCAGCGCGTAGTGGTGTGCGAGCGGCCAACCGTTGGTGGTGGCCACGGCAGCCCAGTCGGCGTCTTCTCCCAAGGGCTGTAATTCATCCCCTCCGTCCGGCCAGCGCCACAGGGTGCCATCGGTCTTCAGCGCAATCGTGCCATTCCCCCAATTTGCGGCGATCACTGACCAATCGCTCTCCGTGCCGATCTGGTCCGGGGTGATGTGGTGATCCCCGTTGAAAAAGTTCCCCCACTCCCAGAGCGTGCCATCGTCCTTCACGCCAAAGCTACCGGCCCAATAACCGGTATTCACCCGGGACCATCCGCCCCCTGACCCGATCGCTACCGGTTCGCTCCTGTCATGGGTGGTGCCGTCGCCGAGTTGGCCTTCGCCGTTTTTGCCGGTGGCGCGGAGAGTGCCATCCCGGCCCACGATCAAGGTGTGAAATACTCCCGAGGCAGCGGATTTGACAGGGAAGTAGCTCCCTCCCGTCACCGGGGACAAGGTCTCATGCCGGCTCCAATCCGGGGGGTGGATCACCCCTTCGTCTTCATATTGGCCCCAAAACCACAACGCGCCATCAGCGGTCAGCCCGACCGTGTGGTAATAGTTCCCGTCCACCGCGGTCCAGTCGCTCCGGTCACCCACCCGTGTAGGCACCAGCCGCGCCTCCCGGGTGCCGTCGCCGTGCGTTCCATATTCGTTGAGTCCCCAGGCCCAGAGGGTCCCGTCCGCTTTCGTGGCGAAGGTATCGTTGAACGCGCCGGACACGCTTGACCAATCGGTGTCATCTCCGATCCGCACCGGGGAAGCGCGGAACGTCTCGGTTCCGTCCCCCAGTTTGCCATCATCGTTGGCACCCCAAGCCCAAAGGCTCCCGTCCTCCTTGATCCCCAGACTGTGGTTGTAACCGGTTGAAATCTTCGCCCAGTCGTCATCGGAACCGACTTGCACCAGATTCGGCTTCATCGTCGTCGTGCCGTCACCCAACTGCCCGGAATCGTTGGAACCCATCGCCCACAAGGTGCCATCCTCCTTCAGCGCGAGATGATAGTTGTCCCCTGATGAAACCGCCACCCAACCGGCCGACGAGCCCACTTGCTCCGGGGCTTCATCCATGTTCCCGGCAGCGAGTGAATTCGTATCCAGGATCCACAGCGTGCCATCCTCCTTGATCAGGAATGTCGTCTCCGCATACCCGTAGGCACCGGAGGCCTCCGACCAATCCGAATCGCTGCCTACCTGCACCGGTTCCAGATAGGGCGGATCCAGCCCGTCGTCCTCCGCATCGTAACCGCCCATGCCCCACAGCCACAGGGTGCCATCGGTCTTGATCGCCACGGCGTGATGCCCGCCAGCGGCGATCTTCGCCCAATCCGTCTGGGTGCCGATCCGGACCAGACGGTCCTGCGGATCGGTGGTTCCGTCCGCGAGTTGCCCGTGCTCGTTACTACCCCAGGCCCACAAGCTGCCGTCACTGCGCAGCGCCAGGCCGAAGTCCCAGAAGGTCGAAATCGCGACAAACTTCGCCTCCATCACCGTGAAGCTCCGGTAAACGGCCTCTGCCGGATCGAAGCCGTTGCCCCCGCCCTGGCTTGCCCTGACCGTCACGGTGCCGGTGGTGCCGGCCAGCGTCACGGTATCAGCGGCAAGCGTGGCAATGCCTGCTCCCGCGACGATTTCATAGGTCACGGGAAGTCCGCTGTAGGCGGTGGCGGCGAGAGCGAAGGGAACCGAGGAAATCGTCTTCGCGGGGATCTCCGGAAAGAGAATGAACTGCCCTCCGGAAGTCGCGGCGGTGAGGACCAGGTCATTCCCGTCGCCTCCCGTATAGCTCGCCGTGAACGAGATAGTGTGGCCGCCGAAATTCGCGGTCACCGTGGCCCCTTCCGCGAGATTCGCGAAGGTCCCGGTGATCGGATCCGGGCCGGTGTTGTCCACGATCCGGAGTTGGGTGCCCGCCACCGGAGAAAAGCCAAGCGCCAGCGGTCCGAGCGTCAAGCCGGTGGCATCGAATGCGGGAAGCGACAGGATCACATCCGACAAGGCGTCGAACGAAGCCGTCACCGTATCGCCCCCACTGCCGTCCAAGATCAACCCGAAGTCCGGCGTGCTGGCATCATTGCTGGAGATATGGAGAGTCGCTTCCCTTTCACCCGTTCCCATCGGGGAAAATGTCAGTTCGAAGGTGGCCTCGGCACCGGGCTCGAGAAGGGAAGGCAGCGCCCCGTGATCGAATTCCGCAGCATTTGCCCCGTCCAGAAGGGCTCCGATCCCTGTCAGGGGAAAGTCGCCATCGTTGCGCAGCCGGACAGTCGCTGAGACTCTCGCTCCCAATTGAACTTCCCCGAGATCCAAGGTGCTTCCACTTTCAAAAACCGTTCCCGGCGGAGTTTCCACCACGAGATCCGGCCCCTCTGCCGAACCTGTCAAAAGCAGCTCGATCGAACCTTCGTCCGGATCGTCGCTCACAATGGTCATCGTCGCCTCGGCGGTTCCCTCAGCTACGGGCTGGAAGGTCACGCTGACCGTGGCCATGCCGCCCGGTGCAATTCCTCCGGCGGGCAAGCCGGACGCTTGGAACAAGGCGGCATCATCGCCTCCCATCGTGATTCCCAGGCCATCAAGCTGCTGGTTTCCGGTATTCCGCACGATCACCTCCCGCACATTCGATCCCGGCTCGTAGTCGCCGAAAGGAATGCTCGATCCAGCAGTCAGGAGCGAGCCATCCGGATGCTCGATCCGGATGTCCGGTATCAAGCTGAAGGGAGACATCTGCACGACCATCCCCTGGCTCGCGTTCGAGAGCCCGCCCGTGGTCGTCCCACGCGCCCGGATCATGCCGCTGGATGGAAGTGTCAGCCCGAGCGCTTCCCAATTGGCGGTGCTCCCGATGCGGGAAGCATCAGCCACCTTGCTCCAGGTCTCTCCTCCATCCTCGCTGAGGTCGAACGCGACCCGCCCGGCATCGGGAGCGGCTGAGCCTCTCGACCACCACACCCGCGACGGAGAACTGGCCATGATCGCACTAGTTGCGGAGGCATTCTCGACGCGAGCCAAGCGCAGCCGCGTGACCGGGGAAGCGGCGCCATTTGACTGGAGCGCGCCAAACGCCCCGGAGACCAGCACCTTCCCTTCCGACTGATGCGAGACCCCATACACCGGGCCGTCAGTTGCCGGATCGAAGCCGGGTGCCAGAGTGCCGTTGGCAAGCAGCATGGCCACGCGCCCTCGGGATACCGGGATCGTTGCACCGACCGGTTGCAGGGTCGTGAATACCCCGCCAATGACGATCCGCTGGTCCGCTTGCACGGCGATCCCATAGACCCGCGCATCAGGGCGGGGATTGAAGGTGGAATCGCCACTGCCTGCCGAGTTGATCCGGGCGACGAAGCTGCGCGACAACGAGCCCACCTGGGTGAAGGCTCCCCCGAGCAGGATGCTGCCGTCCGCTTGCAAGGCGATGACATCGACCACGCTGTTCGCACTGGGATTGAACGCGCTATCCACGGTGCCCGCCTCGTTCACGCGTGCGATCCGGCTGCGGTTTACGCTCGATCCGCCGTTTGGCTGGAGTTGGGTGAAGGTGCCGGCGAGCAGCACCTTCTTGTCCGGCTGAACCACGATGCTGCGGACCTCGCCGCTGTTCGCCTTGGGATCGAATCCACTGTCCAGCGTGCCGTCCACATTCATCCGCGCGATCCTGAAGCGCTGGGTGAATGCCGCGGCGCTATGCGGCTGGAAATTCGTGAATGCACCGCCTAACAACAACTTGCCGTCCGCCTGCAGGCAGAGCGCGAGAACGGCACCGTTCACCCCCGCACTCAGGCTGGTGTCCAGGCTTCCGTCGGGATTCAATCGAGCGAAGCGGCTTCGTGCTACCGGGGCTTCAGCACCGTTCGGCTGCAGGGTGGTAAATGTGCCCCCAATAAGGATCTTCCCGTCATCCTGAAGGGCGATGCAGCGGACCTCGTCATTCGCTTTCGGGTCGAATCCCGCGTCGAGCGTGCCGTCGGCATTTAGCCGGGCGATATGGCTGCGGGCCACGCCATGAACGGAACTGAAATTGCCGCCCAGCAGGATCTTCCCGTCCGCTTGGGTTACGGCGACCTGGACCGTCGTGCCCGTGACGTTCGCATCAAGACCATCAGGATCGCCCGGAACCGCGAAAAGGGACGTGGTGCATAGCACCATCAGCACGGATACAAACCATCGGAGGGAGCTCATTGGCGGTGGAGGGAAATTGCGGGGAACGGCTGGCCAAGCCGCACGGCGATCTAGCAGCCGCGGGATGAATTCGCAATTTCCCGGCTGGCAGATCGCAAACCCTTGTCATGAAACCCGATCACCTCGCCTGAGGATACGCCCTTCCCGATTGATTCTCTGCCGCTTGTGAAGCGGGCGGGTTATCGGAAAACCTCCTCACTCATGGGAAACGCTCCCATATCTTCCGGCCGGAAACCATCATCCTATCCAAAACAAGCTGCACACGAGTGTGCCGTTGAGCGGGGTTCCGAAGATCACTTCACGGGGCTGTTAGCCCGCTTACTCGAGCCACGTCGATTCCATCTCTTGGAAAAACCGGTCATCGGAGGCCGCCCTTTGCGCTTCCTCCACCGTGTCGCCGTGACGGAGATGTGCGCGCACGCCGTCCTTCTCCCGATCCCTGTCGATGGCGCTATCGAGAGCAGCGGAGGCCAGGCCGACCGCCATTTCGGCGCAGCTTGAGAGGGCCATGGATCCGAGAACGACGAGGAGGAGATGAGGCGATATCTTCATGGGAGACAGGGGTTGCATGGACTGAAACTCTCTGCATCGCGAATGGTCGCGCCAGCTCCTCAGTGGACTCCAACAAGTTCCTCCAAGGCCATCTCCAGCGTGGGATAGCGGAACCGGTAGCCGCTATCCAGCAGCGCACGCGGCACCGCGCGCAGGCTCGAAAGTGCCGCCGCCGAAAAGTCTCCGATCACCATCTTCAGCGCGAACGGCGGAACCGTCATGAACGCGGGCCGCTTCAGTGCTTTCGCCAGCTTCCGGGTGAAGTCCGCATTCCGTTCCGGCTCGGGGGCGCTGCCATTGACCGGACCGACGAGCGATGCGTGGCCGATGCCGTGCAGCATCGAGCCCGCGAGATCCTCCACGTGGATCCACGGCATCCATTGGGTGCCCGGCCCGAGTCGTCCGCCGAGGCCAAGGCGGAAGGGCAACAGCATCTGTTTGAAGGAGGCTCCCTCGCGGCCAAGGACCACGCCGATCCGCCATTTCATCACCCGCAGGCCGAGGCCCGCCACCCCATCGGCCGCCACTTCCCAATCCCGGCAGAGGTCCGCAAGATAGCCGGTGCCGGACTTGGCGTCATCCTCGAGAATCTCGTCGCCACGGTCCCCGTAAATCCCGACGGCTGAGCTATTTACCAACACTCGCGGGCGCTCTTCTTCGGCAAGCTTTTCGACACCGCGGCGTAGCGATTCCGTCACGCCGATCCGGCTCTCGTGGAAACGCCGCTTGTTCTCCGCCGTCCAACGCTGGTTGATCGGTTCGCCGGCCAGATTGACCAACGCCGTCAGGCCGCGCAGGTCCGGGCTTTCCGACCACTCGCGCCACGCCGGGATCCCGGGCTCCGGTCCCCTCGCCTGCCGGCTGAATCCGCACACCTTCCAGCCGGCGGCCGTCGCTTGGCGCGCCAGTTGGCGGCCGACGAAGCCGGACGCGCCGACGATCCCTAACGAGCCTTCCATTTCCCCTCATGTTCCGCGTGCCGGCCCGTCCTGCAACCGCTTTCGGGCTTTGCCCTTTACTTGAATCCAGCGACCCCGTCTCATCCCGCCACGATGAGGGTTGCCGTTGTCCCCGCCATTTTTGTTACCACGCTCAGACTCGCCGCGCAGGACCCCGAAGTCCTGCCGGAAGTCAACCCCACCCCGCCCGCCGAAGCCCCGCTGCCCATTGGCCCCGTGCCAGTGCCCGAAGGCATCAATCTGTTCCCGGGAGACCCGACCGCGGGCAACTTCGGCATCCCGAAAAACATCCAGATCCGCGACGAGGGCCCGTCGGTTGTCTATGACGCACAGACCGCCGTCGCCCAGTTCTCCGGTCCCTTCTACGCCGATACCGACAACGGGATGAAGCTGCGCTCCGACAAGGCGCGCTGGGAGGGCAAGGAGATGAAATTCTACGTCGATGGCTCGGTCAAGCTGACCACCGAGGACGGCATGGAGGTTTACGCCGACCACGCCATCGCCGACACCAAGTCGGAAACCGTCACCATGACGGGCAATGTCAGCGTGTACCGCGGCAGCCTGCTGCAGCGCGGCGAACAAGTGATCTACTACTGGGGCCAGGAGAAGTTCGACGCGACCGGCCTGCGCGCCGGGGTCGACCCGCTCCTGTTGGAAGCCGGTCAATTCACCATCGAGGAACGCAACGGCAAGCAGGTCTACGTCGGCCGCGATGCCGGCGTGACCACCCACGACGTGGAAAACCCGGGCTTCTGGCTGCGGGCGAAGGAAACGACGGTCTATCCGGACGACAAGGTCACCTTCAAGAACCTGCGTCTCTACGCCGGCGACACGCCGATCTTCTGGCTGCCCTACCTTTCCCAGCCGCTCGATACCGACCTCGGCTATCATTTCGTCCCCGGTGCCCGCTCGAACTGGGGTGCCTTCCTGCTCAATAGCTACGGGATCATGCTCGGCGGTCGCCCGAATCCGGAGACCGGCGAGAATGAGGACGCCTGGTTGCTCTCACGCTGGCATTTCGACCTGCGCACCCGCCGCGGCGTCGGCACCGGCGTCGATCTGACAGACAAGCGGCTGGAGGACAATCCGAACCTCACCGGCCTTTCGCTCTACTACACGAACGACCTCAACCCCGACATCAGCCGTACCGGGATCACCCGCGGCTTCGTCAATGAGGACCGCTACCGCCTCGCCCTCCAGCACCGGGTGCCGCTGGAGTTGGAAAAGGACGCCGAGTGGCGCTTCGATGCGAACCTCAACATCCTCAGCGACAATTATTACCTGGAGGACTTCAATCCAGACCTCTTCCGCAGCGATCCGAACCCGGACAACACGATCGGGCTATTCCGCCGGGATGAAGGCACGTTGTTCAGCCTGTTTGGCCGCGTCCGGCCAAATGAGTTCTACCGCTCCGACACGCGTCTGCCGGAGATCGCGATGGACTTCGCCCGCCGGCCGCTTTTCAACCTGCCCATCCTTCATGAGGGCTCGGTTTCTTTCTCGGTCATCGAGGAAGAAATCGGCAGCGCCTCGATGTCGGCAATCCGTCCGCTGCTGACCTTGCCGGCCGGCGACCCGCTGGTGCCGGTGCTGCTTTCCCAGCTCCCGGCTTATGAGCGCCAGCTGATCCAGCAGATCCGTTCGTTGCCGCCCGGTAGCCCGGCGATCCCCGGTCTGGCCACCCAGCTCTTCAATCCCGGCTACAATCGCTTCCACACCTATCAGGAAATCTCGATGCCCATGAACGTGGGCGGATGGCTCTCGCTGACCCCGGAAATGGGCCTCGGCTACAGCCGCTACTCGGATGTCAATGGTGCCGCGAAATCCGTGGACCGCACCCACATGCACGCCGGAATGGAAGCTTCGCTCAAGTTCTCCAAGAACCTTGGCGACATTGAAAACCGCCGACTCGGGCTCGATGGCGTGCTGCATGTGCTCCAGCCCTACGCCCGCTTCTCCTACATCTCGACGGATGATCTTGATCCGTTGTTCCCCTCCGTGGACCGCGAGACCTTCAGCACCCGTCCGCAGCCGCTATCGGTGCCGAATTTCACCGCCATCGATAGCCTGCGCGACTGGAGCATCGTCCGCCTCGGCATGCGCAACAAGTTGATCACCAAGCGCGACGGCCAGAGCTTCGACTGGCTGGCGATGGACACCTACTTCGACGCCTTCATCACCGACCCCGACTACAACCGGAACTTCTCCAACCTCTACAACGACCTGAAATGGAATCCGTTGCCATGGTTCGGGATGAATTTGGAGACCCAGTTCCCGGTCATTGACGACGGCTCCGGGTTCTCGGAAGTCGCCGCCCGCGCCAATTTCATGCCGAACCCAAACCTGGAGTTCTCCATCGGCCACCGCCTGCTGGACAACCACCCGGTGCTGACCGATTCCCAGCGCCTCGACCTGCGCACCTACGCGCGGCTCAATGACAAGTGGGGTGTCGGGGCCTTCCAACTCTGGGAACTCGATGACGGCACGCTGGAAGTCCAGCAGTATACCATCCATCGCGACTTCAATTCGTGGGTCGCCTCGATGGGCATCACCCGCCGCGACAACCGCCTGGAAGACGAGTTCGGCGTGATTTTCAGCTTCACCCTGAAGGACTTCCCGTCCGCCTCAGTGCCGTTCAAGCTAGATGCGCAGGGAAATTAAGATATTAGGGTAATTGGGACATTGGGTTAATTAAGAGATGGATTACTGACTCGAAGCGCCACCCAATCAACTTAATTATCTAATTCACCTAATTCACCTAATCTTCTACTCAATGACTCCCTCCCAACTACTCGACTCGCTCAATTTCCGCTACGCCACGAAGAAATTCGATCCGGCGCGGCAGATTCCGGACGAGGAGTGGGATGTGCTGGAGCAATCGCTGGTGTTGGCACCGTCGTCCTTCGGTCTGCAGCCGTGGAAGTTCATCGTGATCAACGATCCCGAGCTGCGAGGTCGGTTGCGCCAGCACTCTTGGAATCAATCTCAGATCACGGAGGCATCACGCTTGGTCCTCTTCACCACCCGCACCGATTTGACCGAGCCGGATGTCGATCGCTTCATGACCCGCCTTGCCGCCGTGCAGGATCGCGATCCCTCGACGCTCGAAGGCTATCGCAATGTCATCGTGAGTTTCGCTGCCGCCATGAACCGCGAGGCGCGCCAGGCATGGAACGCCCGCCAGACTTACATCGCGCTCGGCCAGTTTATGACCGCCGCCGCGGTGCTGGGCATCGACACCTGCCCGATCGAAGGCTTCGACCCCGCCGGCTACGATGCCGAACTTGAGCTGGGCGACACCGGCTACTCGACTTCGGTCGTGTGTGCAGCCGGCTACCGCTCGCCGGAGGACAAGTCTGCGGATACGCCGAAGACCCGCTTCCCGCACGAGGAGCTGATCGAGCACCGGTGAAGATTCATCGTGCTTTTCCTCACCGGCTCACTAGGTTGTCCCGTTGATGAGCATACGAACCCCCTCGGAAGTTGGTCGTCTCTGGTTCGGAGACATGTGGAACAAGCGTGATACGGATTTGCTCCGTGAACTGATGGCCCCGGATGCCACCGGCATCTTCGAAGGCGGACGAACGATGACCGGTCCAGACGACTTCATCGCCTTTCAACGCGAATTTCTGGAAGCCGTGCCGGACCTCAAGGTGGAGCTCTTGAAGAGCGTCTCCGAAGGCGACGAGATCTGTGTCCACTGGCGGGGCACCGGCAACCACTGCGGACCCGGCCTGGGATGCCCGCCCAGCAACAAGGACATCGAATTCGAAGGCGTTACCTGGCTGACCGTGAAGAATGGTCAGATCGTCGCCGGCCAGGATTTCTGGAACCAAGGCGGGCTCATGCAGCACGTCGGCGCCGTGTGATGGGAATTTCCACCCAGCGCGCGGACGCGCAGCGGCTGGTGTCTCGCCGGAGTCAACGTGCGTCGTCCGCGTGAAAGTCACGCAGGTACTCGGAGAGCTTGAGCGAGAAACGTCGTTGGGCCGCGTCGGTGAAGTGCACGAGATCGGCGAAATCCGAGTCCGTCGGCTTGAAGAACTCGCTGCCGTGGATCAGCACCACGTTTCGTGGATATTTCTTCGTCAGGTCGGTGAGGAAGCGCTCCAGATGCTCGATCACTTCCGGATTCACGTGCCGCCGCATCGCAGGGTGGGTGTCTCCGGAGATCACAAGCAAGGTGCAGCCCTTGTCGGCGAGTTCACCGGCCATCCGGGAAAATGCCATCTGTTCAAAGCCGGACGCCTCGTCGAGACGAAGCTCCGGCGCGCGCCGCATTGCCTGCGCCTCGAGGTCGGATTCCAGCGATTGGTCGAACCGTTGCTGGTCGAGGTGCGAGATCGACCAGCCGAGCACGCGGTTGGAAAGCGAATCGCGGTATCGGTAGAGAGGCAGCACCCGGCCTAACAATCCGCTCCGGACCGCTTCGCCCGGAAGATGACTCCATCCGCCGAGCTGGAACGCGTCGGGCACCTCGCTGAAGTTCATGAAACTCGCCACCACGATGCCGTTGCCGGATCCGGCGAACATGATTTCCGATAGATAGCAGATGACGATGTCGCCGCGTTGCAGGGGGATGTCGCGGGACAAGGTCAAGAGGTCGAAGCCGCGCGCGCCGGGTTGGGTGAGTTCCGTGGTCCAGATCCTGTCACCGATCATCTGGTTCATCAGCACCTCGTCGATCGAGCGGTTGGTCTGGCTGCTGCCGAGCAGGATCGCCCGGCGTTTGCCGTGGACCTCATCCATCAGCGCCCGCTTGATGTGATATTGGGCGAAGTTGTCGATCTGCGTCTTGTCGTAGAATAGCGCCCAAAACAGCACCGTCTGTCCCGCCGCCCAAGCGACGATATTGAGAAACACGAAGACCGCGACCCCCGCGATCAATCCACGCAGTGGAGCCCAGGAACTCCGTCTGCCCAGCCAAGTCCAGATCCAGAGAGTGGCGGCAACCAACACGAAGACCAGCGTGGCGAGCGCCAGTCCTTCCGCCAGGCGGCCATGGACGAAGGAAACCGGGTCATCGAACTTGCCATTGGCGACGCGGCTGAGGACTCCTTCGAATCGATGGGCGATTGCCACCGCCAGCTTCCGGCCGAACCCCAGGAAGACGCCCCATCCCCCGGCTGTCAGCAGCAGGGTGGCGATAGCGAGGGGCTTGAGGCGGGGCTTCATCCGTTAGAACTGGAAATAGATAAACGACGAACCTTCAAAAACGCCCAGTGAGGAGATGGCGGTGAGCACCGCGGCCACACCGGCCGCCTGCTGGTGACCAGTCCACTCCGAGAACCGGTCCATGGTGGCATGCTTCCATTGCAGCAATAGCGCGGTCGTCCCCAGTAGTATTACCGGCCAGGCGAAGCCACTCCATTGGACGGGAGGCTTCCACAACGTGCCGAGATAGCCGGTGATCATATCAAGCTGGCTGAGATTCGCCGGGATCGACCCACTGCGGAACAAGAGCCAACCGATGCAGGAGACGTGGAAGAAACCGATTACATACACGACCGTGCGCAGTCGTCTCGCCGTCGATTGGGCGGGGGCGGCATCCGTATCGGTGGATCCTGTTAGCCGGCTCCATCCCCGGTGAATCACCAGCAGCAGCCCATGAAAAAAGCCCCATGCGAGGAACGCGAGGCCGGCACCGTGCCATAAGCCGCCGAGCAGCATGGTGATCATCAGGTTTCTGGTGGTCTTGAGCCATCCTCCGCGGTTTCCCCCCAATGGGATGTAGAGATAGTCCCGCAGCCACACGGACAGGCTGATGTGCCAGTGCCGCCAGAACGACGCCGGATTCGAGGTGAGGTAAGGAGCCTTGAAGTTGTGAACGAGTTCGAAGCCCATCAGCTTCGCGAGCCCGCGAGCGATGTCCGAATACCCCGAAAAATCGCCGTAAATCTGGAACGCGAAGGCATACAACACCAGCCAGGAGGTGGCGTCGGAGAACGGCGGACTTCCCGTGGAGAATCCCCAGTCCACGAAGGGGGCTAGCCGGTCGGCGATCACCACCTTTTTCAGGTAGCCAATCAGGCAGAGCCAGATCCCATCGAGCACCTGGTCCCTCACGATCACCCTCGGGCGCTGGCACTGCGGAAGCAGGTCCTGCGCCCGGACGATAGGCCCGGCAACGAGGTGCGGGAAGAACGACACGTACAGCATGAAATCCAGCGGATTGCGTGTCGCCTTCAGATGCCCGCGATACACGTCGATCGTGTAGCTCATCGAGAGGAAGGTGTAGAACGAAATGCCGACCGGAAGGATCACGTGGAGCGTCGGCAGGTCCGCGCTCATGCCAAAGGCATTCAGGACCTTTGAGAATTCCTCCGCGAAGAAGTTGAAGTATTTGAAAATCCCGATGACGCCCAGGTTCATCGCCATGCTGAAGGCGAGGAACCATTTCCGCCGGGTGGGATGCGTCAGGGAATCCAGGCGCAGCGCGCACCAGTAGTCGAAGAAGGTGGAGAACAGAAGCAGGCCGAGGAAACGCCAGTCCCACCAGCCGTAGAAAACGTAACTCGCGACCACTAGCAGGATGTTCTGGCCACGCCGGCCCAGCCGGTAGTACGCCAGTAGCACAATCGCCAGAAAGATCAGGAAGGCGATGGAGTTGAAAACCATGAGGCGCTACACGAAAATCACTGGTGAGTTGGGAAGGCCGGTTTTTTAGTCTGATAGGACGCTGAACCCAACTTTGAACTCCGCACCGCGCTGGCTCCTAAGCGGCTAGATGCCGTCGGGTCTTTGGTCCTTCAAGTTTTTAATTCCGCCAGTAGTGTTTGCAGCGGTGCCGCAGCGACTGCTGGCTTCGAGCGTCGGCAGGGCTGTGCAGACCGGGGTCACCGACCGCGGGTGCGGCTGGGGCACCCCACCGCAAGCCCCTGCACCAAAGTCCAATAGACCCGGTGGCTGACGCGGGCGCACGATCTGGCAAGAGTCATGCAAACGCCCTCACTCGGCCAAGCACGCCATGCTTCCGGTCTCGGTCACACGGTCGGCGATGACGTGCTCATTCCCGAGCGGATCGAGTGTGCGGCCGATCCCGGGCATTGCTTCGAGCTGGCCGGGCCGCGGGAGCGCATCTTCTTCGACCCCCGGGAAACGCGCGCTGGCATCGTTACCTGCGGCGGCCTTTGTCCGGGCTTGAATAACGTGATCCGCTCGTTGTTCTGCGAGCTTCACTACGGCTATGGAGTGCCAGAAGTGCTGGGCTTCCAAGGCGGCTATGCCGGGCTCGATCCGGCCTCGCGAATGGAACCGGTGAAGATCACTCCCGCCTTCGTCGAGGGCATCCATCGGCAGGGTGGAACCATCCTTGGCACGTCCCGGGGACCTGTCGACATAGGCCGCGCGGTCGACAACCTGATCTCGAGAGGGATCAACATCCTCTTCACCGTGGGCGGCGATGGCACCCAGCGCGGGGCCAACTCGCTCTATCAGGAAGCCCTTCGCCGTGGCCACCTCCTGTCGGTGGTTGGCGTGCCCAAGACCATCGACAACGACGTCGCCTTCGTCTCCCGCACCTTCGGCTTCTTCAGCGCGGTGGAGGAAGCGGCGCGAGTGCTCGATTGCGCCCACACCGAGGCGCGCAGCACGCCCGGAGGCATTGGCCTGGTGAAGCTGATGGGCCGGCACGCGGGCTTCATCACCGCTGGCGCGACGGTGGCCAACCAGGACGTGAACTTCGCGCTTATTCCCGAGGTGCCCTTCAAGCTTGAACCCTTCCTTGCCGCACTGGAGCAGCGGATGCTGGCGAAATCGCATGCGGTGATCGCCGTGGCGGAAGGCGCGGGCCAGGACTTTCTTGAGGCGGACGCAGCGGCGTGCGATGCCTCTGGCAACGTGAAGCTCAAGGACATCGGGGTTTTCCTTCGCGGGCACATCGAGCGCCACCTGAAGGACGTCGGCCTGCCGGTGGCGATCCGCTACTTCGATCCCAGCTATCTGGTCCGCAGTTGCCCGGCGAACTGCGAGGACTCGCTGCTGTGTGACCTTTTCGCCCGCAATGCCGTCCATGCGGCCATGGCTGGCAAAACCGGCGTGGTGATCGGCTTTCTCCACGAGCGATTCATCCACGTCCCGATCGAGTTGCTGACCAGCCAGGTCAAGCGGCTGGATCCGGCCGGCGGCTGGTGGCGATCGGTCCTCGCTTCCACTGGTCAGCCGGCGTGCATGTCGTAGACTTCCCCCCATCATGATCCGCACCACTGTCTTCGACGCGAAACCCTATGACCGCGAGCCCTTGCTTCACGCCGCGGCGGAAACGGGAATCGACTGGCGCTTCATGGACTGCCGGCTTTCCGCGGAGACGTCCGCGGCCGCCACGGGCGCGCAGGCGGTGTGCATCTTCGTGAACGATCATGCTGACCGGCCCTGCCTGGAGGCGCTGAAGAAGCTCGGAGTGAAGCATGTGGCGCTGCGTTGTGCCGGCTTCAATGGCGTCGATCTCGTGGCTGCGAAGGAACTCGGACTCGCGGTGACGCGGGTGCCTGCCTATTCCCCTTACGCGGTCGCCGAGCACGCGGTGGCACTGTTGCTTGCGCTCAACCGCAAGATCCCCCGCGCCAACAACCGCGTGCATGACCTCAACTTCTCGCTCAATGGCCTGGTCGGCTTCGATCTCCACGGCAAGACCGCGGGCATCGTCGGCACAGGCAAGATCGGCCGCATCACCGCGCAGATCCTTCGTGGCTTTGGCATGCGCGTTCTGGCCTATGATCCCTTCCCCTCGCCGGATTGGGCCGCGGAGCATGGCGTCGAGTATGCCGACCCGCGTGAGGTCGCATGCGAATGCGAGGTGATCTCGCTGCACACGCCGCTGACGCCGGAAACCCATCACATCATCCGCAGGGAGACGCTGGAGCTGATGAAGCCCGGCACCATCCTGGTCAACGTCAGCCGCGGCGCCCTGATCGACACCCGCGCGCTCATCGAAGCGTTGAAGACAGGCCGCCTCGGCGGTGTGGCACTCGATGTTTACGAAGAGGAAGAGGGCGTGTTCTTCGAGGACCTGTCCGGCCAGATCTTGCAGGACGACGACCTCGCCCGCCTGCTGACCTTCCCGAATGTGCTCATCACGGCACACCAGGCGTTTCTCACCAAGGAAGCGCTGGCCGAAATCGCGCGGGTGACCGTGGCCAACCTCACCGCCGGAGCGGAGGGCCGGCCCTTCCTGCCCGATACGGCGCTGGTCGATCCCTCACCACCATGAGCCAGCGGCGGCCAGCACCAGAGGTTGCCCCGGTGTGGCCTGGCAGGCCATCGCCGCTGGGTGCGACCTTCGACGGCCGCGGTGTGAATTTCGCGCTCTTCTCCGATCACGCGACCAAGGTCGAGCTGTGCCTGTTCGACTCCGCGGATGCCCGTGCCGAGTCGCGGCGGATCGTGCTGCCGGAAAAGAACGATCAAGTGTGGCACGGCTACCTGCCCGAGGTCCGCCCCGGGCAGATCTACGGCTACCGGGTGTACGGCCCACACGATCCCGGCAGCGGCCATCTGTTCCGCCCGGGCAAGGTGCTACTCGACCCCTACGCCAAGTCAATCGCCCGCGATGTACGATGGACACCGGAGATCTTCGACGAGGAGAGCGACAGTGCTCCTGACGCCCCGCTGGCGCGGGTGGTCGACACCAGCTTCGCTTGGCAAGACGACCGGCCCCTGCGCACCCCGTGGCATGAGACGGTGGTCTATGAACTGCACGTGAAAGGTTTCACCATGCAGCATCCGGAGATACCGGAATGCTTGCGCGGCACCTACGCCGGACTCGCTTCGCAAGCTGCCACTTCCCACCTGAGAGAGCTGGGGATCACGGCCGTGGAATTGATGCCCGTCCATTACCATGCCGATGAGCCGCATCTGGTGCGATCCGGCCGTGCGAATTACTGGGGTTACAACACGCTTGGCTACTTCGCGCCCGACCCGCGCTATGCCGCGAGCGGCCCGGAGGGAGCGGTGGCCGAGTTCCAGGAAATGGTTCTCGCCCTTCACGCCGCGGGAATCGAGGTGATCCTGGATGTCGTCTATAACCACACGGCCGAAGGCGATCACCGGGGACCCACGCTTTCTTTCCGCGGCATCGATAACGCCGCCTATTACCGGCTCGACGACGACCGCACGCGCTACCTCGATTTCACCGGCTGCGGAAACTCGCTGAACGTCGGCCATCCTCGCACGCTGCAGCTCATCATGGACTCGCTGCGCCATTGGGTGCTGGAGATGCATGTCGATGGCTTCCGCTTCGACCTTGCCAGTGCGCTCGCCCGCGAGCTGTGGGAAGTCGATAAACTTGGCGCGTTCTTCGACATCATCCACCAGGATCCGGTCCTGTCGCAGGTGAAGCTGATCGCCGAGCCATGGGATCTCGGGCCGAATGGCTATCAGGTAGGAAATTTCCCGGTGCTGTGGACCGAGTGGAATGGCAAGTATCGCGACTGCGTGCGGCGTTTCTGGACCGGCCGCGGCGGAACGGTGGGCGAACTTGCCAGCCGGCTGGCCGGCAGCAGCGATCTCTACGCACACAATGGCCGGCGGCCGCACGCGAGCCTGAATTTCATCACCGCCCACGATGGCTTCAGCCTCCGCGATCTGGTCTCCTATGACCACAAGCACAACGAGGCCAATGGCGAGGACAACCGGGACGGCAACAACCAGAACGACAGTTGGAACTGCGGAGTGGAAGGCCCGACTAACGATCCCGCCATCAACGCCCTGCGCCAGCGCCAGCAGCGGAACCTGCTGGCCACGCTGATCCTGTCGCAAGGCGTGCCGATGTTGCGGGCGGGCGACGAGTCCGGACATACCCAGCTCGGCAACAACAACCCGTACTGCCAGGATTCGCCGCTGGTGTGGCTCGACTGGAACCACAGCGCGGACGAGCGCGCGTTGTTAGCTTTTACCAAGCGGCTGTTGCACCTGCGGCGCACGCAACCGGTCTTCCGCCGCCGTCGCTTCTTCCAAGGCCGCGCCATCCACGGCGAGGACATCAAGGACCTCCACTGGCTAAAGCCCGACGGCCATGAGATGACCGACTGCGATTGGCAGTCCGGCCATGCCCATTGCCTGGGCATGGTTTTACCGGGTGACCAGATCGATGAAACCGGCGTCCAGGGAGAACGAATCACCGGCGACACCTTCGCGATCCTTTTCAATGCTCACGATGAGCCCGTGCCCTTTTGCCTCGGCGCGCGTCGTCGCGATGTTGGGTGGACCACCGTGATCGACACCGCCGATCCTGACGCACCCGCCCGCACCTTTCCTCACATGGGCATCTATCCCCTGCACGGTCATTCGTTGGTCGTGCTGCAAGCCTCCAGGTAAGCTGGACGATCTCAACCCAAACCATTCCCGCCATGAAAACGAAGACTCCCGGAGCATCCATCCGCACCGGCACGGGAGCGGACGATTTGCGACAAGCGTTCCTAGACAACCTCGTCTGCGCCCTTGGGCGGCTGCCCTCCCACGCGACGAGCCATGACCACTATCTCGCCCTCGCCTTGACCGTGCGAGACCACGTCATGGAGCGGGGAGTAAAAAGTTTCGAACGCGGGGACACCCAGCAGATTCGACGTGTGGCGTATTTGTCCGCCGAGTTCCTGCCCGGCCCGCATCTTGGCAATCACTTGCTGAACCTGGGACTCACCGGCACGGCTGACAAAGCGCTCGATGGTCTGGGGATCGACCTCGACCAAGTGCTTGCTCAGGAACAAGAGCCGGGACTCGGCAATGGCGGACTCGGCCGCCTCGCCTCATGCTATCTCGACTCCCTCGCCACCGTCGGGGTGCAATCGGTCGGCTACGGCATCCGTTACGAGTTCGGTATCTTCGACCAGACCATCCGCGATGGCTGGCAGGTGGAGGTCACCGACAAATGGCTGCACGGCGGCAATCCGTGGGAGGTTTACCGCCCGGGTGCGGTCCAGGAAGTGAAGTTCGGTGGCCACACCGAGGTGGTGACTGACGCGGCCGGCCGCAGTCGCGTCCATTGGGTGCCAGCCATCGTCGTCCGCGGCGAGGCATACGACACGCCGATCTCCGGCTTCGATTCGGACACTTGCGCGTTGATGCGATTGTGGAAATCTGAGGCCGTGGAGTCATTCGACTTCGAGGCCTTCAACCATGGCGACTACGACCGCGCGGTGGAGCAGAAGGTCGCCTCAGAGAACCTCAGCAAGGTGCTCTACCCGAATGACGAGCTTCACCGCGGCAAGGAGCTCCGCCTAAAGCAGCAGTACTTTTTCACCTCCTGCGCGCTGCAGGACATGCTGCGCATCCAGTCGCTGCGCGGGTCGCCGCCGGACAGCTTCCACCGCAACTGGGCCGTCCAACTCAACGACACCCATCCGGCCATCGCCGTGGCGGAACTGATGCGGTTGTTGGTCGATGTCCACGCGCTCGAATGGGACGCGGCCTGGTCGGTTACACGCGCGACCTTATCCTACACCAACCATACCCTGTTGCCGGAGGCCCTGGAGCGATGGCCAGTCGACATGCTCGGCGGGCTGCTGCCGCGCCACCTGGAAATCATCTACGAGATCAATGCTCACTTCCTGGACGAAGTGCGCGCTGCCTTTCCCGGCGATGACGAGCGACTCGCCCGCTTGTCGCTGATCGATGAAAGCGGCCTGCGCTATGTCCGCATGGCGAATCTCGCATGCGTGGGCAGTCAAACGGTGAACGGGGTGGCCGAGTTGCATTCGGAGCTGCTGAGGCAGACGGTCCTCGTCGACTTCGCCGCATTGTGGCCTGACAAGTTCACCAACGTGACCAATGGCGTCACCCCGCGCCGCTTCGTCGCCTTGGCCAATCCCGGGCTTGGCAAGCTGCTCACCAAGACTGCCGGCAAATCATGGCCGGGCGACCTCGACAAGCTGCGCAAGATCGAACCCCACACGGACGACCCCAGATTCCGGAGCGAATGGCGCGAGGTGAAGCTCTCTAACAAACGCCAGCTTGCCGCCTTGATTGCCGAACGCACCGGCATCGAGGTCGCGCCCGAGTCGCTCTTCGACGTCCAGGTGAAGCGCATTCACGAATACAAGCGTCAGCACCTGAACCTGCTCCATGTGCTGACCCTTTACCTGCGTCTCAAACGCGACCCCAAGGCCGACATCCCGGCCCGCACCTTCATCTTCGGCGGCAAGGCGGCTCCCGGCTACTTCCTCGCCAAGCGCATCATCCGGCTCGCCACCGCCGCCAGCGACCTCATCAACAACGATCGCGATGTGGCCGGCCGCATCAAGGTGGTGTTCTTCCCCGACTTCAATGTCCGGAACGCCCAGTCGATCTACCCTGCGGCCGATCTCTCCGAGCAGGTCTCCCTCGCGGGAATGGAAGCGTCCGGCACCGGCAACATGAAGATGTCGCTCAATGGCGCACTGACCATCGGCACGCTCGATGGCGCCAACGTCGAAATCCGCGAAGCCGTGGGTGCGGAGAATTTCTTCCTCTTCGGTCTGAATGCCGGCGAGGTCGTCGCGCTCAAGCGCGGCGGCTACCGCCCGCGCGATCGCTACGACTCGGATCCCTTGCTGAGGGAAGTCATTGATTTCATCGGCAGCGGCGCGCTCGGCGGCGATGTGGACCTGTTCCAGCCGCTGGTGGCAAACCTGCTCGATCACGATCCTTACCTGCTGCTGGCGGATTACCGCGGCTACCTCAATGCCCAGCAGCGCGTCAGCGAACTGTGGATGGATCCCGAAGCATGGACCCGCGCCTCCATCCTCAACACCGCCCGCATGGGGCGCTTTTCCTCCGACCGCTCGATCCGCGACTACTGCCAGCGGGTGTGGAATGTGAACATCAAGAAGCAGAAGAAATGAACGGTGACTTCCTTCGAGCCCACGTGCCGCTCTTCGAAGTCTTCGAAGAGCAGAGACTCAACGAAATCGCTGCCGGTTCGCGAACCGAGGCCTTCGCTCCCGACGAGGCCAATGCCGCAAATCTCGGCAATGGTGCCCAAGGCTTCATTGACGGCATCCAGGATGAATGACATCTTCTAACAAACCCATGAGAGAGTTCATCATCGATGATTTCGCCACCACGACCGGCTGGCAGGCCTTTGCCTCCGGCGAGGCGGAGATGAAAATCACGGTGGAAGCGGGAGCGCTGCGGCTCGACTTCGACTTCCATGGTGGTGGCGGCTTCGTGGTGGCGCGCAAGGAATTCCCGCGGACCATGCCCACCGACTACGCCTTTGCCTTTCGCGTCCGCGGCCGGGCACCGAAAAACAAGCTGGAATTCAAACTCACCGACCCAGCCAACCGCAACGTCTGGCGCTGGCAGGAGGACGAATTCGACTTCCGCGACGCGCCACGCGAACTGCACCTTCACGGCAGCGGCATCGACTTCGCATGGGGTCCGGCCGGTGGTGGGAGTATCCGCAAGCTCGGCGCGATCGAGTTCGTCATGAGTGCCGGTCCCGGTGGCAAAGGCACCGTGTGGATCGACCATTTCCGTTTTCAGGATCGCACCAACCGCCGCAAGCCATGGGTCACCACCTCCAGCTCTGCGGCCGGTTCGGTTGCCGCCGGCTTGCTCGTGGCGAAACCAAAGGCCGAATGGCGCAGCGATCCGGCGGACCAGCATCCGTGGCTCGCCATTGATTTCCACCAGCCCCGGGAAGTCGGCGGCTTGATCCTCGACTGGCTCCCCCGCCCGGCCCACCGCGCCTTCACCATTGAGTCCTCGGACGACGGCAACAAGTGGCAGGTCATACACCGCGTGAGTGACGCCCGTGGCCTCCGCAGCTTCATCCATCTGCCAGTCGCCCGCACGCGCTTCCTCCGGCTCGCCTTTGTCATGCCTCCGCCGGGCTTGAAACGGATCGCGGTGCAGGCATACACGTTCTCGAAGACGCTGATCGACACCTTCCACTCGATCGCCGAGCACAACCCGCGCGGCTACTACCCGCGCTACCTCATGCGCGAGCAAAGCTACTGGACCTGTGCTGGCGGACCCGATGGCTTGACCTGCGTGCTGATCAATGAGGAAGGCATGGTCGAACCGGACAAGGGCACCTTCTCGATCGAGCCCTTCCTGCACGTCGATGACGAGTTGATCACGTGGGCGGATGCGCGGCGCTCGGTGGGCATGGAACCGGACGGCCTGCCGATCCCCTCGACGTATTGGTCGCTACCGGGAATGAAGCTCCAGGTCACCGCATTTGCCACGGGCAGCGGCGCGGAGTCAGTGCTCTTCGTGCGCTATCGGGTCACCAATTCTTCGGCAGGGACGCGAGCCGCGAAACTGTTCGTCGCCATTCGTCCCTTCCAGGTGAACCCGCCGTGGCAAGAGTGGAACCAACTCGGCGGCGTCAGCAAGATCAGCGCGATCAAAAGGACCAGCGACGCCGTCTGGGTAAATGGCGACAAAGCGGTGATTCCGCTCACCCCGCCCTCGTCATTCGGGTGTGCTTCATTCGAACAAGGGTCCGTCAGCGAGCATCTCGCAGCGGGGACCCTTCCCGAGCAGGAAGAGGTGAAGGACGACTTCGGCTTTGCGTCGGGGGCTTTGGGCTTCGAGATGAAGCTCGCTGCGGGAACCTCGCATGAGGTCTTCGTGGCCGTTCCATTCGGCCGGGCCACCAAGGTGAAAAAGGTCCGACAAGTCGCAGGACTCAACGGAGCGGTGCAGTTCGCCGAAGCGATGCGAGTCCTGCGAGGCCGGCTCGATGCAGTGGAGTTCCGGATGTCCGGAGCCGTCGCGAGCGATGCCGCGGAAACCTTCAAGACCGCCGCCGGGCAAATCCTCATCAATCGCGACGGACCCGCACTCCAGCCCGGTCCGCGACGCTACACCCGCTCATGGATCCGCGATGGCGTGATCATGGGCGCGGCGCTGTTGCGCACCGGCGAGATGGCGGCGCTCACGGATTTCCTGCGCTGGTATGCACCTTTTCAGCGGCCCTCGGGATTCGTCCCCTGCTGCGTCGATCGAAACGGCCCGGACTGGTTGGTGGAGCACGACAGCCACGGCCAACTCATCTATGGAGTGCGGGAATGCTTCCGCTTCACTGCGGACCTTCCATTCCTGCGCGAGATGTGGCCCCACGTGCGGAAGGCGGCGCGTTTCATCGAGCGTCTGCGTGCGCGGCGAATGACGCCGGAGTATCAAACGCCGGAGAAGCGCGACCGTTACGGCTTGCTGCCGGAGTCGGCGAGTCACGAAGGCTACCTCGCTCACCCGGTGCACTCCTACTGGGACGACTTCTGGGCACTTCGTGGATTGCTCGATGCGGCGGGCATTGCCCGCGTGCTGGGAAAACGCAAGGACGCGGACGCCTTCGAATCCCTCGCCGCCTCCTTCCGCGAAACACTCCGTGAATCGATCCTCGCCGTGATCAAGGAGCGCAAGCTGAACTACATTCCCGGCTCAGTCGAGTGGGCGGACTTCGACCCCACGGCGACCTCGAATGCGATCTCCCTGCTGCAAGCCGCCGACGATCTGCCGCGCGAGCAACTCGACGCGATGTTCGATCTTTTCGTCCACGACTTCCGCCGTAAGCACAGCGGCGAGATGGACTGGAACAACTACACGGCCTACGAGATCCGCATCGTGGGAGCGCTGGTGCGGCTCGGCAAGCGGGATGCCGCGAACGAGCTGTTAGATCAGTTCCTCGCCGACCGCCGGCCGCTGCGCTGGAACCAGTGGCCCGAGATCTCATGGCGCGACCCGCGCAGTCCCGGCCATCTCGGCGACGTCCCTCACACATGGATTTCCTCCGAATACATGCTCGCCTTTGCCAGCCTGTTTGCGTGGGAACGCGAAAGCGATGACTCGCTGGTGATCGCCTCCGGCCTTCCCGCCCGCTGGCTAACCGCCTCACGGGGCGTGGCGGTGAAAGGCCTGCGCACGTGGCATGGCACGCTGGATCTCTCTCTAAAGCACGATGAGGAACTGGTCATTGAACTGGCCGGAAACGTTCGTCCTCCGGCCGGCGGTTTCGTGCTGCGACCGCCCTGTGCTAGCCCCATTCGCTCTGTCACGTCGAATGGCCGCCGGCTCACGACCTTCTCGCCTGATGAGATCACCATCCACGAATTTCCCGCGACCGTCGTGATCGGCTTCTCAAGATCGCGTTCCAACCACCGGCGACGTGCCGTCAACGACACCTGATTTCTTCCGCAGCCATGAAACCCGACCCCTTGCTTCCCACACCGCACGCCCGCCTGCTGTCGAACGGTAGTTACTTCACCTTGATCACCGCCGCCGGCACCGGACAATCGCGACGTCATGGCCAGGTGGTAAATCGCTGGCACGGCGATCCGGTCGAGGACGCCCAAGGACAGTTCGTCTATTTGCGTGATCTGGACAACGGCTCACTGTGGTCCGCTGCCATGCAGCCGGTGAAGTGCAAGAGCACCAGCTATCAATCGTCCGACCTGCCCGGCATCTTCCGCATCACCAGCGAGACCAATGGCATCCGGTCCCAACTCGACATCGCTGTCTCGCCCACCGACGACCTCGAAGTGCGGCGCCTGCAGTTGACGAACCTGACCAAGCGCCCGCGACGGATCGAGGTGACGAGCTTCATCGAGGCCGTGCTCACTTGGCAAGGAGCCGACATCGGCCACCCCGCATTCTCGAAGCTCTTCGTGCAGACCTCCCACGAAGGCGAAACTCTCTTTGCGGAGCGCCGGCCGCGCGGGGCAGACGAGACGTGGCCCTGCCTGTTCCACTCGCTGGTGGGCGCTAACGCGTCGTCGTGGGAAACCGACCGCCTGCGGTTCCTCGGCCGGGGACGGACCGCGGCAGATCCGCAGGCATTCCATTCCGAAACCCTGTCCGGGTCGATTGGCAACGTGCTCGACCCCTGCCTGAGCCTGCGGACGGTCATCGACCTCGGGCCTGAAAGCGAGACGACCATCGCCCTAGTCACCGGCATCGCGGAAGACAAGAGCCATGCCGCGACGCTTGCGTCAAAGTACCGGGACGTGAACGTCATCGATCATGTCTTGAATGAGGCGGTCGAGGCAGAGGAAAACCTTCGGCTCGAACATGGACTGGACGATTCCACCGCCTCCAAGTTCCAGTCACTCGCAGCCGCGATGCACTACGGGTGTCGTAGTTTGGTGCCGACACCCGGCAAGCTTGCCTGGAATGCGCTACCGCCGGTCCCGCGCGACCGGCCCACGATAGTGCTCTGTGATGGTTGGGCCTCCGAATCGACTCAAGAGGCGCTTAAGGCCCGACGCTACTGGGGAACCAAGGGTTTCTTCACCAACTTCGTGGTTCTCGACGCATCTACCAAGACGCCCGAGGGACACGATGACCGCGAGTTCACCTTCGATCCGGGCACTCTCGGCGGCGGTGTAGAAGCGCTTTTCGCGATCGCCACGCTTGTCGTGAAGGGCAAGGTGCCCGACCTCACCAACAACCATGCCCCCGGCGCTCCCCCGGAGATCAAGCGGCTCGAAGATGGAGCGGAAGCCTTCACCGATGAGACGCTGCGCTTCTTCAACGGCTACGGCGGCTTCAGCGAAGATGGCAGCGAGTATGTCATTCGCCTGCCCCGCGACGGAAAGCGGCCACCGATGCCGTGGATCAACGTGGTCGCAAACGAGCAGGCCGGCTTCCTCGTCAGCGAAAGCGGAGCGGGCTGCACGTGGACGCGCAACAGCCAGGCGAACCGCCTGACGCCTTGGTCGAACGAACCGGCCGGCGATCCCCATGGCGAGGCCTACTATCTGCGCGATGAAGCAAGCGGCGAAGTATGGTCGCCCTTGCCCGGGCCGATTCCGGCTGCGGGTGATCACGAGGTCCGCCATGGCCTGGGGGCAACGCGCTTCCGCTCCGCTTGCAACGGCATCGAGCAAGAGACGGTCATGTTCGTCCCGCGTCATGAGCCGGTGAAGATCGTGATCGTGAAGCTGGCGAACCGCTCGCAGGACGCGAAGAACCTTTCCTTCACCGCCTTCCATCGACTGGTGATGGGCACGCTGCCGGGGCTGCCAAGCCTGATCGTCACGCGACAAGAGGCCGATGGCAGCTTGCGCGCGGAGAATCTTGCAGCCGGTGACTTCCACGGCGGGCTCGCCTTCGCGGCCGCTGGCATCCACGGCGCGGAGGTAGAGCAGAGGACCTTCAGTTGTGACCGCTTCACCTTTCTTGGTCGCCACGGCACGCCTGCCAATCCAGCGGTCTTGCGCACAGGGGGTGAACTCGACGGTGCCTGTGGCGCGGGACTCGATCCGTGCTTCGTCCAGCAGACCTCCTTCACGCTGGCACCGGGAGCCACGGTCGAGTGCGTGGTGCTGTTAGGCGAGGCGATGTCGGAGGCCGCGGCCAATGAGATCGTCGGACGCTACCAGGATGTCGCCACCGCCCGTGCGGCGCTGGAGGAAATGCAGGACTTCTGGAAATCGCTGATCGGAGCCCTCAGGGTCAGCACGCCATCGCCAGTGCTCGATCTGATGGTGAATGGCTGGCTGCCGTATCAGACGCTGTGCTGCCGGATGTGGGCACGCTCCGCCTTCTATCAATCGAGCGGGGCCTTCGGCTACCGTGACCAATTGCAGGACTCGGGGTCGCTGTTGGCACTCGATCCGTCGTTCGCACGGCGGCAGATCCTGCTGCATGCCCGGCAACAATTCATCGAGGGCGACGTGCTCCACTGGTGGCACGCCGAGCCGATCGGCCGCGGCTTGCGCACGCGCTTTTCCGACGACCTCTTGTGGCTGCCGTTCTTGACCTGCGACTACCTGCGCACGACTGGCGACATCGATGTCCTCGACGAACAAATCCCCTATCTCAAGGCGGCCTTGCTGGAAGATGGACACGATGAGAACTACCTCACCCCGGAGCCGGCAGGTGAGGATGGCACGCTTTACGACCACTGTTGCCGGACCATCGACCGGTCGTTGGGCACCGGTGCCCACGGCCTGCCACTCATGGGCACCGGTGATTGGAACGACGGCATGAGCCGCGTCGGCCGCGAGGGCAAAGGCGAAAGCGTGTGGGTCGGCTTCTTCCTCTACCGCATTCTCGGTGCCTTCATCCCCGTGTGCGAAAACCGCGGTGATACCGAGCGCGCGGCCAGATACGAGGAGCATCGTAGTAAACTACTTCTCGCCCTGAACGACGGCGGCTGGGACGGCGAGTGGTATCGCCGCGCCTACTACGACAATGGTGCACCTCTCGGCTCCAGGGAAAGCGACGAGTGCAAGATCGACACCCTTGCGCAGTCGTGGGCCATCCTGTCGAAAGCGGCTCCGCCCGACCGTGCCGATCTGGCCATGGAAGCGATGGAGCGCGAACTCGTCTCCGAAAAGGAAGGCCTCATCCGCCTCCTCACCCCGCCCTTCATCAACACGCCCAACGACCCCGGCTACATCAAGGGCTACGTCGCCGGTGTGCGCGAGAATGGCGGTCAATACACCCACGCGGCCTGCTGGGCCGTGCAATCGGTCGCCGAGCACGGCGAGAATAACCGGGCCCTGCGGTTGTGGGAGATGCTCGCACCCGTGAGCCATTCATTGACTCCGGAGGCCGCGGACATCTACAAGGTCGAGCCCTACGCCGTGGCTGCCGACGTGTACGGGGCACCGCCTCACATTGGCCGCGGCGGATGGACCTGGTACACCGGTTCGTCCGGCTGGATGTATCGCGTCGCCATCGAGTCGATCCTGGGCCTGCGCATCGAGGACGGCGCAACGCTGGTGCTCAAGCCTTGCATTCCCGATGAATGGCCGGAGTTTCTTGTCGAAGGTCGGCTCGCTGACGGTTCAGCGAGCTATCGGGTCACCGTCGTGAATCCGGAAGGCTTCGCGAAAGGGATCCAGTCCGCCTCTCTCGATGGCGTGCCCGTCGAACTTGAAGATGGCACTGCACGGATTCTGCTCCCCCGCGATGGGGCGGAGCACGAAGTCCGGATCACCATGGGTTAGCTCGGCTCCGTTTCCAGCTTCCGTTCGCGAAGAGCCGGAATCGCCCCTAACAGCACCCCAATCACTGCCAGCAAGATCACCCCCCAATCCCCGATGATCGCATACAGCGTCGTCGGTGGATTCTTCGGGATATCCAACTCCGCGAGCAAGTGGCCGCGGGTGAAGTGGTTGCCGGTTTCATCGCGGAGTTCCTGAAGGCGTCCGCCATCGGGATGGACCGTGCTGCCCGTGGGAGTGATCGCTGCACTGACACCGGTGTTGGCACAGCGGATCATCGGCCGCCGCAGCTCGATCGCCCGGAAGCGCGCATTGGCGAAGTGCTGCGCCGCGCCGGGGCTTTCCTTGAACCAGCCATCGTTGGTGACATTGACAATGATCTGTGGACCACTGCGCACGAACTTGCGCAGCAGACGCGGCACCGTGTCTTCAAAGCAGACGGAGGGAATGACGCCGACGGTTTCACCGCGAATGGCCACCTCCAGCGGATCGAGGCTCTCCCCGACACTGAAAGCCCCACCATATTTCGAGCCGGATTGCTGCTCATAGATCTTCGCGAGGAAGGGCAGTCTCTCCACGAACGGGATGTATTCGCCGAAGATGACGAGGTGATGTTTGCGGAAGGTCTGGAGCGAGCCATCCGCCTCGATCACGGCGAGCGAGTTCCACGCGCGGGCGTCCCCCTTCATGATGGGAGTGTCACCGTTCAGCTCGGCCTCGAGTTCGACGAGGCCCAGCATCAGCGTGAAGTCATCGCCACCCTGGCGGATGCGGTCGAGGGTGTTGAGATTCTCCTGCGCGCTCGCCCACCCGCCGTCGTCGGTGCGCAGGATGCGTCCGGTCAGTGCGGTCTCCGGCCACAGCACCCAGTCCGGCTTCGGCGGAAGGTTTCCTTGTGGGTTGAGGGAATGGACGACCTCGCCATCGACCACGCCGAGAGCCTCCAGCGTCTCATCCTCGTAGCCCAAGTGGATGTCCATCGCATCCCAAAGTTGGCGCGCGGCTTCCTGCGGGATATTGAGCTGGACCAGAAGCGCGTTGAGGCGGATCGAATCAACCTTCAGCGCGGAAATCATCCGCCACATCCCGTAGCCATACGCGGCGACCATGGTCAGCACCACGCTGCCGAGCGCGATCCGCCGGCGCATTCCGCCGGAGTCGATCCGGGAGGCGCGGCGGACGCAGACTTGCAGCAGCACCGCTTGAATGAAGATGGGAAGGATCGACAAACCGATCGCGCCTAACAGATCTGCCCCTTGGGCGAAGACGAGGGACTCGTGAAAGGCGGTCCCGATCGTATTCCAGCCGAAGCCGGTGAACAGCCAACCGCGCAGCCACTCCAGACCGGTCCACACCAGCGCACAGGCCAAGGCATGCCGCGGGACGTGGAAAAGGCCCTTCTCCTCACTGCGCCATGGATTCCCCCAGGTGGCGGCGAAGAGCGCCCACACCGCGGGGAAAAGCGCGAGATAGACCGAGAGTGCCGCCCAACCCACATCGCTGACGGTGCGCAGCCACGCCAGATTCGGCAGGAAGAACGCCAGACCTGTTAGAAAGCCGAGGCCGATGGCCTTGCGCTTCCGTTTCCCCTCCCCCAGCGACCACAGCGCGAACAGCAGCGGCAGGAAGGCAATCCAGATGAGCTGGCTGAACCCGTAGGGAGGGAACAACGCGGCCATGCCGAACCCGCTGGCCACGGCGGCCAACGGGCGGAGAAAGAGCAGAATTACCTTCATGCGGTGTCAGGCCATCCGGCTCTTGGCATCCGCTTCGATGGCCGACCACAGACTGTCGAGCGATGCGCCGACCTTCGACTTCGACGCCGCAACGTCGTCGGACGGGGTGGTCTTGCCAAAGAGGTAGAACTTGATCTTCGGCTCGGTGCCGGACGGGCGCACCGCAAAGGAACGGCCATCGGCGAGATCGACGAACAGCATCTTCTCCTTCGGCAAGGCGTCGCCTTCGGCATCGAAGAGATCCTGCGTCGCGAAGTCGCGGATCTTCGCGACCGCGGAGCCATCCACTTCCACCGGCGGATTGTGTGAATAGGAGCTGGCGAGCGCCTGGATCTTGGCCGCTCCATCGGCACCTTCCATGACCAGCGACTTGCCGCGCTCCTCGTGGTAGCCGAACTCGCGGAAGATGTCGTCCAGCACATCGGCCAAGGTCTTGCCCACCGACTTCGCGTAGGCGGCGACTTCGGCGAACATCACCGCGGCACCGTTGCCATCCTTGTCGCGGACGAAATCGCAGCCAAGGTAGCCGTAGCTCTCCTCGCCGCCGAAGAGGAAGAAACGCGAATACTCCAGACGGAGATTGCGGGTCGTCGTCTCATCCAGCGAGCGGTAGTCACCCTTCTTGTCGGCCGGGATCGCGTCCTCGTACTTGCGGAGTTTCTCGGCGATGTATTTGAAGCCGGTCAGCGTATCGACCACGCCGATGCCGTAGCGATGCGCGATCGCGCTCTGCAGTTCGGTGGTGACGAAGGTTTTCACGAACAAGGCGCGGGCGCGCGTGGTGTCGTTCAGCCAGCCGATCTCGAAGGCGGTCTTGGCGCGATACCATGCCATCAGCGAGCCGATCTGGTTACCGGTGAGCAGGCGCATCTGGCCGGCCGAGTCGCGGACAGCCACACCCATGCGGTCGTTGTCGGGGTCGGTGCCGATGACGATCTCCGCGCCTTCCTTCTCGGCGAGATCGATCGCCATCTTCAGGGCCGGCGCGTTCTCGGGATTCGGTGAATCGACGGTCGGGAAGCGCCCATCCTGGACATCTTGCTCGGGCACCGTGATCACCTCGAAGCCAAGTTCGCGCAGCATCGGCACGATGATCACGCCGCCGACGCCGTGGAGATTGGTGTAAACGACGCGCGTCTTGGCACCAGTGAGCAACTGCGGCTGCATCAGCAGCGACTTCAGGCGGTCCATGTAGCGGCGGTCCATCTCCGCACCGAGAGTGGTAACGGTCCCGTGCTCGCTGGCGGGCAGCGCTTCGTAGATCTCGCTTTCGAGCGCATTCACCTCGGCGATGATGGCAGAGGCGTCCGGCTCGACGATCTGCGCACCGTCGTTGAAGTAGGCCTTGAAGCCATTGTCATGGGACGGGTTGTGGCTGGCCGTGAGGACCACGCCGGCATCCGCACGCAGCTCGCGAATGGTGAAGGAAAGCTGCGGGGTGGCGCGGCCGGACTCGTAGAGGAAGGCATCGCAACCCAGCTCGGTGCTGACCTTGGCGCAGAACTCGGCGAAATCGCGGGAGAAGTGGCGGGTGTCGTGGGCGAAGACCAGCTTCGCCTTCCGCGACGGGCCGACATGGCGCTTGGCGTAGGCGATCAAGCCGCGGACGGCGCGGGAGACGTTGAAGAAATTCATCGTCGCGGTGCCGAAGCACGGGTGCTCCGGGCGATCGTTCGGTCCGCCCTTCCCCTGCTCCGCGGCGGTGACCACCTTGCCGATCGTTCGACCGCGGAGGCCGCCGGTGCCGAAGGCCAGCGTCTTGAAAAAGCGGTCATTGAGCTCCTCCCACTCGCCGGCGGTGGCAAGTTCGGAGATGGCAGTTTCGGCCAGCGGCGAGGCCGAACCGCTCAACAGCAGATCGATGTTCTTGCGCGAGCTTTCAAGGAGGTGGCCGGAGGCGAGGGCTTGGTCGAGAAGGGAGGCGAGGACGCTCATTTCGCGCTGGATGCTAGCGGTCCCTTGCTCCATGGCAATGCCTCCCATGCGACATCTGCTCGAAGCCGCTCTCGCCCGCCGCGCCCCGCTGAGGCAACCGGGGACCGACGCCCTGCGGCTGATCGACGGCGAAGGCGACAGCCTGCCGGGCCTGGAACTCGAGGATTTCGCGGGAAAATGGCTGCTTTCGACCCGCGATCGCCAGCCGCCCGCCCCGCTGGTGGAGTGGCTGAGGGGAAAAGGACATCCCACCTACTGGAAACAGCTCGATCAGCAGCAAAAGGACTCGCCGGTCCACCTCTGCGGAGCGGAACAGGAGCAACCGTTTTCGATCCACGAGGGCGGACTCGCCTTTGAGATCTCCTTCCAGTCCGGCTACTCACAGGGAATTTTCCTCGATCAGCGGGACAACCGCGCCGAATTGCGCTCCCGTCTGTCTGCCGGGCAGACCTTGCTCAATACCTTCGCCTACACGGGAGCGTTCTCGGTTTTCGCCGCGGGGGCGGGCGCGACCGCCACCACCCTCGATCTGGCCCAGCCCTATCTCGACTGGGCGAAGCGGAATTTTCAGCTCAACGGCTTCGATCCCGAGGCACACTTCTTCTGCAAGGGCGACACCTTCCACTGGCTCGCCCGCTTCGCGAAACAGGGGCGCACCTTCGACGGTATCGTGCTCGATCCGCCGACCTTCTCACGGGATAAGGATGGCAACGTCTTCCGCGTGGAAAAGGACTACGGACGACTCGCGGAGCTCGCCTTCGCCTGCCTCGCGCCGGGCGGTTTTTTGCTCGCATCCACCAATTGCCGGACGCTTTCCACGCGGGCCTTTGAAGCCCAGCTCCGAGGGGCATCGCGACGTCCGGTAAAGATCCGCCACAATGCGATGCCCGCCGACTTCACCGGCGAGCCCTACCTCAAGAGCACTTGGGTAGAAACTTGAACGCCCGTCCCGGTCCATAGACCAAGACGGGCGTTCATATCTCCCTGAAAAATCGGTTTTACTTCTCCAGCGGTTCGAAGCGCGGAGCCATGCGCAGGCGCAGTCCCTGACCCTTGAAGTCCATGTCGAGGTTCAGGTTGTCGATGCGGTCGCGAAATTCCTTCGGCACGGCTTCCTTGTCCTGCGGGGTATCGTAAGGACCTTCCCACTCGACATTGCCACCCCGGCCAAGCACGCGGACCTGCTTGCCGCCGTTCTCGGACATCACCTCGACGCCACTACCGTCGGCATTGAGCATGCGGATCGTGCCGGAGCTTTTGAAGTTGATGCCACCGCCACCTCCCTGCGGCGCGGCCTGAAGTTCCATGCCCTTCATCATCTGTTCGACGCGCTTGCGCATGGCGTCACCGAGCATCCGCTCAGGCATGGCGGCATGATCATCCTCCATGTCCTCGAAGGCCCGGAGATTCTGTTGGATCGCATCCTGGATGCGCTTCGCTTGGTCCGGCGGCATGCCGTCAAGCATCAGACGCTCCAGCGGCTTCAATTCCGCTCCGGCGATTGCACCTGCCTCCTCAGGAGCGTTGCCGAGTGAGATCTTGGCCGTCTTGGCCTCGCCTTGGTGAATGTAGTCGATGTCGATTTCCTCACCCGGCTTCATGGCGGAAACGGCATCACGCAATCCCTCGTGCGAACCGACCGGCTTGCCGGCCACCTTGGTGATGACGTCGTTCTGGGTCAGACCAGCCTTGGCCGCGGGGCCGGTGGGATCGAGCGAGCGCACGACCACCCCGTGGCCGGGCTCCAGCTTGAGATGTTCGCCGAGCAACTCGGGCACCTGGGAGCCTCCCACGCCGAGATAGGCGCGATCAGCGATTGCTGCCTGCGCATCCGCTGGCGGGAGCACCCGTTGGCGAGGAGGGCGCCCTTGAAGTTCGGGTTGCGGATCCTGCTCCTGAAGCTGTGCAGGCTCCGGTTCCACCTGGGCTTCCGGCGCCGCTGCTTCCTCAGCCGGAACCTGCGGCGGAATCGGTGCCGGAGCATTGGGCGGCTCGATGGCCAAGGCGGAAGACGCCACTCCCAACAGCGTTGCAAATCCGTATGCAATGTGAGATTTCATCTTGTATCGTTTTACATACTAGAAGCGTAGTAGTTCGCTTCTTTTGTCTCGCAAAAGTCAGTCGATCTTCTCTGGAACCAGCAGCCATTCAACGCGCGGACGCTCGACTTCGACGACCTTGCCGTCCTCGCCGGCGTACTTCACCTTGTCCATGTAGATCACCTTCACGCGGCGCATCGGCTTGCCGTCGCGGGTCCAGATCAGGCCTTCGTCCTGGGCTTCGCTGACTTGGCTACCCACCGAGGCGGGCATCAGGCCCCGCGGCATCCGGGCTAGAGACTCAACCTTGCCTTTGGCGACCACCGGGCCGGCACCCTTCTGCGGACCATCGAACATCAAGGCGCTGAACGCACCAAGCACGGCGACCGCGGCGGCCGCGGCAAGCCACGGCCGGCGGGCGGGAGCCTTCGTTGCGGCGGGCTTCGCCTTGCCGGGGAAAAGAACCACCTTGGCGTCCACCGGGAACGGCACGCGCGAGACGGTTTCGAGCAGACGTTCCTGAATTCCCGCAGCGAGGGCATTCGGGCGCAGCTTGGAAAGCTCCCGCTCCATGGTTGCGTCTGCAGTCGGAGCCCGGCGCTCCACGGCCGCCAACAGGCGGTCCATGCAGGCGGCATCCGGCGTGATCGGGCGCATTCCCTTCAGGGTGGCTTCAAGTTCCTGGAAGTCTTCGTCCATCGTGTGTTCGTTCAGATCGAGAGATCGCCCTTGCGGCGGGCGGATGAGAGTTTTTTCTTCAGGGCTTCAAGTCCATAGCGATACCGGGAAGCCGCAGTGTTTTGGGAAATTTCAAGTGCCTCGCCGATTTCGGCAAAAGTCCGTTCGCCCCAGATCTTCATAATCACGACTTCGGCGAACTTCGGCGGCAGCTCTTTCAAGCCGGCCTCCAACAACTGTCGTGTTTCATCGTCGGACGACTCGCTTTCGAACCACGGGTGGAAGGCTTCCTTCTGCTCGATCTCGTCCTCGCCGCCGACCACGTCCTCGCGGCGCCGCCGACGGTCATCGCGGCGACCGAGGTCGATCGCCAGCCGCCGGATGCTGGTGAAAAGATAGGGCATCCATGCTTCCTGGCCGCCGACGAATTCACCGGCATCAAGTTTGTCGACCAGCTTCACCAAGGCGTCCTGCACGATGTCCTCGGCATCCTCAGAAGAGCGCGTCTGCTGACGCGCAAAGAGGATCAAACGGGGGCCATGCTCCGCTAGCCACTCGCGCCAAGCGGTAGTGGATGGGGAAAGCTTCTCGGCCGGGGCGCTGCTCACGTCGTCGGGTGGATCCATGGAAGTAGCGGCGTGAACCTAACCTTTTGTCTGGAAATGGCGAGCGTGACGCTGGGCAAGTGCCCGGCCGGTCGGCGAATCCGCGATTTTCGCGACCGCCTCCGGGGTCCCTTCGGCCACCAGTCTCCCGCCATCCCGCCCCCCGCCGGGGCCCAAGTCGATCACCCAGTCAGCCGCCGCAATGACGTCCAGATGGTGCTCCACCACCAGCACGCTGTGGCCGGCCTCCCGCAGCCCGCGGAAGGCCGTGAGCAGGCGCTCGACATCGCCGAAATGCAGGCCGGTGGTCGGTTCGTCGAAAAAGTAGAGGGTGTGCGGTGCGGCCGGTTTCGACAGCTCGACCGCGAGCTTCAGCCGCTGCGCCTCGCCACCCGACAGGGTATTCGCCGCCTGGCCAAGCCGCAGGTAGCCCAGCCCCAGCTCTCCAAGCACTTCCAGCGTGCGGCGAAGCTTCGGCACCGCGGCAAAGGCTGCCAGCGCCTCGCCCGCCGTGAGATCGAGGGCGTCGGCGATGCTCATGCCCTTGAACCGCACCTCGAGGGTCTCGCGGTTGAAGCGCTTCCCGCCGCAGGACCGGCAGGTGATCCACGCGTCAGGCAGGAAATTCATCTCGATCTTCAGCCGCCCCGCCCCCTCGCAATTCTCGCAGCGCCCCCCGTGGGTATTGAAACTGAAGCGCCCGGCTCCGTAGCCGCGCTGCCGGGACAGTGGCAACTTCGAGTAGAGATCGCGAATGGCGTCGAACATCCCGGTAAAGGTCGCCGGATTCGAGCGCGGGCTGCGGCCGATCGCCGACTGGTCCACCGCCACCACCTTGCCGAGAAACTCCATCCCTTCGATCCCCCGGTGCCGCCCCGGCGGATCGCCGCTGCCGTTGAAATGCCGCTTGAGCGCCCGCAGCAACACGTCGTCCGCGAGGGTGGATTTCCCACTGCCGCTGGGGCCGCTGAGGCAGACGATCCCGCCGAGCGGAATGCGCACGTCGAAATTCTGGAGATTGTGTTCGCTCGCCCCGCGAATCATCAGCGCGTCGCCCAGTAGTGGGAACCCCGGTCCTTTCGTCGGCTCCGGCAGCGGGGATTCCAGCCAGCGCTTGGTCGGCGAGGTGTCGGGAAAGCTCTCCGGCCGCCCGCTCGCGAGCAACGCCCCCCCCTCCTTCCCCGCCCCCGGCCCCAGCTCGATCATCCAGTCCGCAGCACGGATCATTTCCTCGTCGTGCTCGACCACCACCACGGTATTACCGCGGTCGCGCAGGCGCTTCAGGGCGACGATCAGCTTCCCCGTATCCTCGGCGTGGAGGCCGATGCTCGGCTCATCCAGCACGTAGAGCACCCCCGTCAGGCCACTGCCGAGCTGGGTCGCGAGGCGGATCCTCTGTGCCTCCCCACCGGAAAGCGTGGCGCTGGACCGGTCGAGGCCGAGGTAGCCGAGGCCGACCTCTTGCAGAAAGCCTAACCGCTCCGCCACTCCGCCAGCAAGCTGCCCGCAAACCTCAGCGCGATCCTCCGGCAGTTGCAGGCCCGTCAGCCAGCCATCCGCCTCCTCCACCGGCAACCCGCAAAAATCTTGGATGCCCAGCCAACGCCCGCCAGCGCCCTCGATCCGCACGGCCAGAATCTCCGGTCGCAAGCGCCTCCCTTGGCAGGCGCGGCAGGGGCGCTCTGCCATCACGCGCAGAAGCCGCCGCCGCACCGCCTCGCTGTGGGCGTCACGGAGCTTCCTCTCCGCCTCCACGCAGAGGCCCTCGTATTTTTTGACCTGCTTCTTTTTCTCCGTGCCGATCCGCCAGCCAGTGTCGAGTTCGCCACCGTGGAAAATCAACGCCTTCCCCTGCTCCGGCAGCTCCGCCAGGCGGGCAGTCTCGGCCAACCCGAACATCCGCAGGATCGCCACCGCTTCCCGGGCAAAGGCCTTCTCTCGCTGCGCGCCGGCCTTCCACCAACCCTTCATGCCGCCTTTCGCCAACGGCTGGCTTTCATCGCCTAGCAGGAGGGCGGGATCGCAAAAGGTCTCCGTCCCCAAGCCCTCGCAGGAAGGACAGGCGCCGAGGTGGGAGTTGAAGGAAAAGTGCCGCGGCGACAGTTCGCCAATCATAAAGCCGGTCGTGGCGTTCCGGTAGCTGGTCTGGAAGGAGATCTCCTTCCACGCGTCGTCTTCCGACACCAGCGCCCGCGCCTCGCTGCCGCAGATCCGCAGCGCGGTTTCCACCGAGTCCGCCAAGCGAGCCTCCCCCCCCGGCCGGATCACAAGACGGTCCACCACCACCTCCACATTCTTCGCCTGCTCCGGCCAAGCCTTCGCGGCATCCTCCAATTCCAAAATCTCGCCATCCACCCGCACGCGGACAAAGCCCTGTCGCCGCAAATCCCCGATCAGCCGCTCTGGCTCCCTCGCTTCCTCCGACGGCACCGGCGCCAGCAAGACGACCTTGGTCCCCTCCGGCATCGCCGAAATCGCCGCAACGATGTCCGCCGCGCCCATCCGCTCCAGCTTCTCGCCCGTCACCGGGTCATGCGGCACCCCGGCCGCCGCCCACAGCACCCGCAGGTGCTCGTGGATTTCGGTTACCGTCGCGACCGTCGATCGCGGGTTCAGCCCGCCGCTCCGCTGCTCAATCGCGATCGCCGGGCTAAGGCCCTCAATCGCGTCCACGTCCGGTTTCTCAAGCTGGTCGAGGAACTGCCGCGCATACGCCGACAGCGATTCGACGAACCGCCGCTGCCCCTCGGCAAATAGAGTGTGGAACGCCAACGACGACTTCCCCGACCCGCTCGGTCCGGTGATGACCACCAGCTTCCCGCGCGGAATCTCGACGTCGATCCCCCGCAAATTGTGCTGCCGGGCTCCCCGGATCCGGATGCTGTCCACGCCGGGAGGAGAAAGGGCCAAGTAAGAAGTTCCAAGTGCCAATGTAGAGCTACCCTCGCACGAGACGCAGAAACTCTTCGTGGCTGATAGGGGCAACCAAGCCTGCATCCATTTCCGCGTCACGCCGCGATACTGCCTCGTCGTCCGGACTCGCTGGAGCACCGCGCAAGCCGTGAATCAGATAGGCCAACAAGCTCTGGCGATCTTCCTGCGAAAGATCATCCGCCTGCTTCTGAAGTGCCGCCAGCGTCATGCTTCACCTTGGCCATTCCGTCGCCGATCGCAAGCCCCCGCTCGCTGCCCTTCGACGTTCAGAACGGGAACTTCCCCTTGAAGCCTTTCATGATGTCGCCGAGGCCGCCACCACCCGGGCTGCCGAATCCCGGAGGAAGACCGGGCATTCCACCCTTCCCTCCCATGCCGCCACCCATCTGGCGCATCATCTTGTTCATCTTGTTGGGCGAGCGCATCATCTTGCGCATCTCGCCGAACTGCTTGAGGAGCTGATTCACTTCCACCAGCTTGGTGCCGGAGCCCTTGGCAATGCGGTCGCGACGCGAGGCCTTGATGATTTCGGGACGACGGCGCTCATCGGGCGTCATGGAAAGCACGATCGCCTCGGTGCGCTTGAGCCGCTTGGGATCGAAGGCGGCGTCGGGGATCTGCTTCTTGATCTTGTTGAAGCCGGGCATCAGGCCCAGCAGGCCCTTCATGTCGCCGAGCTTCTGGAGCATCTTCATCTGGTCGAGGAAGTCATTGAAGTCGAACTTGCCCTCGGCCATCCGCTCCATCGAGCGCATCGCGTCCTTCTCATCGATCTTGGAGGCGACCTGCTCGACCATCCCGACGATGTCGCCCATCCCGAGGATGCGGTCGGCCATGCGGTTCGGGTGGAATTCGAAAAGCTGGTCGAGCTTCTCGCCCTCACCGGCGTACTTGATCGGCTTGCCGGTGACGGCACGCATCGACAGTGCCGCACCACCGCGCGCGTCGCCATCGAGCTTGGTCAGGATGATGCCGGTGATGCCGACGGCCTCGTCGAAATGCTTGGCCACCGAGACCGCTTGCTGGCCCGTGGCGGAGTCGGCCACCAGCAGGGTTTCCTGCGGCTGGACGAAGGCATGGAGGCGCTTGAGTTCCTCGATCAGGCGCTCGTCGATTTCCTGGCGGCCGGCGGTGTCGAAGATGATGACGTTGTGCTTCTGCGTCTCCGCCCAAGCGAGCGCCTCGCGGGCGACCTTCACGACATCCGTCTCGCTGGCATCCGGCGTGTAAACCGGCACGTCGATCTGCTTGGCGAGGGTGGCGAGTTGGTCAATCGCCGCCGGGCGGTAGAGGTCGATGGCGACGAGCAGCGGCTTGCGGCCTTCCTTCTTGAGCCGCAGCGCGAGCTTGCCGGCGGTGGTGGTCTTGCCCGCTCCGTTGAGGCCGCAGAGCATCACCCGGCCGGGCGGCGCGAGATTGAGTTCCTCTTGGTCGCCACCGAGCAACTCAGCCAACTCATCGTGGAAGATTTTGACGATCTGTTCGCCGGGCTTGATCGACTTGAAGACGTCCGCGCCCATCGCCTTTTCCTTCACCCGGCCGATGAAGTCCTTGGCTACGCTGAATTCGACATCGGCTTCCAGCAGCGCGAGGCGGATGTCGCGCAGGGCGTCGGTGATGTTCGACTCGGAGATTTTCCCGACGCCGCGGAGGTTGCGGAAGGTCTTGTCGAGGGAGTCGGCGAGGTTGGAGAACATGGCGACGGGAGCTTGGAGTCTGGCTAGAGGATTTCCAGCACTTCTATTTCGAGGTTCGGATCCGCCAGCAACCGGATGCGTTCGGCGGCGTGCCGGAGCTTGGCTGGCTGGGCATCAAATCTTCGTTCTAAGGGCTACGCGACAGCACGCAAAATTCCCGCCTACTGAGTGCCTTCATCCCGCACGCGGAGCGTGCGGGCCACTTTGACCTCATGGCGAAGCGGCCACGAGGTGGTGGTCGCGATCCGCGGCGAAGGCGAGGCTGGCCTGGATGTCTTCGGCGGTCAGATCGGGAAAGTCCGCGAGGATCTCGGCGTTGCTCATGCCCGAGGCGAGCCACCCGAGGACATCATAGACCGTGATGCGCAAGCCCCGGATGCAGGGCTTCCCGCCGCGTTTGCCGGCCTCGATCGTGATTCTCCCGCGGAAATCGCTCATGGTTTGAGAATAACGTCAGACGCCCCGAAGTCGAGGCCGCGGCTCACTCCACCGGCAGGTAAGCGGCTTCCGCATCAATGCGGAAGGACCAGCGCAGCGGAACTTCGGGGGGCTTGCCCTTGCTGTCCAGCCACGAGACGGCCACTTGGCAGGCGGGCGAGCGCAGGCGACGGTTGACCTGCCACGAGTAGGACTTCGTTTGCTCGTCGAAAACGGCCGGGACCTCGCCGAAGCCGCCGACTTTCATCGATAGCGTCTTCGGATCCAGATCGGGGACCGTCGATAGATCGGCGGAAAGCAGCGGCAAGCGGGAATCGATCACCATCCCCGGCTCCGGCTGGACGGGGTACGGCGTGCTCTGGGGCGCAATCTCCGGACTGTGGCCGCCGGGCGCACCGGCGACCTCGTTGAAGCCGGTGGCCAGCTCGAAAACCCGGTCGCGGGTGCCGAGGATGATGTAGCGCGGCAGCCTGTGGTCGTCATGCGTGCGCCGAATTTTGCCCGGCAGCACGGTAAAGAGGTGTTCATAGCCGAATTCCTTCGCCAGCGGGTCCATCTCGGCGGTGTGAATGCCGCCCGGATAGGCATAAGTCGTCACCCGGCCACCGAATTTCTCCTCGAGAAAGCGTTTAGAATCCCCGAACTCGGTGCGGATGAACTTCTCGTAGACCTCCGCCCCCTTGCGCCGGTAAGGACCGGGATAAGAGTGGCTGACCGAATGGCTGCCGACGGTCGCTCCATTCTTCTGCATCTCCTTGACCATCTCGGAGGTCAGCGCCTTGCCGCCGCCATCGACGTAGTTCTTGTAAAGGAACAGCGTGAAGGGAAACCCGAACTCCTTCAGGACCGGGTAGGCATCCGTGTAAACTGCCTTCCAGCCGTCATCGATGGTGATGACGATGCTCTTGTCGGCGATCTCCTTTTCGCCCCGCTTCCACGCTTGGAAATCGGCCATTGGGATGACCGGCAGGCCGGCGTTCTTGATCGACTCCATTTGTTTCCGGAACTTCGAGGTCCGGATGACCATCTCGGTCTCCGATGCCGTTTCGGAAAAATCGTGGTAGCCGAGCACGGAAACGCGCACGCCATCATCGGGCACGGCGGGCGGAGGCGGGGCGGGAACTGGAGCCACCGGAGGGACCTCCTGCGCGTGGAGCGGCAGGAGCAGGGCGAGCAGGAGCGCGAACTTCATCAGGCGGGCGACAGTGTAACTGCCGGCCCGCCGCTGCGAAGCGCGAATTACCCGCAAGCGCTCAACGGGCGGCCTGCTGGATCGGAACCCGGGCCAAGGCGGGCAGCGGGGCATCGACCGAATCGTCCTTTTCCAGGAAAGTCAGGGTGATGCCGACGTAGAAAGTGATCAAAGCCAAGGCGAAGAGGACGGGGGTGCTCATAGTGGTTGGGGGAACTTTTTCAGGGGCAGGACCGTCGTTCAGACCGCTTGGGCGGTCGTTGCCGTGGCCACCGGGGCAATAGCCATGCGCATCTTCCGCTTGCCCTTTTCCTGCGGGAGCCATCCGAGGCAGGCACCGGCGAGAGCGAGCGTGAAAGCGAAGCGGGCGGCGTTCTTCATGCCCACAGCGTCCCACGGGACCGCCGGCCGGACCATTACGTCATGACGTGTGCCCAAATCCGGGGTTGAGTCCGCCGCTCCCCTACCCCAAAACCCCCCGCGCCAAATGAAGATCGTCGTCGTGGGAAAAGGTGGGCGCGAGCACGCGCTGGTGCGGGCACTGGCGGAATCGCCGGGACGGCCCGAGATGTTCTGTTTTCCCGGCAGCGACGCGATCTTCCAGCTCGCCCAGCCGGTCCCGGCCGATGGCCTTGAATCGCTGGTAGGCTGGATGAAGGAAAACGACATCGGCCTCTGCGTGGCCGGCGAGGAAAGCTACCTCGTCAAGGGCGAGGGCCTCGCCAACCTCTGCGAAAGGGCCGGCATTCCCTGCTGGGGGCCGCACCTTCAATCCGCGCAGCTCGAGGCCAGCAAGGAATTCGCCAAGACCTTCCTGGAGCGCCACAACATCCCGACCGCGAAGGCAGTCGCCTGCGCCACTCTCGACGAGACCGTCGCCGCCATCGGAGGGAAATACCCGACCGTGCTCAAGTTCGACGGCCTCGCCGCTGGCAAGGGCGTCGCGGTGTGCCTGACCGAACCGGAAGCCACCGCCTTCCTCGACGAGGTTTTCGCGCAAAATCGCTTCGGTCCCGGCCGCGTGCTCGTGGAGGATTTCCTGACTGGCCCCGAAATTTCGATCTTCGCGGCGATCGTCGATGACCACTACCTGATTTTTACTCCGGCCCGCGACTACAAGCGACTCGGCGAAGCCGATGCCGGTCCGAACACCGGCGGCATGGGAGCCGTGGCGAGCCGCAGGCTGATCCCTGCGGAACTGCTGACGGAGATCGAAAGAGGGATCGTGGGACCAACCGTGTCTGGCCTTCGCAAGGATAACCTGCCCTACCGCGGCTTCCTCTACTTCGGCCTGATGCTCACGCCCGAAGGCCCGAAGGTCATCGAATACAACTGCCGCTTCGGCGACCCCGAGTGCCAGGCCGTGATGCCACTGGTGAAGGGCGACCTCGCCAGCTTCTGCCTCGCCGGCGCGAAGGGCGAGCTGGAACCCGGCCTGATTTCCTTCGACGAAGGTTGGAGCGTCTGCGTCGTCCTCGCCTCCGCCGGATACCCCGAAACCTCTCGCAGCGGCGACGTGATCTCCGGCCTCGATGCCGTGGAGACCGCGCGCATCTACCACGCCGGCACCAAGCGCAAAGGCCAGGGCGAATGGGAGACCAACGGCGGCCGCGTGCTCGCCCTCGTCGCCCGCGGCGAGACCCGTGACGAAGCCGTCACCAACGCCCACGCCGCCACCGATCTCGTGTCCTTCGCCGGCATGCAACGCCGCCGCGACATCGGCATCTGCAATTTCGAAGACTGATGTGCCATAGGGCACGCTCCACTATTATTCATGAATCGCACCCTCGGCCCAGACGACATCGAGCAAGGCATTGCCGCCCTTGCCACCGCCATCCGCGAGCGTACCGCGGGCAAGCCGATCGCTCTCGTCGGAATCCGCAGCCGCGGCGACGAAGTCGCCGAGCGCGTTTGCAACCAACTCGCCGAAGAAGACCGCGAGCTCGAACTCGGCACGCTCGATATCTCGCTCTACCGCGACGACTACGAGCACCTCCACGAGAACCCCAAGCTGCAGGAAAGCGACATCCCCTTCACCGTCGATGGCGCACACATCATCCTGGTCGATGACGTCCTCTTCACCGGCCGCACCATCCGCGCCGCGCTCGATGCGCTGTCGGATTACGGTCGCCCGGCGAAGGTCGAACTCGCCACCCTGATCGATCGCGGCCACCGCGAAATGCCGATCCAACCGGACTACACCGGCATTTTGTTAGAGACCTCACGGCACGATCACGTGCATGTTTCCTTGGAGACGACCGATGGCGAGGACAAGGTCGAGATCGTCGCCAAGCAACCCGCCTGACAGACGCTCCCATGCTTCCCCAACGACGGAAATCCGCCGAGGAAATCGCGAAGCTCCGCGAGTCGCTGGGTATTTCCGGCGAGACCGACCCCGAAGCGGAACCGGCAGCAGCGGAAAACATCGTCCTTCCAGACACGACCCCCGCGCCGGATCCCGACACCGATGCAGAGGTGACCGAGTCCGTCGCCCCTGCGCCGGAGAGGCCGGAACGAGCGTCTCTCCCCGCCAAGCCCGTCCGCTCGCTCCGCAAATCCGAGCGAAATCCGGAACGAAGTCCGCTTGCCCCGGTCGAGACGAAGAATGGCATCCCGCTCCGTCGCCACGAGGATCGTGAGTTGATGGAACTGCGCCGCATCCAAGCTGCGCCTCCGGACAAGGCGATTGCCTACATCCAGCAGCTCGCCGCCCCGTGGCCGCTGGTGGTGCTCGGCTATCTCTTTCCGTTGGCAGGTGCCGCTTGTGGCCTGTTCGCCGCGTTTTCTCCGAAGATCCCCGAGCCGGACCTGCAATACCAATGGGTGATCGACCTGTCGCGCGCGCCATGGCTGGACAAGGGAGGCTTCGGCGCGCTCGTCGCTTGTTGCGCCATCGGGCTGCTGTTCGCCGGCTGGTTCATGCTGAAGAAGCCGCGCTCGCGCCATCACGGCGGCTTCATCATCATCCTCGCCGTTCTCATCGCCGTCTTCGGAATCATCCATCAATTCAATCCCAATGGCCCGTAAGGACCTCCTCGACATCTCATCGCTCAGCCGGGAAGAAATCGATCTCCTCCTCGGCCAGGCAGTCCCGTTCAAGGAACTCTTCACCCGCTCCGTGAAGAAGGTCCCCGCACTCAAGGGCAAGTCGGTCCTGATGCTCTTCTACGAGCCGAGCACCCGCACCCATTCGTCCTTCGAGGTCGCCGCCAAGCGACTGTCGGCAGACGTCACCAACTTCGACGTCCCGCATTCCTCGGTGGTGAAGGGCGAGTCCGTCCGCGAGACGATCGAGACGCTGCAGGCCATGCGCACCGACTACATCGTGGTCCGCCACGGTCGCAGCAGCCTGCCCGCGATGATCGCCGGCATGACCAAGGCCAGCGTCATCAATGCCGGTGACGGTGCCCACGCGCATCCCACCCAAGCTCTGTTAGACGCCTTCACCCTGCAGGAAGTCTATCCGGAAGGCCTCGCGGGCAGGAAGGTGCTCGTCATTGGCGACATCCTCCACAGCCGGGTCGCGCGCTCAACCAGCACCATCCTCAAGCGGCTCGATGCCCAGGTCGCCTACCTCGGCCCCGGCTCGCTGGTGCCGAAGTCCGGCCCGGAGAACATCGCCCGCTTCACCAACTACGAGGAAGCGATGAAGTGGAAGCCGGACGTGGTCTACCTGCTGCGCGTCCAGATGGAGCGCCAAGACGTGCAGTTCTTCCCGAGCCTGCGCGAGTATCACCGCGTGTATGGCATCACGGAAGAGCGCCTCAAGCGGATCGACGGCGAAGGCCTGTGGCTCATGCACCCCGGCCCGGTGAACCGCGGCGTGGAACTCTGTGACGGCGCGATGGATTACTCGCGCAGCCTGATCAACCGCCAGGTCGAGAACGGCATCGCCGTGCGGATGGCGGTCCTCTACTGGCTGAAGCCGGGTGGAGAAGAAAGCTGAATGGCGTTAGACAAACCGTCCTGCCCACCGGGACCGCGCGATTCATCCCGCTTCACCTGCAGGTCCACCGTTCAATTACACTAGGCGGCCACACTGCGCCCACGGCGCAGCCCGCTGGGAGCGCGGAGCCTCTGGCCCGCAGAAGCACCTAACAGCTCCGCATCCTCATCCCAGTCCGCCCCAGAAGTCGGAGACCATGACTGCGGAAGCCCTGCTGCCACCTCAAGCCAGCAGCCTTGCTGCGGGGAAGCACCTTGTGAAATGTTTCCAAGGGGTATAACCGGGACTCAGTGAGCGAGTGGAGACAGAGGATGAGGTTCCCGCGATGGCGATGCGATCATGAAAGAGAAGCGGACTCGTCAGGTACTTCTGCGGGCCAGAGGCTCCGCGCTCCCAGCGATTCCTACTTCCCTTCCTTCACAAAGCCGCCGCCAACATATACGCGGTAGTCCTTGATCCGCCCAGGATTGTTCCCGGCACGCGGAGTGTAGCGGAAGCCGCCGATCTTGGTCGCGTCGCCGAGGTCGATCACGAGGTGGTGCGGATAGCCCGGCTGCGCATCCTTCCACTCGCTGTGCCAGAAATCGGCGGTCTGGCCATTGATCGCATTCGACGCGGAGCCATCCTCGCCCGTGAGTTCCTCGCTATCGGCATACGCAATCGTCCAGCTTGCGTGGGAAATCGATTGGCCGGAGGGGTCGAGCAGATCGAGCTCGGCGATCGCGGCGAAGGGCTTGCCATCGTGGGCGTTGAGCATTTCGAGCAAGAACTGTGAGCCTTCGAGCGGCTTGGCAAACTTCACGTCCTGCGCATCCGCACCGGGAGCAAAGGCAGCTTCGAGCGCGGGCTTGTGGCCCTTCAAAACCAACTCGCCCTTCTTCGAGCCCTTGCGGGCAAAGTCCAATTCAGGCCGGAGTTGATCGAGGATCGGCTTCTCCAGCCCGGCGAGCACCGGCTTCTCAGGACCTAACAAATCAAGGATGACCACCTCGTTTTCTCCCGCCTTCAGCCATGCGCCGGGAAGGTAGGCGGTTTGGGTCGGACCAATGTTCCAATGGCGGGCGAGACAGTGGCCATTGACCCAGATGACGCCTTTGCCCCAACTGCGAAGGTCGAGGAACGTATCGGCGGCCTTGGTGAGGTTGAAGGTGCCGCGCCAGAATTTCGGCCCCGGCGCGCTTTCAACTCCGGTCTTCCATTTCAGCGAGGAGAGTAGCGGTTCATCAAGCTTGAGCGGGAAGACCGACCACTCACCGCTGACATCGGTGGCCTTGCCGCCGGAGACGAGCTGCACCTTACCTTGGATACCCTTCCGGTCATGGATCTCGGTGCCGAAGTTCACGTGGCCCATGGCCTCGACGAGGATGTCGAGCTGCTGCGGCTGTTTGCGCTCGGGCAGGCTGACCTTGAAGCGGCGCGAGCGCCGGTCGGTCACGCCGACTTCCTTCCCATCGAGGAAGACCCAGCCGAAGTCGTGGACCTGGCCGATCTGCAAGGTCGCTGCCGGTCCTGCGGGAAGCGTGATGCGATAGACCGTGCACCCGTGACCCTGGTCATAGGACTCCATGTTCCGCGGCGAAGTGTCCTTGATCGCCGTGGGCAGATTCTGGAAGACGGCGGCCGTCTGGCTCAGCGTGAACGAAGGAACTGCCATGACCGGCATCGGTGCTGGCGGGTCGCTGAGCGTTTCCCCCGGCAGCAGATGCTTCGCCATGAGCGTTCGCGTGCGGTCGAACTTGTCCCCAATCCATCCCGCCTCGCTGATGGGAGCATCGTAATCGTAGCTGCTGGTGTCCGGCTTGAACGGCCGGTCCGCGCCCGCCCACATGCCGAAGCTGGTGCCGCCATGGGCCATGTAGATGCTGAACGAAGCGCCGGCATCCAGCATGTATTCGAGGTCCTTGAGATACTGGTCGGTCTTGCCGAGATGGTGCGGTGCCCCCCAGGTGTCGAACCATCCGGGATAGAACTCCCCGCACATCAGCGGACCCTTCGGCTGGATCTCACGGAGCTTCTTGAAGCCCGTCGCCGGGTCGCTGCCGAAATTGACTACGTTGAAGAGATCGTCGCGGCGGCCGTTGGCGAGGTTGCCGGTGGGATTGCAAGCGAACAGCGGGATATCGAAGCCCGCGTCGATCATCGCCTGGCGCATGCGGCCCATGTATTCGGCGTCCTTTCCGTAGAATCCATACTCGTTCTCGACCTGCGCCATCAGGATCGGGCCGCCCTTCGTGACCTGGAGCGGACCGAGCACGCGGCCGACCTCGGCGAACCACGCCTTGCTGGCCGCCATGAAATCGGGATCCTGCGAGCGCAACGCGATATCGGGCTTCTTCAAGAGCCACCATGGCAGGCCGCCACCATCCCACTCGGCGCAGGCATAGGGACCGGGACGCAGCAGCACCCACAGGCCCTCTTCCTGCGCGAGCCGGCAGAACTCGGCGGCATCGGCCTGACCTTCCCAATCATACTTCCCCTTCTCAAACTCGTGGAGATTCCAGAAGAGGTAGGCGCAGACCGTGTTCAGACCCATCGCCTTGCATAGCTGGAGGCGATGCCGCCAATACTCTTTCGGCACCCGGGCGAAATGGAGTTCGCCACAGCGGACCTGCATCCGCTTGCCATCGAGCAACAGGTCGTTCTCGCCGATCTCGAACGTATGCTTCGGCGCTTGGGCAATGACCGGAGTGAGGCCACCGGAGAACAATGCCGCCCCGATGGCGAGCGAGGGAAGGAGCTTCATGGTGACGATCCGAAACCCCTGATAAAAGGGATGTCGAGCCCGGAGTCCGACTGTTAGCCGAAGCCCCGGCATCCGATGGAGAAACGGCGGAATGCGAGAGTGGGGATTGCCTACAAATGCGCGTCGCAAACCACCAAGCCGGCTGTGATCAAATCCACGCACTCAGTCGCGACTTGCACGTTTAATTCCACGGTCTTTCATCGATCCGCTTCTCCGGAAATATGATGAATCCGCGCTACACGACCAAATCGCGGGATCACCGTTAACCCACGTTCGACCATGTACCTACCGCTTGGCCAATACTCGCCCGACATCAAACTCGGCTTCGTTTCCGCGTCCCGCAATTGCTTCCCCCGGGCGCTCGCCGCAGAGCGCTCGGAAAGGCTCGTCGCCGCTACCAAATCAGCCGGCATCGAGCTCACGCTGCCGGAAGCTGAATGCGCCGTCATCGAGACGCGCCAGCACGCCGCCGATGCCGCCAAGCAACTCATCGCCGCCGGTTGCGATGCCGCCGTGTTATTCCTCGGCAACTTCTCGCCGGAGATTGAGGACGCCGCTTTCGTGAAAGCCTTCCCCGGTCCCGTGCTGCTCATCGCCGCGGCCGAGGAAAGCGCCATCAATCTGATCCAAAAGCGTGGCGACGCCCTCTGTGGCCTGCTCTCCGCCGCGATGGCGATCCGCAAGCGCGACGTCCAGGACCGCGTCCACATCCCGGAGTTGCCGGTGGTTTCCGCCGAAGAGGGCGCAGCCGAGATCGCGCACTTCTTGAAGATGATCAAGGTGGTGAAGGGCGTGAAGAACGCCACCATCGGCCTCTTCGGCCCTCGCCCTCGCGACTTCGAAACCTGCAACTACAACCTCGCGTCGCTGCAATCGGTCGGCGTGGAGATCGAGGAGCTTGGCCTCTTCGACCTGCAGAACGAGATCAAGACGATCCAGGAGTCGAAGGCCATCGCCGACGAGCAGAAGGCCGAGATGCCCTCGATCCCGGAAGACCCGAATTTCAAGGCCCGTCTCTCCGACTACGAGCAGGCTGTTAGAAACTTCCGCGAGCGGCTTCAACTCTCCGGCGCGGCCAGCCAGTGCTGGTCGGAGCAGGAGTTTTCGCTCAAGCACGTCCCCTGCTTCATCAACGGCCGCATGGCTGACAAGGGCTTCCCGATCGCCTGCGAGAACGACGCCTATTCGCTCGTCGCCGAGTTGATGGCCCAGTACGCCAGCGACAACACGGTCACGGTGCTGGACATCAACCACTCGATCCCCGGCAACCTCCACGAGTCGCTCAAGGACTACCCGCTCAAGGACATGGTCGGCATGTTCCACTGCGGCAACACCGCCAGCAAGCTGCTCAAGAACCCGGAGATGAAGTATCAGCTCATCATGAAGCGTCTGATGGAACCGGACACCGATCCGGACATCACCCGCGGCACCATCGAAGGCCAGATCTCCGCCTCGCCGATCACCGTCGTGCAGATCCACGGCTACGGTGACAAGCTGCGCGCCTACATCTGTGAGGGGCACTTCCTCGACCTCGACCCGAAGACCTTCGGCTGCACCGGCACCGCCTACATCCCCGGCTTCCACCGCTTCTATCGCCACGTGCTGTTAGGGAGCTACCACCACCACGCGGCCGTCGCATTCGCTCACGTCGGCGCGGTGCTGTTCGATGCCTTCAAGCTGCTGGGCATCGAGGTCATCGACACCCCGCTGCCAGATGGCGTCCCCTACCCGGGCGAGAATGTCTTCCGCGCCGGACTGGTGCCGAAAGGCCGCTAAGCGTGGATCCAGTCCACACACTCGACGCCGGGGACACGCGAGAGATCGCGCGTGTTCCCGGTGACGATCTTTGCCCTTACCGCGCGTGAGATGGAGGCAATCCAGAGATCGGCATCCGGAATCAGGTTTCCGGCGGCCTGAAGCTGAGCCCTGAAGCTGCCGAAAAACTGCGCTCCGGTGAGCGAGATCGGCAGAACGGGGAGGGTGCGGAGAAACTCCAGCACCACCTTGCGGTTTGCTGATGGGTCCTTCGACTTCGCAGCTCCGTAGAACAATTCCGACGCCGTGATTTCGGTCGTCACCACGGGCGCATACACCCCTCGCCGCTGCGCGATGACCCGGCCATTGCCACGCAGGATTTCGAAGCAGGTATCGGTATCCAGGAGGAACATCGCTTACCAGGAAACGTCCACATCCCGCCCTCCGGAGCGGGTTTCATAAAGCGCGGCAATCTCCGACTCCACGCTCAAGTCGGACACCCACCCACCGGCCAAGGCCTCCCACGCACCCGCCATGTCGTCAGGCGATTCGGCGATGCGAAGCGTCTCAGGGTCACGGTTTCCTCCCGTCAATGACGCGCTCAAGCGGTGGATGATCTCGCCATTCAAGCTGCTGTGCGAGCGCTCCGCTGCAAGTTTCAAAGCGGCACCCACGTGCTCGGGAATCCCCTTGATGGTGAGGTTCATCCCGTCACGCTGGGCGCCAAAAACCATTATGCAACCATTTTGGTTACCCTGCTCCAATCGGCTTCCTCAAGGCAGCACGGGTCCGCGGCAACCCAGTGACCGGGCTCGATCTCGCGGAGCGAAAGGTCCGCTCCAACGGTCTCTTGGTAGCGCGGGTGGCTCATCCGGTGACCGAAGGCACTGCCCTTCGGCGGATCGATCGGCGAAGGCACGTCGCCTTCGAGCAGAATGCGGTCTTTCACCAACGTGGGGTCCGGCTCGGGAATCGCCGACAGCAGGGCCTTGGTATAGGCGTGCTTGGGCCGTTGATAAATCGCATCGGCGTCGGCCAGTTCGACGATCTTGCCCAGGTACATCACCGCCACCCGGTCGGAGATATGCTTCACCACCGCGAGGTCGTGGGCGATGAAGAGATAGGAGAGGCCAAGGTCACGCTGCAGATCTAACAGGAGGTTCAGCACCTGCGACTGCACGGAGACGTCGAGGGCCGAGACCGGCTCATCACAGACGATGAGCTTCGGGTTAAGCGCGATCGCCCGAGCGATTCCGATGCGTTGCCGCTGGCCGCCGGAGAACTCGAAGGGATAGCGGTCGGCAGCGGCGCTTTGTAGACCGACGCGCTCCAGCAGCTCGTCCACCCGCTTCCGGCGCTCCATCGCGGAACCGTGGCCGTGAATGATCAACGGCTCCTCAAGGATCTCGCGCACGCTGTGGCGGGCATTGAGCGACTCGACCGGATCCTGGAAGATCATCTGCAGGTCGCTGCGGATCGGCCGCATCGTTCCACGACTAAGACGGGTGATGTCGCGTCCAGCGAAGTGGACGCTGCCGTGGTTGATGTCATTGAGGCGGACGATGGCCTTGCCGAGCGTGGACTTCCCGCAACCCGACTCACCGACCAAGCCCAGGGTCTCACCCGGAGCGATGTCGAAAGAAACGCCATCGACCGCTCTGACCGATCCAATCTGGCGCATGAGAAGCCCCCCCGTGACCGGGAAGTGCACCTTGAGATCGCGGACGGAAAGGATCGGGGTCATGGCACTGGAATCCAATGGGACTGGGATGGATAGGATGGCTGGGATAAGAACCCACGGCGTGGAAGCTGAAGGCTTTCAACCATCCTGGTCATCCCATCCATCCTGGTCCTGATATTTTTCATACGTCGGATGAGGCGTAGCAACTCGGGCAGGCCTCCACCCAATGGCCGGGCGTTACCTCGATGAAAGGCGGGCGTTCGCGCAAGGTGGACCCTTGGCGTTCCATACGTTGGCAGAAGCGGCAGCCGGGAACGAAATCCTTCAGCGAGGCGACCATCCCGGGAATGACCGGCAGCGTCGACTTGCGCTGGGTTTCCAAGCGCGGAATGGAAGCCAGCAGGCCGCGAGTATACGCGTGCAGCGGCCGCGCGAAGAGTTGCTTCACCGGCGCGCGCTCAACAACACGACCACCGTACATCACCACGACCTCATCGCAGGTCTCGGCAATGACTCCGAGATCATGGGTGATGAGAATGACCGACATCCCCATCTCCGCCTGGAGGCGTTTCATCAGGTCGAGGATCTGCGCCTGCACGGTCACATCGAGCGCGGTCGTCGGCTCGTCGGCAATGACCAGGTCCGGCTTCAGCGCGAGAGCCATCGCGATGACGACCCGCTGGCGCATGCCGCCGGAAAGCTGGTGCGGATAGTCCCCTGCCCTCATCTCCGGCGCGGGGATCTTCACGAGCCGCAGCATCTCGATCGCTGCGTCCCATGCCTCCTTCTTGCTGACCTTCTTGTGGATAAGGAAGCACTCGGAAAGTTGCTTCCCGATGCGTTGCACCGGATTGAGCGCGGTCATCGGCTCTTGGAAAATCACGCCGATCTCGTTGCCGCGAACCTTGCGCATCTCCTCGGGCTTGAGCTTGGTGAGGTCGCGGCCTTTGAAGAGGACTTCGCCTTGCAGGATCTTGCCGGCAGGCTGGGGCAGCAGACGCACCAGCGACATGGCCGTGACGCTTTTCCCGCAGCCCGACTCGCCGACGATGCCGAGCGTCTTGCCGCGGCTAATATCAAAAGACACGTGATCGACAGCGCGGACCAGCCCCGCATCGGTATCGAAGGCGGTGATCAGATCGCGGACCTGGAGCAGGGGTTCGGACATCAATTCACATCGTCACGGGTTCTGGATCTTCTTCCGGTGTTGGTCAAAGATCAGGCTCTTCTCCGGGAAGGTCTTGCCTTGAGTCATGGCCTCCTGCGTTTCCTTGCGCAGACCCGGGTCGATCCAGTGGACGTGGTTCATCTCCGGTTCGTTGCCGAGGCGGACGTTGAAATTGTCCGGCCAGCGCACCCAGCGCCAGTAGCCGACGCGATAGAAGGGCCGGTAGTAGGCAGGCACCCACACGGCGCGCTCGTGAAAGATCTCCTCAAGCTGGTGGCTGGTCTCGCGAATGACATCAAGGCTCCGGGCGTTGCGGTTTTCCTCGAGGATCTTGTCCACCTCGGGATCGGCGAAGACGCTGATGTTATTGGTCGCGGGCCGCGGCTTCTTGGTGCCGGGCTCGTAGGCATCCTTCGAGTGGAAGCCCTGGTAGTAGTCGGGCGTCGGGAGCTGGTTCTGCCAACCGGTGAAGGCAATCTCATGCTCCTTGCGCGAGGTCTTCTGGAATGCCGCGGTGGGGTCCATCGCTTCCAGCTTGTATTCGACCCCGGCGCGAATCGCCTCCTCCTTGAGACGCAGCATCATCGGGATCAGCGCAGGAATCCGCGAGTAGTTGATGGTGAAAGAGAGCCGGCGACCCTGGGCGTCCTTCAGCACGCCGTCCGGTCCCTGCTCGGTAAATCCGGCACGGCCGAAGGCCTCGCGTGCCAGCGCCACATTGAAGGGCCGCGCGCGCAGCGTCTGGTGGGAGAGATCGCCATAGCCGCCCTCGATCACGTTCAGACGCTCGGCATCGCCGCGCAAGTCGAGGTCGATGACCTTCTGCCAATTTGTCGCGTGCTGGAGCCCGATGCGGATGTCCAGGTTATCGAGCAACGGCCGGCTGAGATTGAAATACAGCCCGCGCGAGACCGTGGGATACTCGTTGTAGAAGGTCGCCTTCTCGATGTAGCCGTTGAAGACGTTCGGCACTTCGCTCTTCTCGTACCAAGTCGTCGGATCCGGATAGAGGTAGGTGTCGATATCCCCGCGCAGGAACATCTGGAAGACCTTGCCCTCGTCTCGCACTTGCAGGTACTCGATGCGGTCGGGATTGAAGCGGTGCTTGAAGTAGGTCTTGTCCTTCGCCCACCAGTCTTGGACCCGGGTCAGCGAGATCGAGCGACCCTTGACGATATCCTCTGCCTCGATTTTGTAGGCCCCGGTGGTGGGCCGGGGACGCCAGGCATAGCGCCGTTCGAAGTCCGGGCCGAACTCGCGGTAGTAGTCCTCCTGGAAGGGAACGATGAAGCCGGCAAAGCCTGCCGCAAGCGGCTTCGGCGTGCCGAGGCGGATGCAAAGGTAGTCCTTCCCGTAGGTCGAGATCCCCCAGTACTGCTCGCCGTAGTAAGCGCGGTAGAAGGGCTCGGTGAGATACTTCGAAAGGTAGACGTAGAACGTCATCATCCAATCCCCCGAGGTGACCTCCTTGCCGTCCGACCACGTCGCGTCATCATCGATGTGGAAGTAAACGGTCTGGCCGTCCCCGGCGATCGACCACTTGTCGGCGAGGATCGGAATCACGGCCCCCGTCTCGGGATGGAAGCCGGTCAGCGCGAGTTCGATATCGTCGAAATGATAGCTGCGGAAGGAGTTGTTCGCCTCACGGCCGCAGGTGCGGATGTTCGGAGGGAAACCGCCGCCGGGAATGTAGCTGTGAAAGGTGCCACCCTTCTTCGCCTCCGGCGATCCGAGTTCGGGCTCGTTCAGGTTGGTCGTCCACTCGAGCTGCGGCAGATCCGCCTCGGTGAAGACCTCGAAATAGGCGGGCCGCTGCAGGCGGCGCACCGTGTCGTCCAGGTCGCGCTGCTTGTCCTTGCGGTCCTGCTCGCTGAGCGTCGTGCCGGCCAGCTCGGTTTCGAGTTCGGCCTTGTGCTTGGCAAGCGTCGTGGCGAGTTCGGCATTGTAGCGCTTGTAGAAGGCCTCGCGCTCGGCGGTATTATCGTAGGGCGGGAATTCCGCCCCCTTCTTGCAGGAAGGCACCACGAGCAGCATCACGGCCGCCGCCATCATGTGGAATAGGCGCTTCATTGGTAGGTCGTGTATTTTTTCGGGTCGAAGGCCTCGCGAATTGCCTCGCCGATGAAGGTGATCACCAGCAGCACGAAGACCAGCATGCCGAAGACCGAGCTGACGATCCACGGCGAGGAAAGATTCGAGGTCCCGTCATCCAGCAAGCGCCCCCAGCTCGGATAGCGCTCCGGCAGGCCGAACCCCAGGAAGTCGAGCGCGGTCAGCATGCTCGCCAGTCCCGCCACGCTGAACGGCAGCAAGGTGACGATGGTGGAAACCGCGTTCGGCAGGATGTGCCGGAAAATCACCCGGGCGGTGCCGGCCCCTTGGACACGCGCGGCGGCCACGTAGTCGCGGGCCTTCTCCTTGTAGGTGGAGGTCCGCAGGTACGTCGCCACACTGATCCACGAGAACAGGCAGAAGATCAGCAGCACGTTGATCAACGTTACCTTTTCGAGACCAATGTTCGCGGTGATGATCATCACCACCAGCAGGAAGGGCACGTTGCTGAGCACCTCCGCGATGCGCTGGCTCACGATGTCGAACCAGCCGCCGTAGTAGCCCTCGAGGCAGCCCATCACGATGCCGATGCCATAGCTCAGCACAATGTAGAAGAATGCCGCCTTCAGGATCACCTGCAGCCCGCCGTACATCTGCGCGACGATGTCCCAGCCCTTGGAGTCCGTGCCTAACAGGTGCGTCGTTTCCCGCGAACCGAAGAAGGGCGGCGCAGGCGGATAGACCAGTTCGTACCACGACCCGGCAGGCGCATTTCCGGCCTCGCCCTCGACAGTCGTCTGAGTCAGGGAGCCGGCGCTCCACTCCTCGCGGCCGGCATACTCGCCCTTCTCATCGTAGAGCGAGGTGCTGCCATCGCGCAGGCCCTTGCGGAAGCGGGCCGCGCGCACGGGAATCCGGGGATTGTCCTCACGAAACTGGCTCGCCTGGCCGTTGTAGGGTTCGCGTTTGCTGGAGCGATGCAGCTTGCCGTCGATCTCGACCAAGGGGCGGCGCTGGACGTCATCGGAATCGAAGGTGGGATCCCACGGGACGGGCGGGAGGAAGACCTTGTTGTCCGACTTCGCCTCGCGGAATGCGGCGTAGAGCTTCCGGTAGTTCACCTCCTGATCCTCCGTGCCGCCGAATTCCTTGTCGCGATACCCTTCCTCCCGGAAGGCGGGGAAGAACCACTGGCCCTCGTATTTCACTGCCAGCGCGCGCTTGCCGACCAGCACCTGGTCGAGCATCGCGAGCACCAGCAACAGGATCAGCAGTTGAAACGCGACCCAGCCTCGACCGATCGAGCGGAAGCGCGAGAAGCGCCGAAGCGTGAGCGGGTTCCATTGGAATTTCCCGCCGAAGATGAAGAGCAGGATGGCGATCAACGCCAGCACGCCACAGAACACATTTCCCACCGTCTCGTGCTGGTGTTCCAGGAACCGGTGCGGGTTGATCGGGATGAGGCCCTTTCCAAAAACGGTGATGAGATGCCCGTGATCCGAAGCGGCCTGGATCTGGTCCGGAGTGGCGCGGAATGAGTAGAACCACCGGAGCGATGGCAGGCTTAGCCCTTGGTGATACGCGACCGCGGCGAGTACCGCCACCAGCAACAGCATCAGTCCGATTTTCCGGGGAAAGGTCATGTCTGTCACTTGTAGCTCACGCGCGGATCCACCAGCGCGACGCAAAGGTCGGATAGGACATTCCCGATCAGCATCAGGACCGCCGCGACGAAAGTCACCCCCATGATCAGCGTCTGGTCGACTTCCAGGATCGCGCTGAACTCCAGCAGGCCGAAGCCGTTGATGTCGAAAACCTTCTCGATCAGGATCGAGCCGGTCACGAAGATTGCGATGTTGTTCCCGAAGGTCGTGGCGATCGGAATGAGCGAGTTGCGGAAGGCGTGCTTGAACACGGCCCGCGGGAACGAGACGCCTTTGGCCGCAGCGGTGCGGACATAGTCGGCCGCCAGGTTGTCCATCAGGTTGTTCTTCATCAGCATCGTCATGAAGGCGAAGCTGGAAATGAGGTAGCAGACCAAGGGCATCGCGGTGTGGTGGAGCAGGTCCTTCACCTTCCCCCACGGGGACAGCGTGTCGAAGTCGTCCCCCGTGAAGCCACGCAGCGGGAACCAGCCGAGCTGCGCACACACGTATACCACCAGCAGCGATCCGAGTGCGTAGCCGGGAATCGCGTAGCCGGCGAAGACCGCCACCGACGAGGCATTGTCGAGGAAGGTGCGGTGCCTGATCGCCTTCACGATGCCGAGCGGCAGGCACAGGCCGTAGATCGCAATCATGCTGATGACACCGAAGTAGATCGAGACGGGCATCCGCTGCAGGATCATCGACCAGACCGGGTCCTGATACTTCTGCGAGTTTCCAAGGCTGCCTTGGAAGAGTCCGTCGTAGGAGGACTTGAAAAGAACCGCCCGGTACTCCGGCAGCTTGGGGAGGTCGATGCCCTTGACCCACTTCTTCCAGCGCTCCGCCTGTTCCTGCGGTGTCCTCAGGCGCACCTGCCAACCGGTGAGATCCACCTCCACCGCGGGATCGGGCACGATCCACGCATTGCCCGCGTCATCGCGCTCGACCTTGGCCTCGAAAATGGTGCCGGGAATGGGGATCTGGACCGTCTTTTCACCGGGCGCAAACTCGACGCCGATCTTGTTGTTCACGTCGTCCTTCGGGAGAATGCCCAGCCACTCGAAGTAGGCGCGGAAGCCGTTCTTGTCGCGGTCCTCCTTTTCCTCGACCTCCAGCACCTGTGAGGCGGTCAGCGACGAGCTGCCCGCCTCCGCGCGGGTGCGCTTCCCCTGCCCCTCCCCGCCCATCATCCCGGCGAGGGCCCGATCGACCGGTCCACCGGGTGCTGCGCGGACGGACGCGAAGACGAGCGCCGTGATCCCCAGCAATGTCAGCGGGATCAGAAGGAGGCGGCGCAGGAAATAGGCTTTCAAATGGCGGGACGAAACTAACGGTTCCACGGGTTCTAGCGATCCTCCCCTGCCTTGCAAGTCCCCGGCGGCAGAAAGGGGCTCTTTGACAGAAAAGCCCGCCAAATCCGCAAATCAGGACAAAGACGTAAGCATTCTGCAAATTTTCCCTGCAATCCCGGCGCGGGACACGCTAGACCCACGCCCGACTCATGACACGACGCGCCCTCTACTTGCTTCCCCTGCTCCTCTGCCTCGCCGGCTGCCAGCGGGAAACCCAGGTCGAAAAGGCAAACCGCGAGAAAATCCTGCTTGTCGGCAATTCGGCCGATCCCAAGTCGCTCGACCCGCATCTCGTGACCGGGGTGACCGAAAGCAACGTGATCCGCGCGCTGCTAGAGGGCCTCGTCGCCGACGACCCGAAGGAGGACAACGCGCACCCGCCCGGTGCCGCGACCCACTGGGAGCACAACGAGAACTACACCGAGTGGACCTTCCACCTGCGCCCGGACGGGAAGTGGTCCGATGGCGCGCCGCTGACCTCCGGCGATTTCATCTTCGCCTACAACCGGCTGCTCCATCCCGACCTCGCGGGGCCCTACGCGGAGATGCTCTATTTCATCAAGAACGCGGCGGAATACAACAAGGGGACCATCACTGACTTCAGCCAGGTCGGCGTCTCCGCGCCGGACGACTATACGCTCAAGGTCTCGCTAAAGGAGCCGGTGCCGTTCCTGCCCGACATCACGCGCCACTACACCTGGTTCCCGGTGCCGCGCCACGTGGTGCTGAAGCATGGCAAGATCGGCGATCGCTTCACCGCGTGGAGCGAGGCCGGCAACTACGTGGGCAACGGCCCCTTCATGCTAAAGGAGTGGCTGTTCAATGACAGCATCCACACAGCGAAGAACCCCAACTACTGGAATGCCGCCAACGTGAAGCTCAACGGCGTGCGCTTCATTCCGGTGGAAAACTTCTACACCGAGACACGCGGCTTCCTCGCCGGCCAGCTCCACACCACCTATCAGCTCCCACCGCCGCTGGTGGACAAGATCAAGGCGGAGCATCCCGAGTTCCTCCGCCAGGAACTCTATGTCGCCACCGATTTCGTCCGGGTCAACACCACCCGGCCGGTCCTCGACAACCCCAAGGTCCGCATGGCGATGTCGCTGGCCATCGACCGTAAGCTGCTTTGCGACAACATCCTTCAAGGCAACACGCCCGCCGGCACGATCACGCCGAACATGGGCGACTACAAGCCGGACCCCATCGTCAGCTACGATCCCGAGCGGGCCAAGGCGCTGCTCGCCGAAGCGGGCTACCCCGAAGGCAAGGGCTTCCCCCGCTACTCGATCCTCATCAGCGCGGCCGGCAGCCGCGGCACCGTCGAAGCGCTGCAGGCCATGTGGCGACAGACGCTCGGCATTTACTTCAATATCCAGACGATGGATTGGGGATCGTACGTCAGTGCCCAGCAGAACCTCGAGTTCGACATCGCACTCGCGGCATGGTCGGGCGACTACCTCGACCCCACGACGTTTTTGCTGATGTGGACGAAGGGCAACGGCAACAACAACACCGGCTGGGACAGCCCGCAGTATGAGGCATTGCTCTCCGAGGCCGCCCAGCAGACCGATCCTGCCGGCCGCCTGGAGATGTTCAAGCAGGCCGAGCGCCTTTTCATGGAAGCCCAGCCTATCCTTCCGATCTCCTGGCGAGGTCGCAACTACCTGCACCGGCCGGAGGTGAAAGGCTGGCATCCGCTGCTGCTAGACAATCACAACTGGGGTGCCATCTCCCTCGAACCCTGATCACCTGAGCCCATGTTCAAAGTCCTGCTCAGCCGGCTGTTCCAGAGCGTCCTCGTGATGTTCGTGCTCTACACGATCACCTTCTTCCTGGTCAAAAAAATGCCCGGCAATCCCCTCCAAGGGGAAAAGGCGATGCCGCCTCACATCAAGGCCAAGATGGAGGCCTACTACGACCTCGATAAGCCGGTATACGTCCAGTACACCAAGCAGCTCGGCAAATTCATCCAGGGCGATCCCGGCTATTCGTTCCGCCTCGAAGGGCGGCCCGTGGGCGAAATCATCAGCCAGGCATTTCCCGTCTCGCTCCAGCTCGGCATCATCGCGATGACCGTCGCCGTCACCATTGGCATTCCCGCCGGTTGCATCGCCGCCGCGCGGAGAAACGGGTTGCTCGATACGGGCTCGATGGCGGTCGCGATGATCGGCATCTGCCTGCCCTCCTTCGTGATCGGCCCGGTGCTCGCGGAATACTTCGGCCGCAATCTTCAGTGGATGACTGCCTTCGGCTGGAGTTCCACGAATCCGGTCACGTGGGTCCTCCCTGCCCTGACGCTCGGCCTCGCCTATGCCGCCTACCTTTCGCGCCTGACACGCGCCGGGATGTTGGAAACGCTGTCGCAGGACTTCGTCCGCACTGCCAAGGCCAAGGGCGTGCCGGGATGGAAGATCCTGATCCGCCATTGCCTGCGTGGCGGCCTGATTCCCGCCGTGGCCTACATCGGACCCGCCTTTGCCGGGATCGTCTCCGGGTCGCTGGTCATCGAGAGCGTCTTCCAGATCCCGGGGCTGGGACGTCATTTCATCAAGTCCATCGAAACGCGCGATGCCCCCGTCATCCTCGGCGTGGTGATGCTCTACGGAGCGCTGGTCATCCTCGCGAACTTCCTGACCGACATCGCCGGGGTGTGGCTCAATCCACGCCTGCGCAAGTCCGCCTGAACCTTTCTGCTCTCCCGATTTTTTTCATGACGACCGAAGACAAGGGATCCTCGCTGTGGCTGGATGCATGGCTGCGACTGCGCCACAACCGTGCCGCCATGGTTGGCCTGGTCATGCTCACGCTGATCGGTGCCGCCTGCATCGTGCTGCCGTCCATCAGCGACTTCCTCAAGGACCCGACTAAGACCGATCTGGTCAACCGCAACCTCAAGCCGGGCGCGGAAAACTGGTTCGGCACCGACCACCTCGGCCGCGACCTGTTTTCCCGCGTGATCTTCGGGGGGCGCATCTCGATCGCCGTGGGCCTGATCACCACCATGGTCTCGGTGACCATCGGCATCGTCTGGGGTGCCGTGGCGGGATATGCCGGTGGCCGCACGGATGCATTTCTGATGCGCATCGTGGACATCCTCTACGCGCTGCCCTTCCTGGTCATCATCATCTTGCTCAGCAAGATCCTCGAACCGATGACCAATAGCCTCACGGAATGGGCGGTCCATTTCATCGGCGGGGAAAAGGCCACCCAGAAGGAGCTCGGCGACACGCGGAACTGGGTGGAGCCGCTGACCACGCTGGTGCCGGTCTTCATCGCCATCGGGGCGTTGTCGTGGCTCACCGTGTCGCGCATCGTCCGCGCCCAGGTGCAGAGCGTGGCGAGCCTCGACTACGTGGAAGCGGCCCGCTCGCTGGGTCTCGGCCATCTGCGGATCCTCTTCCGCCACATCCTGCCGAACACGCTCGGCCCCATCATCGTTTACACCACGCTGACCATCCCCGGCGTGATGATGTTCGAGGCCACGCTGTCCTTCCTCGGCCTGGGCGTGAAGGCTCCGAACAGCTCGTGGGGCGTGCTGATCAAGGAAGGCGCGGACTTCATGCTGACCAACCCGATGCAACTCGTCCTCCCGTCGGTCTTCTTCTCCGTCACGTTGTTCTCGCTGAACTTTCTCGGCGATGGCCTGCGAGACGCGCTGGATCCGAAGGCGTCGAAGGATTGAAGTGACCGCTTTGAAACTGCACGATGGGAGGCGTGAGCGATTCGTCCGTCCACTTCCTTCATCGGCCGCGTGCGCCCCTGCCCGGGGCGGCCGATTTCGATCCGTGGGAGGGTAACTTGGATGCGCGCAGCGCGTGGAAGAACTACGGCGGCCTGACACTGGACCAAGCCCACAGGCTCTTCCTTGAGAACCCTCTGCTACCAGGAGGACTTCATGTTCATGGGGCCGAACGCCTTCGCCTATTACTTCCCGGTGATTGATGGCTACATCAGGGAGGTTCGAGGCGAGGAACCGGACGACGATTGCTGCGCCGCAATCCTTGGATCCGCCGTCGCCGGGCAATTGGAGGAGGCCACGAACCCCGCCATCCGATCGATCGCCAGCGAGGTCCTGAATCTGGCCGCTCACGTTGCCAGGAACGCCGCCCGGTACACGCCCGATGAAAGGATGCAAAAGAGGATCCTCCGCGAGTGGCGCAAAGTCGATGAGGCCGCCGCCGGACTCACCGGCCGGTAACCGCCCTGCCATCTGTTCATCCGAACCAATATTTTGCTCGCCTTGCCAAGTGCGCCATGTGTTCATTTGATCATGGATCTGCGGATCACTGATCTCCCCCTTGATGAACGGCCCCGTGAGAAGCTCGCCCGCTTCGGCGCCGGGGCCTTGGACAATGCCGAGCTGCTGGCCATCTTCCTGCGCACAGGCGTGAAGGGCCGCAGCGCCATCCAGATCGGCCGCGATTTGTTGCAGCACTACGGGTCCATCGGAGAACTCGGCAGCGCAGGCGTGGAAGAGCTTTCCCGCCAGACCGGGCTGGGACTCGCCAAGGCCTGCCAGCTTGTCGCCGCCTTCGAGCTAGGCGCTCGCGCCGCACGCGAGCAGACCGCGCAACAACCGCTGGACGATCCGCAGACGATCTACCGGCTCTTCGCTCCGCGGCTCGCTTGGATCCGCCACGAGCAATTGCTGGTGGCGCTGGTGGATACCCGGCTGCGTCACACCGCCACGGTGGAAATCAGCACCGGTATCCTGACCGAAACGTCCGCGCATCCGCGGGAAATCCTCCGCCCGGTCATCACCCGTGGGGCCTACGGCTTCGTGCTCGTTCACAACCACCCTTCGGGCGATCCGACGCCGAGTCGTGCCGACGACCGCCTCACCCGCCGTCTGGTGGAGGCCACCGATCTGCTCCAACTGACGTTTCTCGACCACCTCATCATTGGCCGGCCGGAGGGTGGCCGGCTTCCCTACTTCTCCTTCCGGGAGGCAGGGATCGTGCACTGAACCAAAAGCTGCGCACCCCGGGCGAAATCGGAAAAACGAAAAGGCAGCCCGCAGGCTGCCTTCTCTGAAACTTTGGAATTCGTCCGAAGAACTCTTACTTCACGCCTTGCTTCGAGAGGCGGGTGCCTTTGGTCGCGCCTTGGCGGGCCTTGAACTTGGGGTTGCTCTTGCAGATGACATACAAGGTGCCCTTGCGCTTCACGACCTGGCAATCGGCGTGGCGGCGCTTGGCGGAAGAGAGCGAGGAAAGAACTTTCATGGGAAAATCGCGCGTTAGGTTCGGTGCGGGCCGCGGAATCTAGGGAGCGGGTGGGGCATGTAAAGCGGATTCTCGCGCAAAAATACTGATTCCCTTCACATTTCTTAACTTTTCTTCGAGACCCTCCTCCAGCAGCTGCGCGTTGACGTGCAAACGAGGATTCCACTTTCCCGGCCCAAGGCAAGCGGCTACCAAGGCCGTTCCATGAGCGATCTCGCCGCCCGCATCCCCGAAGACATCAAAACCGCCATGAAGGCGAAGGACGCCGTGACCCTGAATGCGCTGCGTGCTCTCAAGACGGCGATGATGAACGTCTCCACCTCCGCCGAAAGGAGCCATCAGACCGGCCCGCTCGACGATGCCGAGGTGACCTCGCTCATTCGCAAGCAGATCAAGCAGCGCCAGGATTCCTACGAGCAGTTTACCAAGGCCGGCCGCGAGGAACTGGCCGCGACCGAGACCGCCGAGATCGCCGTGCTGGAAAAATACCTCCCGGCGGCGATGACCGCGGAGGAAATCGCCGCGCTGGTCGATGCCGTCGTGACCGAGACCGGTGCCGCCTCCAAGGCCGACATGGGCAAGGTGATGAAACTCGCCCAAGAGCGCGCCGCCGGCCGGGCCGATGGCAAGACCCTCTCGCAGGAAGTCGCCAAACGCCTTTCCTGACACCATGGGCTGCGCCGCCGTCATCGTCGCCTCCGGCAGCAGCCGGCGGATGGGTTTCGACAAGCTGGCCGCGGAGCTGCACGGCAAGCCCGTGCTCGCCCACACCGTCGCCGCGTTCATGCGGGCGGAAGGGATTTCGCGGGTCATCGTGGTTTGTCCGGAAGAGCGCTTCCGGTTGCTGGAGGATGAGCATTTCATCAAGCCACTCGATCGAGTGGATGGCGGCGAGCACCGCCAGCACTCGGTCGCCAACGGCCTGGCCGTGCTGGACGCGGAGGACATGCTGGTGGCCGTTCACGATGGTGCCCGCCCCCTAGTGCGACCGGAAGCGATCGACGCCTGCATCGAGGCAGCCCGGAAATATGGTGCCGCGACCTTGGCTCACGCCGTTGCCGACACATTGAAAAAGGCGGACGCCGAAGGCTTTTCCCGCCATCCGGTCGATCGCACGAATTTGTGGGCGATGGAGACGCCACAGATTTTCCGCACCTCCCTGCTCCGCCGCGCCTATGCCGGCATCCTGGAGCGCCAGACCATCGTCACCGACGAGGTCTCGGTGGTGGAAGCCATGGGGATCTCGACGAAATTGATCGTTTCCGACTTCCCGAACCCGAAGATCACGGTGCCGGCCGATATCGCGCTGGCGACCGCCCTGATGCAATGAGCCGCGCGCGCTACGAGATGGTGGAAATGCCCGGCGGTTTCCGTCTGGCGGTGGCCACCTTGCCGCAGTCGGAGTGCGCGGCGCTGTCGATCCACGTGCCGGCTGGCAGTCGCGACGACCCCGCTGGCCAGACGGGCTTGGCCCACTTCGTGGAGCACATGGTTTTCAAGGGCACCGCCCGCCGCGATGCCCGGGCGATCAGCCTGGAGACCGAAGACGTCGGCGCCTCGCTCAATGCCAGCACCAGCGAAGACGAGGTGATCTACGAGGCCCGCGGCGAGGCGGAAACGCTCCCGCTACTGGCCGACATGCTTTCCGATCTGGTGTGGCATGCCGGATTCCCCGAAGCGGAGATCAAGCTGGAGCGCGAGGTGATCGGCGAGGAAATCGTAATGTATCGCGAGAGCCCGTCGGACCACATCGGCGACTTGATTTCCGCGGCGCTGTGGTCCCCTCACCCGCTCGGCGAGCCGATCGCCGGCACGGAGAAAAGCATCGCGCGCATCGACCGGGATGCTTTGGCTGGATTCCGCGACCGCCACCATTTCCGCAAGGACGTGGTGATCGCGGTGGCGGGGCCATTCAGCCTGGAGGAGGCACGGGAACGCCTGCTACCGCACCTGCCGTCATCGCGCGCGCTGCCGGAAAGCATCGGGCTCGATCCCTCGAAGCTCACCGCCCCCAGCCACCTGCGGGAAACCCGCGACACCGAGCAGCTCCAACTTGCGCTCGGCTTCCGCACCTTGGGACGGCGCGACCCACGCCGCCACGCGTTGCGGCTGTTAGGCATGATCCTGGGCGAAAGCGCGAGTTCGCGGCTCTTCCAGGAACTGCGCGAGAAGCGCGGACTCTGCTACCAGATCTCCTGCGACGTGAATCTCTTCGCCGAAGCCGGCTCCCTGGAGGTCCACGCCGGGCTGGCGCCGGACTCGCGGGAAGAATCCCTGGAGTGCATTTTCGCCGAGATCGAAGACCTGCGCACGAATGGCCCGCGCGCCGACGAATTGGCCCGGGCCAAGCGCCTCGCCGTCAGCCAGACCAAGATGGCCATGGAAAGCACTGCCGCCCACGCCTCGTGGATCGGCGATTGCCTGCTACAGTATGAGCGGCTGGTGACCCCGGAAGAGGTCCGCGCCGAATGGGAGAAGGTCACCGCCGGGGACGTTCGGGAGATCGCCGCAGAAATGCTGGTCGATTCGCACCGGGCACTCGCCGAGATCCTGCCCGATTGAGGGGGGCTTGGCGACAGGCTCGCGGGTTGCGCCGCCCGCAGCACTCGCTAGGGTAGCCGATCATGCGCCTGACCCTTACTGCTGCCGCGGCCATCACCGCCACCACCGTCGCGATCATCACCTTGACTCCAGCGCAGGCCAAGCCGGGGGTGGAAACCGTGGCCACCGGCTTCGAGCGGCCACTGTGGGTCGGCGCACCATCGCATGTGAAGGACCGGTTGTGGGTGATCGAACAGGTCGGCCGAATTTGGATCATCGACGCGAAGACCGGAGAGAAGCAGCAGGAGCCGTTCCTCGACATCGCCTCGCAGGTCAGTCGCAAGGGCAATGAAGAAGGCCTGCTCGGGCTGGCATTCGCGCCGGACTTCGAGAAGAGCGGCCGCTTCTACCTGAACTTCGTCGACCGCGACAAAAACACCCGCATCGTGCGGCTCACCTCCAAGGGCCCGGAATTCAACACCGCGGATCCGAATTCGATGGAGATCCTGCTTTCCTACAAGCAGGACTTCGAGAACCACAATGGCGGCTGGATCTCATTCGGGCCGGACGGGATGCTCTACATCGGCAATGGCGACGGCGGTGCCGCCAATGACCCGAAGCAGCGTGCCCAGGCGATGGACACCTACCTCGGAAAAATGCTGCGCATCGATGTCTCGCCGAAGGAGGGCTACACGGTGCCAAAGGACAACCCCTTCGTCGGCAAGGACGGCGTGAAGCCGGAGATCTGGGCGCTCGGCCTGCGCAATCCGTGGCGCTGCTCCTTTGACCGCCAGACCGGCGACTTCTGGATCGGCGATGTCGGCCAGAACGTTTGGGAAGAAATCGACTACCTGCCGAAGGGCAAGGGTGCGGGCTCCAACTTCGGCTGGCGCCTCCGCGAGGGCGACAAGGAGACCCCGCAGAATGGCGTCGGCGGCAAGGCCCCCAAGGGCGCGGTCGAGCCGGTCTATGTTTACAAGCATGGCAGCGGCGCGACCGAGGGCCTGTCGGTGACCGGCGGCTACGTCTATCGCGGACCGGTCAAGGAACTGCAGGGCCGCTACTTTTTCGGCGACTACAACACCCGCCGCGTTTGGTCCTTCGTCCCCCGCAACGGCAAGCCGACGAAATTCGAGGACCACACCGAGGATTTCCAGCCGGAGAAGGGCAAGCTCGGGATGATCGCGTCGTTCGGTGAGGATTCCGCCGGGAACCTCTACATCGTCGATCACGGCGGCCCGATCCTCCGGGTGGTGGACAAGTGAGCCGACCCTGACGATCTCGTTGCCGAGTGGTAATGGCCGTCCGCCGGGGCGGGATGGCAGCATGATCGGTGGTCTGGTCAGCGCCCGGCCGCCAGCGTCATGGACCTCCCTACCGACCTCTGCCGGCGAAACTGGATCAAGCGCTTTGTCTTTGGCACCGCCGCCTCCCTATCCGCACCGCACTGGTGCGCGACCCTCCTCGCGGAACCCACCGCCGATCCTTCGGCGGTGCTCCGCTTGAGAGCCGGGGACTATCCCCCGCTGGCCAACCCCGGCGGGTCGGTCCAGTTCGTCTTCATGAGCGAGGTGCATCCCTTCACGCTGAACCGAGTCTCTGCCACGCGTTTCGTCACGCTCGACTCGGTCTGCACCCACCAAGGCTGCGTAGTCGGACTCTACAGCACGGTCCATGGCCGGATGCGCTGTCCCTGCCATGGCTCGCGCTACGATATCGAAGGCCGGGTCTTTCGCGATGCAGGCGGGGTATCGACGGAGCCTGCACAGAACGACCTGAAGCAGTTCGCCACCAGCTACGATGCGGCAACGGACGTCATTTCGCTCACCATCCCGGGCCTGGCGCTCGCCATCCATTCAATCGGGGTCCAGCAGCAGGGAGCCACCGGTCCATCGCGCCTGAAGCTCGATTTCCCCGTTACGAAAGGCGCAAAATATGAAGTCCGGGCCCACGCCACGCTGGACGGGCCGTTCACGGTCGTCCCCTTCGCCACGTCGGTGGGCGGCATTGCCAGCCAATCCGAACTCGCACCTACGGTCTCGGGGAACGCCACCGTCTTCGTGAACGCCTCCGGCCCACGTGGCTTCTACGTGGTGGCTCTCAAGCTACTTCCTTACTAGAATCGCGATTTTCCACCGAATCACGCGAGCGGATTCCGCAATTGCCCGAAAAACCCGCAGATTTCAGAGAGGTAGGAATCAAGAATTACCAGCTTTGCGCGAAAAACACCCATTTTCGCATTGCTCATCGGACATTTCTGCTGCACTTTCCCTCTCCCAACCCCATTTGGCATGAGCAAGGAGAAACTCGACGGCGCGCAAGCCCTCATCAAAACCCTCGATGACCTCGGCATCGAGTACATTTTCGGCTACTCCGGTGGAGCGGCGATCCCCATCTTCGACGCGCTTGAGACGGTCAAGACGAAGATGAAGTTCATTCTCGTCCGCCACGAGCAGGGCGCGGTTCACATGGCCGACGGCTACGCCCGCGCCACTGGCAAGCCCGCCGCGGTCCTCGTGACCTCCGGCCCGGGTGCCGGAAACACCGTGACCGGCCTGATGACCGCGATGATGGACTCCGTGCCCATGATCGTGCTCTCCGGCCAGACCGTGACCTGGATGCTCGGCAAGGACGCCTTCCAGGAGGCCGACATCTTCGGCATCACGATGCCGGTGGTGAAGCACAACTACCTGGTGAAGGACACCAATTCGCTGCCGCGGATCGCTCGCGAGGCTTATTACATCGCCACCACCGGCCGCCCCGGCCCGGTGCTGATCGACATCCCCAAGGACATTTCCTCCGGTGCCTTCAACGGCCCGATGAACCCGCCCTTCAACCTGCCCGGCTATGACCCGAGCGGTTCCTTCAAGATCGACCGCGACAAGGTGAAGGAAGCCGCCGCGCTGATCGCCAAGGCCAAGCGCCCGGTCATCCTCGCCGGCCAAGGCGCGATGATTGCCCGCGCCGACAAGGAACTGCGCCACCTCGCTGAAACGCTGAATGCCCCGGTGACCAGCACGCTGCTGGGCAAGGGCGTCTTCCCGGAAACGCATCCGCTTTCGCTCGGCATGCTCGGCATGCACGGCACCGCCTACGCCAACAAGGCGATGGTCGAGTGCGACCTGCTGATCAACATCGGCTCGCGCTTCGACGACCGCATCATTGGCAACCCCGCCAAGTTCTGTAAGGAGGCAAAGATCATCCACATCGACATCGACCCGGCGGAGGCCAGCAAGATGATCCAGCCCGACGTGATGATCGTCGGCGACGCCAAGGCCGCGCTTTCTGAAATCAACGAGAAGGTCGGCAAGCTCGAAACCACCGAGTGGCTCGCCAAGCTCGACGGCTACAAGAAGAAGTTCCCGCTCAGCTACAAGAAGCAGGGCGGCCTGCGCATGCAGCAGGTCATCGACGAACTCTACGAACTCACCGAAGGCAAGGCCATCGTCTCGACCGACGTGGGCCAGCACCAGATGTGGGCCGCGCAGTTCTACAAGAACAGCGAGAGCTTCCATTGGCTGTCCTCAGGCGGTGCCGGCACCATGGGCTTCGGCTTCCCGGCCGCGATCGGCGCCCAGCTCGCCCACCCGAAGAAGACCGTCATTTCCATCTCCGGCGACGGCGGCTTCCAGATGACCTTGTTCGAGCTGGCGACCGCTGCGATCCACAAGCTGCCGGTCAAGATCGTGGTGCTGAACAACCACTACCTCGGCATGGTCCGCCAGTGGCAGGAACTCTTCTTTGAGAACCGCGAAAGCGGCGTGGACCTCGTGGGCAACCCGGACTTCTGCAAGCTAGCCGCGGCCTATGGCATCCCGAGCGTCTTCATCAAGCGCCCGGCCGATGTGACCAAGCAGCTTGAAAAGGCGCTCGCCTATAACGACGGCCCGATCCTCATCCACGCCGAGTGTGTGAAGACCGACAATGTGTTCCCGATGATCCCGGCCGGCGCCGCCCTCGAGGATATGATCACCGAACCGCCGAAGACCCAGATGGCCAAGCCCGTGGGTTCCACGTGAGGAAAGTGCCGGGCAATCAGCGGGTCTCCCGCTGCTTCCCTGCCTTTCACTGATCACCTTCCACCGATCACCGATCACTTTTTCCCTTTCCAGAAATGTCCCCGACCATCGTCACCACCGAAGAGCCCGGCACAGGCTTCGCGCCTCGTCGCGGTGCCACCCACACGCTGTCCATCCTCGTCAACAACGAGCCCGGCGTGCTGATGCGGATCTGCCAGGTCTTCTCCCGCCGCGGTTTCAATATCGACTCGCTCGTCGTCTCCGAAGGCCGCAACGCGAACTTCTCGCGGATGACCATCGGCATCAGCGGCGACCCCGAGGGCCTCGACCAGATCATCAAGCAGGTCTCCAAGCTCATCGACGTCATCCACTGCTTCGAGCACACCTCGGCGGACTCGGTGACCAAGGAGATGATCTTGATCAAGATCAAGTGCTCGCCCGAAGACCGCTCGCAGGCGCTCCAGATCACCGAGCACTTCGGTGGCAAGACCGTCGACCTCACCCCGGCCTCGATGATCGTCATGATCACCGGCGACAGCCTGAAGGTCGATGCCGCGGTCGGCATGTTCTCGCAGTTCGACATCATCGAAACCGTCCGCACCGGCAAGGTCGTGATGGCCCGCGGAGAACAGGCGACCTGAGGAATTAAAGAGCCCTCAGCTCCACGAGATTTCAGAATGCCTCTTGCCTCACGGCGAGAGGCATTTTTGCGTCTCCGTCCGGCTTCCCGATCGATCTACGACAAACCTCGCACTTCGCCTCCGACGCTGGTCCCCGCTGGGAGCGCGGAGCCTCCGGCCCGCAGAAGCACCTCACCGCTCCGCCGTTCACCCATGCCCGCATCGCACTAGCGGATTGGCGCCCCTGTCCCAAAGGGACTTCGCAACAAAGCCCTGGGTTGCGAGGCACGAGCTACCCAGGGTACAGCCGAAGAGGGCATCCTACCTCAAAGAGGTTGTGGATCGGACCCGCGACTCTCGGCCCGCAAGCAACGCGATCTTCCACAACGCCTTTGGCGCAGGCAATTCCCGGCATGTTCACCCAGGGTAGCTTCGCAACCCCGGGCTTTGTTGTGAAGTCCCTTTGGGACAAAAACCGGACCCGCTCGGACAAAAACCGGACCCATTCGAAGCTCGTTTCGTTGTCCCCTGAATTCAATTCCAGAACCCTTCACACCCATCCCCTCGTCCGCGCCTCTGCCATCGGCACCGGCTTCGCCTCGCAGACCTTCTGCCAACCGGGAAAGTTCCACTTGTTAGGGAAGCCGCTGCATTGCCCCGGCTTCACCGCATGAATGCGGCAACCGCCATCCTCCAGCATGATGCACTCGTGGTTCTCCTTCTCGATCAAGGACAGCCCGTTTCGATTCGTCCGCAGCCGCGTGTAACGGGCGATGAAATCGTCCTCCGTCATCCCGAGAAACGCCGAGATCGGCGCGATCTCGTCTTCCTCGATCCGCACATCCCCCGGCCACTTACAACAGGCAGTGCAGCGCTGGCAGACGTAGAAGTTCTCCGCATCTAACAAGACGTCACGATTGCCCGGACTGCCGATGGATGGCTCACGGCTGGGTCCGCTCATCGCGACACGTAGCTCTGCTGGTAGGCGCGCTTGTAGTGGTAGTCCACGCGACCTAGGAACCAACGCCACTTCGCACCGGGCCGGCCGTTATCGAGCAGGAAGTGCGGGCAGTTCTTGTTCGCCGGACTCTTCCCGCGCCGCGGCCAGTGATAGTGCGGCACAATCCTGCTGAGCGGGATCCCCTGCTCGTGCATTAGCTTCGCGGTGAGCTTGGCCGTGCGCTCGATGGTGGCGTTGCGATTGCTGCCGCGGTGCTCGCACATCTCGATGCCGATCGAGAGGCGGTTGCCGGGGCCGTCGAAGTCCGCGTGCTCGCCTTGCTCGGTGACCGGCATGTGCTGGAGCGCCACCTTGTCATCCACGGTGAAGTGCCAGATCAGGTAGCCAATACGGTTGCCACCCTTGCGCTTCGGCGAACGCAGCGCGCCGCGCTTCAAGGCGAGCGAATGGCGGCTCGCATCGGCCGAATAATTCTGCGTCGAGTGAATCGTGATGTAGCGCGGCTTCATCGGCCGCACCACCTTGCGGCCGTGCGTCCCACGCGGCACCATGTCTGCCCGCAGGTTGATCTCGCGCGCAAGTGCCGACGACGACACCCCTGAGGTCGGCGCGGAGACCGGTTGGGGGGCGCTCCCCGGAGCGGACACCCCGAAGGAACCGACGACTTGGTCACTCCCGTTGAGGGGCTCCACCTGGCTGCAATGGAAGCACACCGCCGACAAAGCCAGCATCGCCACCACGAACGGATATTTCATGGCAAGGCGTTACCACGATCCCGATGCGTCGCAAAGCCCGAAGAATCAGGGAAACCGAAGCATTTCGGGCGAGACGGAAGAAATCGCCAATCATCAGCGGGGAAGGAATCACCAATCATCAATCCTCCAATCACCAATCGAAGTGTTTGGAAGAATGAGTATGGCTCTCGCCCTCTTCGCCTCGCATCATGGGTGGGCTGGTTTTCTCCAGAGATCCCCGCATCCGGCGTCAGCGGTCATCCCTCTTCAGGCACTCTGATTGGTGATTGGAAGATTGATGATTGGTGATTTCCCCTCCCCCTCACCTCGGACTCCACCCACCCATCCACCTCAACACCGGCTTCTCACCCTCGAAGGAGACAGGCAGCCAGACATAACGCGAGTCCGGCAGGTCGTCCTTGTTCCATCGGTCCGCCATGAAGATGAATTTCTCCTGCTTCCCGCCCACCGGCAGCACGTAGGTGCCTTGGGATTGGAAGGTGATGTCGGCCTTGTCGCCCTGGCACGGATTGCCCAGTTCCTTCCACGGTCCCCAGATCGAGTCCGCCACCGCCGAGCGCGCGGCATTCGGTGCCCACGCCGTGCAACCGGAGGCGATCAGGTAATACTTGCCGGCCCGCTTGAAGACCGCCGGTGCCTCCATCAGCCGGCCGGGAAACACGCGGACATACTTGCCCGTCGTCTTCAGGTAGTCGTCGGTCAGCTCGGAGATGTGCATGGTCGCATTGTCCTCGGACGCGGCGAAAAGGTAGCCCTTGCCATCGTCATCCACGAAGACCGTCAGGTCGCGAGCCATCTGGCCCCGCTCGAAATCGCGGACCAGCGGTGCCTTGGGATCCTTCTTGTCGGCCTCGGTCACATTCACCGGCCACACCCCTTGGTTCGGCCGAAAGCTGCCGAGATACTTGAAGGGGCCGCCCGGCGTGTCCGACACCGCCACTCCGCAACTCGCCGCCGCGTAGTCGAGGCTGTCGGCATGGAACCACATCACGAACTTCTTCGTCTTCGCGTTGTAGATCACCTTCGGCCGCTCCAGCACCTTGCCCGGATGCAGGTCGCTCGCCGGATCGTCCTTCGCCGCCGGCAGCACATTGCCCTCGTTCTTCCACTTGAGCAGATCGGTCGAGGAGTAGCAGGATACCCCGGTCACATCGACCCGGGTGCCGCCCCACGACTTGTTCACCTCGGGCAAGTAGGTCTTCCCCTGCTTGATCTCGCCATACCAGTAGTAGGTGCCCTCATGGAAAAGCATCCCGCCGCCATGGGCATTCACCGGCTTCCCCTCCGTATCCGCCCAGACCTCCCCGGAGCGGATGGAGGTCATCGGTTCGGCGGCGTGCAGGGTGGCCACAAGAGCAGCCAAGGGAAGCAGCCGGGAAACACCCGGGAAGAGAGCGGAAAGCGTAGTCATGATCGATGAGTCGGCCCGTCAGCCTTCCCCATCCCGCCGCTGCTGTCCACCTTCCGATGCCCTCGCCCCCCCGAATGTGGGGGAGGCCGTGGCTTCTCAGAGAGTGTGAGGATCCCCTTGGCCGGGTGGATACTCCGCCGATCTCAATGTCGCTCCCTGAGACGAGAAAATGTCACCGCCGCTCACGATCGCCCGGTGACGTTCATTGGATTCGCCGCAAGTTCCTGCCGATCAACCCGGCTCGTCTCAGAAGAGACTTGTTACAACAGGCAAAAGCCGAAACGACCCAAGCTTAGCGCCCCGGCCGGCGGGACGCCACGATTGCAACCAGAGCGCGAGGGCCGGGTTCGCTGCAACGCATGGTTAGGCGCCGTCATGTGTCTCGCTTCTGAAATTGAGTCTGATACTTGGCGACCCACTGCTCAGGCGACATGCTGTAGTAGTCGTCAACAATCTGCGCGACGTCACGGAGGTTGAAAGTATCCTCATAGACGCGTTTGAATCGGTCAATCGCCTCCTCATGCTGACCGCGCAGAAATAGCTGTCGCCCCTCGTCGTAAAGTCGCTCTAGCGATAGCCAATCGAGATCGTCAGAACCTTTCATAGTGCGAAGCCGCCTAACGTTCAAGGCGTAGGCAACCAGCATCTGTCCCTCAGTGCAATCGAATCCCTCGAAGTCGCCCTGACGAATTTTCCGTGCCATTCTCGGGCGATCTGTTACGCTACTCGACGCAGCGCAGGAAATCCGAGCCCGGAGAGGTCGGAAGATTGGCCCCGGGTTTGCCTTTGTGGTGGCAACTCGGTCTAACAGAGAAAGCGCCCAAGAAACTCCCCTTTCATCGCCGGTTCCTGAGGCACTACGCGATTGCGGCATATGCCGAAGTTATGGCTCTGTTAGGGAGATCACCTCAACGAATCATGAGTAAGCCTAAAGCACGTCGCCAAGCCCTGAACGCCCTGCACGCCTTTGAACTTTTCTGTCGGGATCACTCCTTCGGTCTGCCGGTCTGGCTCGCGTCCGACTACCTGAACATGACGCCGCAAGGCGTGCACATGGCATCCGAACGCGGATGGATCGCCTACTTCCAGCACGGCCGGAATCGGCTCTACTCCTACCGTGATGTGATCCGTTACCGTTGGAAGAGTCGCAAGTTTAAGGACAACGCTCCGCCGGTCCCCTACCCTGCCGGCGCCCGCTACGATTTCGACCTGGTCCCGGAGACCGCTGCGACAGCCAAGGAACCGGACTTGATCGACGCCCACAATGCCAAGATTCGCGCTTCACTGGAGGACGCTGCCAGGGAAATTGCGGCTATGAATCGAGCTGGTTTGCCGTGGCCTCGCCCAAGCATTTGACCGATCCCCTGTCCCGTGAGAAACTGTATAACTCACTGATTATCTGCTGCATGTAATGCTTAATTCTTCAAGGAAGAGTTCGGAACTCACTCCCTCCATCGGCTAGTTTAGTACGCGTCGCAGGGCCGGCGACCCAACGCTCGAAGCGGAGTAAATTCCGCGCTCCCAATCGCCCCACCGCTTTACCCCCGCCAAGTCCCCTCCACCGCCACCTCGCGGAAGAACACGCGGCTGCCTCTCGCCCGCTCTTGCATCAGCGAGTCTAACATCTGCACGGCGGTGCGCCCGATCTCTTCACTGCCAGGATCGATGCCGGGACTTCCGCCGCCCGCCAGCGTGACCATCGCGACTTGATCGGGCACGGCGAACCCTGCCTGCCTGACGCTGGCGATCGTCGCGGCGTCATCAGCGACGATGGCATCCAGCCCGTGCAGGCGGACCCAGGCGCGGACCTTCGCCGCGACCTTGCTCTCACTCACGGAGGCGAGGTCGAGTAAGGCGAGGTCGTCATCGTCCGGCAGGTTGCGCTTCACCGCCGGCAGGCTTTCCACCATGCAGTAGCCGGCCTGCCGCAGCAGCGAACGACCGGTCAGGCAACCAATCCGCCGATGGCCCGCTTCGCGCAGCTTGCGGATCGCCAGCAGAAGATTTGCTACGGCCGAGGGCATCGCACTGTGACCTCGCGGCCCTTCGCAACAACGGCCGAAACTCACCACGTCGTAGGACTCCCAGGGAAAGCCGAGCCACGCTTGTGACGAAGGATGCGGCGGCACGATGAGCCCGCGGATGCAGCGCGTATCCAACACCTCGTGCAGGCGTTCCGCTGATAGCTCGGAGCCGAGCCGGAACTCCTCCAGCCGGTATCGTCGCTCTGCCGCCGCCGCGAAGGCACCTTGCCAAAAGCGCTCGACTTCGGGATGGGCGCGCAACTCTCCGGGCTCCGCCCAGGCATTCACCCAGCCGATGGCCCCGCGCACCGGACCGGCTTTCTTCCGGTCCCGATAAGCAGACAACGCAAGCAACACCGGGTCGCGACAATAGCCCACCTTCTCGGCATGGTTGCGAATCTCCTCCGCCAGCGAAGCCGACACCCGCCGGCTGTGACGCAGCGCGAGCGACACGGTCACGTGGCTGACGCCGAAGTGCCGTGCGATATCGCGCTGGCTCACCGGTTCGCGGATCGTCTCGTCCAGTGTTCCAATCATCGTGCGATCCCCAGGTTGCGGTTGATCTCGGCCGCACTCGTCAGCAACGCCTTCAAGTAGCGAGGCGCGTTCTTCTCCCCGCTCTTGGTGCCCGAGAGATAGGAAATCACCAAGGTCCCCGCGACTTCCGACGCTGGCACCCCTACAGGCACCGCGATATCGGTTACACCCTCCGTCAAAAGGCTCGGTGCCTGGTGATGCGTGGCACCCTCCAGCTCCGAAAGCGTCTTCAACAACCGCTCGCGCTCGGCCTTGGAAGCCCCGGCGAAGTCTTCAAGCTGGTTCAGGCAATCCTCTCTCGCCGCCCCCGACCATTGGGCTAACAGAAGCTTGCCCGAGGTGCTGCGTAGCGCCGGCATCCGCGAGCCCTCACCGACCGCGAGGCAAACCTGGCACGAGGGCATCCGCTCCATCAGCACCAACAGGTTCGCGCCATGGACCACGCTGAGGTGGCAAGCCTGCCCGATCGATTCGCAAAGCATCTCCATCGGGAGCCGCGCCGCCTTGCGCAGCAGCGTCGTCGAGTTCTGGCGGTGGCTGAGTTCGTAGAGCCGCAGGGTCAGCCGGAATTTCCCCGTCCCCTCCTCGCGCATCACGTAGCCGCGCTCCTCCAGGCACATCAGCATCCGATAGATCTCCCCCGGCGTGCGCCCCAGCGCCCGGGCGATCTCAAGCTGCCCCAGCGGCGCCATCTCATTGGACAGGTGCTCGAGGATATCGAGCCCCTTGTCCAAGGCAGGCGCGCCGTAGCGCCGGGTCGTTGAAAGGGTCGCGGAGTCCATCGCTTGGATTTCACTAATGCATTTCACTTCCAAATTTGAAATCAAGCCGAAACTCCCCGGCATCGATGGCGGAGCTCGGGGGCAGGCTGACATCGAGGCGGCTGGGATCCGGCAACTGATCAGCCTGCGTCCGGATGGAAACCCAGCCAAAACCCAGTGTGGCTGGGATGGTATCCCAGCAAAAACTCAGCATGGCTGAGATAGTATCCCAGCAAACCCAGTATGCATCCGGCTGGGATACGAAGGGGAGGAGAGGAGAGGAGAGGAGAGGAGAGAGAGTGTGTGTGTTCTCCTCTCAATGCCTGTCCCCGGTTGTCAGAGCCACATCCACCGCCCCCCTACGAAGCCCCCGTCTGTCGGGTGCTTCCCGTCGATCCCTCTCCAGCAATCGCACTCCTTCTCCAAAGCCCCCCTACCCCCCATGCGATCCTGAACCGGAGTCGCTGAGAGTGGTAGGGAGTGAGCCCCACGGCCTTCATTTAACCTCGCGCCGTGGTTTAACCCCTGCGAGTAAATGGCCTCCTGTTGCAATGGTAGCGCCGTTGGAACCACGCGGGCCTGAAAGTGAAAACAGAACCCGCTCCCCCGGCCAATCGACGGCCCCGGTTGCAGCACGGGCCATCCCGGGAAGACCCCCCGAAAAGCTGCTCTCCAACCGAGTCCATCAAGAGTCGAAGGACGCCCAAAAAATACTCATTAGAACACCTCTTATCAACCAAAAAAGGCATTCACATGAACACTTTCGTTCCGCGAATGGACTGGTGATCCGCCCGCTTCAAATGACCTGCCCGGTCTTCGGATCTGTAGCGGAATCCCCCGGAGTGCGAGGAAATACTCCCACCGGGAATCGAACCCAGATCTAGAGTTTAGGAAACCGCCGCTCTTTGTTGCTACAGCAAGCCCAATCGCTCCACCGTAACCAACTGTAACCACTTTGAGCTTGGATTGCACAGAGTCGCACGGTATGGAATGGGCATGAAGCAAGCCACCGTTTCCGAGGTGAAGCATCCCCGCTATACCCACCGCGTCCGCTACACCGGCCCCGGCGGGAAGACCCTTCAGGCGTGGTTCAAGGATGAGACCTCCGCGTTGAAGTTCGCCAAGACCAAGGACAAGGAGACGGGCCGTGAAGGTCGAGTCTTTGGCACGCTGGCACCCGAGGAAAAAGCCGCGGTCGAGTTCTGGCGCTCGGTCATCGAGCAGACCAAGGACGCGCCTCCCCCACCCCTTGCCGACATTCTCCGCGACTATGCAGACCGGTGGAAGGCGACCCGCACGTCAGTTACGGTTCAAGCCGCCGTCGATGCCTACGAAGCAGCCAAGACCGCCGAGGGGTTGCGCCCCATGTCGATCCAAGGCATCCGCACCCGTTGCGGCCGGTTCGCCGCCGACTTCGGCACTCGCCCCATTTGCAGCATCACCACCGCCGAGGTTTCGGACTGGATTCTCGGATTGAAGGCCACCCGCAAGATCGCCGGTGGGGGCACCAAGAAAGACGGCGCGCAAGTCGGGCTACAGGCGAAGCGCAATCACCGGCTGGCCGTCTCCGGCTTGTTCAACTTCGCCAAGTCCCGCGGCTGGACGAAAGACAACCCTGTCACCGATGCCGCGAGGCCGAAGCCGCCGAAGACCCGGCCCGAGATCCTCGCCCCCGACAAGGTGGCCAAGTTCTTCGCCGCCCTTGAGCTTCACGCGCCGGAGCTGGTGGCGTTCTGGGCCGTGCGGTTCTTCGCTGGCATCCGGGAGCAGGAGGCTCTTCGCATGGATTGGGGCATGGTCGATCTTGCCGCCGGGGAGATCCACCTGCCGGAGACCGTCACGAAGACGGGACACGATCGCACGATCAAGGTGGAGCCAGTCCTAGACGCCTTCCTGCGCCCGCTGGCCGCATCGTCCGGCCCGTTGGCACCATCCGCCGCCATGGTGCGCCGCTGGGCGCTTGGGAAGGCCGTAAAGGCCATTCAGGCGACCGACAAGGATTTCACCCTGCCGAGCAACGTCGCCCGCCACAGCTTCGCGACATTCCACTTGCTGGAGTTCCGGCACGCCGGGGAGACCAGCTTGCAGCTTGGCCACGGTGGAAGCCCCGACATGCTCCACCGGCATTACAAGGGAGTCGGCACCGCGGCGCAGGCGAAAGCATTCTGGGCGATCCGCCCGGCCAAGGTGAAGAACGTGGTAAGCATCAAACGCGGGAGAAAATCGGCATGAGCGCGAAGAAAGGACGGCCAAAGAAGCGGAAGCTCGAGCCGGTGGACAAGCGGACGCCATTAGTCGCCCCTCCCGATTACGCTGATCCAGCCGAGCGCCAGAGTCTCAAGGATACCGTGAAGGAGGTGCTAGGAATAGAAGTTCCCGACGATGATCCCTGCTTCACCCGGCACGCCCAACCTTCGGACGCACAGGAGGAGATTGATCGGCTGGCTGCAACCGCTCGCCAACATTTCATTGATAAGCTCCGTGTGGACCCTAAGGGCGAGGAGCCGCTTGCAGGGACCCTTGGGAGCGTGATCCTCAATCGAGCAACGCCCTATTTCGAGGAACTGGCCGGTCGTCTCTTCGTTACCGCATTGAAGCACGAGGAGCCAGCGGTGACCGCTCAGTTCTTCCAGCGCGTGATGTCCTTAAAATACAATGCCGCCGCCCCGCACCGGAACGCCTTCGCATACTATGCTTATAGTAGGTTTATCGAGGAGACCGAGCGGGAGCCGACGAAGCCGGAGCTAAAGGCCTACATCCTCGCCCGGCGCGACGAGTTCAAGGATGCCCCCGACGAATCCGACGCGAAGGGATGGACGCGACTCTGGAAGGAATCCGGCTTGTCGGACCTGTCCGCGAGGTAGGCAGGAAACCCTAGTTTAATGCCTACGACATAGCGAGGCACCGTCTGGCACAAGATGCCCGATGGTAGCAAACAAACAACTACTGACGCGACAAGAGGCCGCTGAAAGCCTCTCGGTATCCATCCGCAAGCTGGACCTGCTGATTGCAGCCGGAGACCTCCCGGCGGTGCGAATCGGGGCCGCGGTGCGGGTCCGCCCTTCCGCGATTGATTACTTGATCGAGGCCCGCGAAAGCCGAGGCCCGAAGAAAGGCGGCACCCGATGAGCGCGCCTCTAACAATCGACCGGCATTCCCGCCTCCGTGGCGAGATCCTTGTCGCCGAGCGCAGCGCCACCATCGCCTTGAGCCTCACCCGCGGACAGACCGCCGAAGAGGTGGCCGAGGTAGTGGCGCGCCGGGCCATTGATGCTCTCCGCGAGAAACGCCAACCAGAGGCCGCAGCCGAAGCGCGGGGCGTGGATTGATCGCCACTCAACGAAAAGGCCCGTCCCTTTCGGGAGCGGGCGCTTCTCAAAGTCCTTCGACGGGGACACGGGGAAGCTACCAGAACCGCGGAGGTTCGCAAGCTGACATTCCCGCGCCGCCGGTCGATGGAATCCACCACTGGTTTCCCCCTAATGCGTAAGGAAACATGAATGGTAGTAGAGAACCCGGAAAGTTGCCCCACCCTTCCACCCCGGAACACGTCCGAATCCTGCTTTCCGAAGCAGCTAGCAAGCATCTAACCGACGCAGGGGAAGCGGCCTTCATTCTCGCAGGCAAAGCCAGCCACCCCGAAGACCCGAGCCGATGGGTGCTGCACCTTGTGCCGATCCCGAAGGAGTTGGCGGACCAAGCGTGCGAAGTCGCCCTTGGACGCCGGAAGCCGGGCAAGCGTTTTGACCCAGCGCCAAAGGCATGAGTACTGAAAAGCTTTGGACCCATCTCTGGAGTGGACGCTTTCGGAGCGGGGCGTCGCCTATCGCGTGGAGCAGTGGAAGGAGCCGCACCTCATTGGTGCATCGGGAATCGCCGTTGCCACCTCAAAGCACCTCGCCACGATGAAGGCAGAAGGCTGCACCTGCACTGCTGGCTTCCGCTTCCCGCTTGAGGAGTGGCAGCACATCGAACGGATCGCGGTTCGCCTCAAGATCACGGTGGGCGACTACCTGCTAGGCAATGTCGGCTACGCGGTCTGGCTGGCCAAGCAGGAGCCCGCGCCGCTGCCGAAGGGCTTCACGGTCACGATTGGCTGACTAAACTCCGTCAATATACGGAGTTTTCCCTCGCCCGGCCCCGCAAGAGGCCGGGCTTTTTCGTGCCCGTAACCACCTTGGTTACACGTAACCACTTTTTGCGGTTACAGCGTGCCTTTTCGTGCGATTCCGTGCGACTGGCGATTTCCCAAGCAAGGCCCGCAAAGCCTTATTCCACAAAGGATTCCTTGGTTTTATAAGGAATACTCCCACCGGGAATCGAACCCAGATCTAGAGTTTAGGAAACCCTTGTTCTATCCGTTGAACTATGGGAGCCGGAGCGGCGGGAGACTAACGGCGGGTTCGGGAGGCTGGCAAGCCCCGGGGCTTGCCGGGGGCGGTGCGGGTGTGGAAAGTCCGGCCGCGCATGAGTGACGCCCCCGATGAACCCAAATCGCCGACGCTGGCCCACCGGCTGGAGTATGCGGCATTCCGGGCGGCGGAGGGGGTGCTTTCGCTGGTCTCGCTGGAAACCACGGTGCGGGTCGGCCAAGGGCTCGGGCTGCTGGCGTGGGCGCTTTTTCCGAAGTGGCGCAAGCTGGTCGCCCGCAACCTGCGCATTGCCACCGCGGCCGAGGCGCCGGATGCCGCGGAGATCCGCCGGCGCGTCCGCGAGACCTTCCGCCGGGCCGGCAACAATATGCTCAGCAGCCAGCGCGCGGCGCTGATGACGCAGGAGCAGGTGGAAAAGCACATCGAGATCGAAGGCTTGGAGCACCTGATAGATCCGATGAAGGGCGGCCGCGGCGTGGTGCTGGTGTGGTCGCACATGGGTAACTGGGAAGTGCTCGCCCAGCTCGTGAAAACGCTGGGGCCCGAGGTAAAGGGCGGCCCGATCTTCCGGCGCTTGGAGAACCCGTTGCTCGACGAACTGACGGTGAAGCGCCGCACCCAGCAGGGAGCGGTGCTTTTCGACAAACACGACGGCTTCAATGGCCCCGCGGCAGTGCTCCGCGAAGGCGGCGTGGTCACCGTGATGACCGACCAGCGGGCCGGCGGCCACGGCGAGCTTTGCCCGTTCTTCGGCCGGCTCTCCTCCTGCACGCCCCTACCCGCCCTGCTCGCCCGCCGCACTGGCGCAGCCATGGTGACGCTCTCGGTCTTCTGCGTCGGCACCGGTCGCTGGCGGCTGAAGGTCCGCCCGGTGCCGGAGAAGGCCCGCACCCCGGAAGTGGTCGCGCACCTGGAAACCGCGATGCGAGACCAGTTGACCGATGTCTTCTGGTTTCACGACCGCTGGCGCATCGATAAGGCTCGCCCGCTTTGCTTCTTCACCAAGCAAGCGCCCACCGAGGCCGCGCGCGCTGCCACCGTGCCGACTCGCCTGGCCGTCACCCTGCCCGATGGGAAGCCGGAGGCAGTGGGGGTGCTCGTCGCTCTGTTAGAACTGAGGCCTGACCTGCGGATCGACGTGCTCGACCCCGGCAACCTTCCGCCGCTGCCGGAGGATCCGCGAATCGTGCGCTTCCCCTGGGACCGCAGCGCGCCTGAAATCCATTCCTCGCAAGTCGTGGAGCGGTGCGATGCGTCGCATCCCGCGCCCTTGGATTTCGTCCTGCTGCTCGGTGGAGAACGGTCACTTGCCAAGGCGGCGAATCACATGGGGCTGCGTGCCATCATCGGGGCCGGCGTTTCTGGCAAGCCGTGGACCAGAGCCTTCCCGATCCCCGCGGATGCCGAAGGCTGGCGACGCATGGCCGATGATCTGGTGCTCACTGCCAAGAACCGCAAGGCATGACACCGCTGGAAATCCATGTCCTGTCCGACGGCAAGCCCGGTCACGAGAACCAGTCCTACGGGCTGGCCGAGGCGATCGGCCGGCTGCGTCCGGTGTCCACGTCGAAGATCCATCTCGCCGGCCTACGAGGTCCCTTCGCCCGCCTGAAGAAGGCCTTCAAGGAAACGGAATCCCTGCCGAAGCCCCGGCTCCTGGTCGGGGCCGGCCACGCGGTGCACCCGGCATTGCTGGCCTTGTCGCGGGCTTATGACGTCCCGTGCGTGCTGCTGATGAAGCCGACCTTGCCAGCGGCACTCTTCGATCTGTGCCTGGTGCCCGAGCACGATCTGGGAGGCCGCGAACCGCAGGATCACGTGATTCCCACCATCGGGGCTCTCAACCGGGTGCTGCCTCCAGACGGACGGCCGCGGCACGGCGGCTTGATCCTGTTAGGTGGGCCATCGTCATCGCATGGATGGGACGCTGCCTCGATTGAAACCGCGATCTGCTCAATCGTTTCCGCAGGCAAGGAACGTCCGTGGCGGATCACCGATTCGCGGCGCTCGCCGGCGGGAACGCTTGCGGCATTGGCCAAGGCTTGCCCGGCAATGGCCACCTACCCGCACGGCGACACCGGCCGCGACTGGCTGCCGCAGATGCTGGCAGAGGCCGCCGAAGTATGGGTCACGGAAGACAGCATCTCGATGATCTACGAAGCCCTTAGTAGTGGCGCGAAGGTCGGGCTGCTGCCGGTGCCTGCCACGAAGAAAGCCGGCCGTGTCGCCCGCGGCGTCGAGCGGCTGGTGCAGGAAGGATTTGTCACGCGTTTCGTCGACTGGGCACCGGCCGCCGGTCTGGCCGAGCCACCTCAGGTGCTGCGCGAAGCGGACCGCTGCGCCGCCATCGTTTTAAAGCGGCTGCTTCCGTCATCCTCATGAAGGTGCTTCAGATGATCCCCGAGATGGAGTCCGGCGGCGTGGAACGCGGCACGCTGGAGCTTGCCCGCCACCTCGGCGAGCTGGGGCATGAGTCGCTGGTGATTTCAGGCGGCGGCAAGATGGTGAAGCAGCTCGAATCCTGCGGCACCCACCACCTCGCGATGCCCGTCGGGCGCAAGAGCCTGTCGTCGCTGCTGCTAGTCCCGAAGCTCCGCCGGCTCTTCCTGGACGAGAATCCGGACATCCTGCACCTGCGCTCGCGGGTGCCGGCTTGGCTCGCCTTTCTCGCGTGGCGCGGCATGGACCCTGCCACCCGGCCGCGGCTGGTGACCACCGTGCACGGGTTCAACTCGGTCAACCGCTACTCCGAGATCATGACCTGCGGCGAGCGCGTCATCTGCGTCTCGGAAAGCATCCGCGACCACGTGCTGAAGTACTACCCGAAGGCATCGCCGGACAAGCTGCGGGTGGTCCACCGCGGCATCGATCCCGCCGACTACCCGCACGGCTACCAGCCATCGGCGGCGTGGAAGGAAGGCTTCTTCAGCGAGTTCCCGGAGACCCGCGGCAAGCGCCTGCTCACCTTGCCCGGCCGGATCACCCGCCTGAAGGGGCACGAGGATTTCGCGAAGATCCTCAAGGCCCTTTCCTCCGATGAAAGCCTGCACGGCGTGATCGCCGGTGGTGCCCATCCGAAGAAAGCCGCCTATCTCGATGAGATCCGCGCGCTCTTCGAAGCAGCGGGCTTGGCCAATCGCATCACCTTCACCGGCGGGCGTTCGGACCTGCGGGAGATTCTCGCGATTTCAGCGGTCGTGCTGTCGCTGACCACACAACCGGAGTCCTTCGGACGCACCACGCTGGAAGCGCTCGGCCTCGGCATACCCGTCGCCGGCTATGACCATGGGGGCGTGGGCGAACAGCTCGCACTCCTCTACCCTGCCGGCCGCATCCCGGCGAATGATCCAGTGATCGCCGTGCCAGTGGTGAAGAATTTGTTAGAGAACCCGCCGCCTGTGCCGAAGGAGCATCCCTTCACGCTCCAAGCGATGCTTGGGGGCACCATGGCAGTCTATGGCGAGCTGCGGCGATAAGGTGGTCCGCACACTCCGTGTGCGGCTTGGCTCGAAGTGCCGGAGATCTCCGACAACCGCCATTGCGGCTTCGTTCCGCACACGGAGTGTGCGGACCACTATGGATAAAACGGCCAGATCAGCGGGATCAGCAGGCAGGAAACGATCCAGCAGATGAAATTCAGCGGAATGCCCACCCGCAGGAAGTCAGTGAATTTGAAGCCGCCGGGTCCATAAACCATCATGTGCGTCTGGTAGCCCATCGGCAGCGCGAAGGCAGTCGAGGCGGCCACGGTCACGCCCATCACGTAAGGCCAATGGCTGACACCAAGACTGTGCGCCAGCGTCACCACGATCGGCACCATCATCACCGCGGTGGCGTTGTTAGAGAGCACCTCGGTGAGCAGCAGGGTCAGCAGGAAGATCAGCCACAGCATCACCAGCGGCAGCCATTCCGGGCTCACGAATCCCTGCGCCATGCCCACCATTCCTTCGGCCAGCCATTTCGCGGTACCGGTCGATTGCATCGCCATGCCGAGGCCTAACAAGCCATAGAGCATCAGCAGCACCTGCCAATCGATGCTCGAGTAAGCCTCGCGCGGTGTGACGATCTTTGACCACAGCAGAACCAGCGCGCCGACCATGGCCGAATAGTGAATCGGGATCACCGGCAACCACGGAAACACACCCTCTTTACCACCCAACACATCGGTGAGGGTGGCGACCAGCACCACGCCGATCAGCACCGCCCACGAGACCCAGGCATGGTGCGGCGGCTTGCGGTTTTCCGTAGCGACGAGGGAGTCCTCCGGCGAATCGGTCAGGATGAAGTCCCGAGTCGCGTCGAGGGCATCGAGATTATTGAGCGCGGTGATGACCAGCAGCGTATCGCCCCCTTCCAGCGGGATCTCGGCGAGCTGATGGGTGATGTTCACCCCGTTGCGGTGCACCGCCATCACCACGCTGTTATAGCGCTGGCGGAAATCGGACCGGGCAAGCGTCTGGCCTGCCAGCGAGGACTCATCGCGAACGACGAGCTCGGTCACCACACCGTCAATGGTCGAAAGCAGGCTCGCGCCGATCTCCTCGCAGAGATCCTCGGCCTTGCCGGCCTTGGCACGGCGACCGTGTAGCGCGATCAGGAAGCGATCGTTCTTCTCGATCGTCAGCGTGTTGAGACCGTGCATTTCCCGCGCGCCCTTGCGGCGGACTTCCATGATGTGGACGTGCCGGCCGCGGTCGAAGAGCGGCGTTTCGCTCAGCCGCTTGCCGATCAGCGGCGAATTCTCTTTGATCAGGATGTGGTAGAGTGGGGTCGCCCGGTCCTTGATCTCCAGACTGCCGGAAATCGTGGTCCGCGATGGAATGAGCTTCGGCCCGAAGATCGCGAGGTAGGCGATGCCCGCGATCGACAGCGGGATGCCGATGGGCGCGAGCTGGAACATCGACATCGGCTCCATCTTGAGATCCTTCAAGGTGCCGTTGACGAGGAGGTTGGTGGAGGTGCCGATCAGGGTGCAGACACCGCCGAGGATCGAGCAGTAGGACAGCGGCATCAGCAGCCGGGACGGAGCGAAATCCCGGGAGCGGGCAAATCCGAGCGCCACGGGAAGCAAGATGGCCACGATGGCCGTGTTGTTCATCCACGCGCTGAAAAAGCCTGCCAGGATGGAGAAGCCGAGGATGGCCAGGCGGATGTTGCTGGGCAGCTTGTCGCGCAGCACCCGGCCGATGTGGTCGACCGCTCCGGACGCCTCCAAGGCCCCCCCGATGATGAAAAGCGCGGCAATCGCCAGCGGTGCCTCGTTCTTGAACACCGAGGTCATCTCGCCCATGCCAACGAGGCCCAGCGCCACGACACCCACCAGCACGGTCAGGGCGATCACGTCCGGAGCCGCCCATTCGCGGATGAACGCGATCAGCGTGAGGGCGATAACCGCCAGGGTGAGGCCGATTTCGAAGGTCATGGGATTTTGTCTCCCCGTGTGGGGTGGACCGCCTCCGGCCATGCACCGCCGGGGGGGAAATGGCAAGCGCCGGGAAAGACATGGAGATTTGGAAATTGGGCGATTGAGGGATTGAGTGACCGGGGGACAACGGCCAAGGATTGGCCCGCCGGACGAGTATCCCCGATCTCCCAATCTCCGAATTTCCCAATGTCCTATTTGGTCACCATCGGCCTCGAAGTTCACTGCCAGGTCAAAACGCGCACGAAGATGTTCTGCGCCTGCGAAACGTCCTTCGGCGAGGAGCCAAACACCCGCACCTGCCCGGTCTGCCTCGGCCTGCCCGGTGCCCTGCCGGTGCTCAACCGCCACGCGATCGAGAAAACCCTGCTGGCCGGGCTGCTGCTCGACTGCGGTTCGCCGGAAATCTCCCGCTGGGACCGCAAGAGCTACTTCTACCCGGACATGCCGAAGAATTTCCAGACGACGCAGATGGATTTCCCCCTCTGCATCGGCGGCTCGGTCCCCCTCTACGACCACTGCTACCCGACCGACGCCCGGAAAAACATCGCTCGCCCGGGCCACAAGGTCCGGCTGAACCGCATCCACCTCGAGGAAGACGTGGCCAAATCGACGCACCTCGGGAATTCCTCGCTGATCGATTTCAACCGCGCCGGCACGCCGCTGATGGAAATCGTCACTGAGCCCGACCTCGAGTCAGCCGAGGAAGCCGGTGCCTTCTTGCGCTCGCTGCAGATGATCCTCCAGCAAGGCGGCATTTCCGACGCGGACATGGAGAAAGGCCAGCTCCGCTGCGACGTGAACATTTCCCTGCGTCGCAAGGAAAGCGACCCGCTGGGCGCGAAGATCGAGCTGAAGAATCTCAACTCCATTTCCGCCGTCCGCCGTGCGATCCAATTCGAGACCGCACGTCAGGCAGTGGAACTCGACATTGGCAACCCGCTGTTCCAATCGACTTGGCGCTGGGACGACGACCGCGGCGAGACGCAGCTCATGCGGACCAAGGAAGACGCGCACGACTACCGCTACTTCCCCTGCCCCGACCTGCTGCCAATCGTCACTGCACCGATCCTCGAAAAGGTCCGCCCGATGCTAACTGAGCGCCCGCACGAGCGCTCAGCACGCTACGAGGCCGACTTCAGCGTCAGCCCCTACGATGCCTCGGTGCTCTCGTCCGATCTGCCACTGGCGAATTACTTCGAAGCCCTCGCCGCCACGCCCGGCGTGCCCGGCAAGAAGGCCGCGAATTTCCTGCTCAACACCCTGCTCGGCACGCTCAATGAACGCTCCGTGGCCATCGTCGACTCGCCGCTTTCGCCGGAGAAAACCGGGGCGTTGCTGGGCTTGGTGGAGGGTGGCACGCTGGCGCTGAGTCAGGCGAAGGAGGTGCTGGTCGTGCTGCTCGATGCCCCGGACAAGGACCCCGCCGCGGTCGCGAAGGAGCTCGGCTTCGAGCCCGCCGACGCCGGGGAACTTGATTCACTGTGTGACCAAGTCATCGCCGCCAATCCGAAGCAGGTGGACGAGATCAAGGCCGGCAACGAAAAGCTCCTGAATTTCCTCACCGGCCAGGTCATGAAGGCATCCTCCAGCAAGCCGAACCCCAAGCAGGTGACGGAGATCCTGGCTTCAAAACTGAAATAGCCAGCGCTCAAGATCCAGATCGCTCGCGCATTCCTTCAACGAGATTGGACATTTGTAAACGCTGCCAGCCAATGATCACCGAGGAAGTCAAAGAAGCGATCCGAGTTCACTTTCCGCAATTCCCGGTAGAAACCGCACACAAAGTTCCCTTTGCCATCTACGAATGGCTTGTCTTCAACGTCTGGGCCAAGACCCGGGCTGCCTGGACCGATGAGGAGATCATCGCCGACTTCATGCGCAACGAAGGCCGCCAGACCGACCCGTGGCCGGATTTCGGGGCGACCTGATTTCTCTTCGAAGTTCCGGATTTGACGTCCGCGCTCCGGCATTCACGCTCCGCCCGTGCTTCACCACGGCGACTGCCTGAAAGTCCTTCCCACCCTGCCCGAGGGCTCCGTGGACCTAGTTGTCACCTCGCCGCCATACAACCTCGGCATCAACTACCGCAGCTTTGACGACACCGCGGGACGCGCTGAGTTCCTCGAGTGGTGCAATGCTTGGGCGACGGAGGTGAAGCGCGTGCTGGCCGATGACGGCTCGTTCTTCCTCAATGTCGGCGCCGCTCCGGCGAACCCATTGATGCCGCATCAGATCGTGCTGGCGCTCACCGATGGGCCAAACGCGCTCTTCACGCTCCAGAATACCTTCCACTGGATCAAGTCGATCACCGTCGAGACCCGTGGCGGCGAGCAAATCAGTGCCGGGCATTTCAAGCCGATCAACTCGCAGCGCTTCGTCAACGACTGCCACGAGTATGTCTTCCACCTGACCAAGACCGGCAACGTGAAGCTCGATCGCCGTGGCGCGGGCGTGCCCTATCAGGACAAGTCAAACATCGCCCGCTGGGGTCACACCGGCGGCATCGACAAGCGTTGCCGCGGGAACACGTGGTTCATTCCCTACGACACGATCATGTCGCGGGAAAAGGAACGACCCCACCCCGCCAGCTTCCCGATTGCGCTGGTGGAGCAGTGCATCCGCCTCCACGGCAAGGGCGCGGAGACCCGCTTGCTCGATCCCTTCCTCGGCATCGGCAGCTCAGCCGTCGCGGCAAAGCGGCAGGGCGTGAAGGAGTTCACCGGCATCGAGCTGGACGACTACTACTTGTCCGTGGCGAAGGAGCGGTTGGAGGCCCCGGCGGAGCGAGAGCTGTTTTAGGTCCACTAAGGTGCCGAACAATAGCGATCTAAACGCCCGGTGATAGCCATCGATGGAGCCTCAGAAGTCCCGGTGCGCCCTGTTCGTGCATTCGCTTGATCCAGTCGCTGTAACGAAGCCGTTGGCTATCGCCGATCTGGTGCAGACGGTTCGGCACGGATGGCAGTTGAAAGGATTCGGGGGGAACCTTGATGCCCTTTGCTATTAATAGCAGCCATGGCTCCAAGTCAGGCATGACCACGATCAGCTTATGGCCGCATTTCTTGTGCTCCTTGAGAAGGAGACCGTCGCCGCGCTCCACTTCCGCAAAGGTGCTGAAATAGCTCGGCGTCGTGCTGTGTGGATCTTCATCCACCATCCCGATGCAGGGCCGGCTTGACTGCTTTAGCGCATGGGCGACCGGTCCGCTTCCGGAGTGATGGCGAATCGCCTTCCTCGGCACTCCAAGTGCACGCACCAGCGCCTCGTCGTTCGAGCACTCAAGGTGGAGCATCATCCCTCGCCGAGACGATCGAGGTTGAAAAACGCGTCGGGGCCGAGGTCGAGAAGCTCCTGAACCTCGGTCTGCTCCAACACACGGGCCTTCGTCTCAAAGTTCTCCATGTGGCAAAGGATTATTGCCAAATCCTCCTTTGGAGTCTTCTCGATCAGCGAACCCAATAAGTAGGGGCTGTGGGTTGTGAGAAAGAAAGTGTTCCCGCGGTCGTCCGCAGCCATTTGCTCGGCGAAGAGCTTGGTGAACAATGGGAAGGTGTTGGCCTCCGGTTCGTCCAAGAGGAGAACCGAGTCGCTATTGGTTTCGAGGGCGAGACGGTAGAAAAGAATACGACGGAGGGTTTCTGAGGATGACGAAAACGGAATGCTGACGGTTATGCCGTCAAAGCTTTTGGTGAGACCAAGTCGGTTCTCCCGGGGGCGGACTTCCAGATTGAATCCGCCGCGATCGAACACTTCGGCAGCGGTTTGACGTGCCTCCTTCCTGCTCGACAAAAGCGTCGCGAGGTTTTCTCCGAATGGGGGGGCCAGCCGAACCACTTCGTGAGAGCTAAAATCCTCCATTGGGAGAAACCAATAGGGGCAGATGCTTTGCGGCCACTTCGCAGTCACGCCCTCTCCTCCGCTCATCTTGGGGAACTTGGCCAGATCTCCCGGAAGAATTAGAGAGAACTTTATCAGCGACGTCCCCTCTGCGTATTCCCCTTGGATTGAAAGATGAGGCCCGCTCTGCTTACCAACAGCCACCACCGCCCCTGAATGGAGGCCAACCTCAAGCTTGAGACCTCCAACGATCACAGAAATTGGGCTGCCAATATCTTGGTCCCAGAACATCTCGCTCGGAAGCCTCGCCCGAAGACAAGTCTGCGCATTCTTCACAGAACTCAGGTGAAAAAGGCTCAACGCCTCAATCACGTTCGTCTTCCCGCAATTCGGTTCGCCGATGATCACATTCACGCGCCGGCTCTCGAAATCGAGCGAGCGGATGGATTTGTAGTTCCGAATCGAAACATTCATGAGCTGGCTTGGTGCGCGTTAGAGTGGCACGGACCTTGGACGGGTGGCGATGCTGGAATTTCGGGATCAGAATCCAGCACTGGCGGCGCTACCGGTAGTTCATTCAAGAAATCCGAGGGTCTCAGACCACCGCTACATCGGATGACTACGCGCCAACCTCGGGATCGAAGTCCTTCGGCGCACGCACCACCCGGTCGATCGGTAGCTTGGTCACGATGTTGCCGCCGCTGCTGCGGCCCTTGATCGGGACTTCACCGAAGCTGAACGGACGACTCACATTGCGCAGCCGCAAGGCCGGCTTGATGTGGACGACGAGCAGTTGGTCCGCGCTCTCCGCTTCGCTCTTGTGGACGGCGAAGTAGAAGATGCGGCTGCCGGGCGTGCCTTTCATCAGGTCGTATTCCTTGTCGCGAGTGATGCCGCCGACACGGAAGCGCTTCGCAAGGATCGCGCCTTCCTTCCCGTCGCGATAGATCATCGAGTAGATGAGGTCCTCATCCTTCCTGAAAATCGCGACTCGCAGCGGACGCGGTCCGACGAAGAACTTATCGGCGACCTTCACGATGCGCATCTTCCCGTCTTGGCCGAAGATGACGACGTCATCGAGCGTGGAGCACTTCTCGAGCGGCGTCTCCTTCTTCAGGCCGAAGCCGGCGAAGCCGTTCTTGTCGTCGAGATAGAGCGTCTCGGTGGCGAGGATGACCTGGCTGCGATCGACGCGATCGAATGAGGAAATCTCCGTCTTCCGTTCGCGGCCCTTGCCGTATTTCTTCTTCAGGTCCTCATACCAGCGGACGGCATATTTCGTGAGCTGCTTGAGGTTCTTCTCGGTCTCCTCGATGTCCTTCTCCAGCGACTTGATTTCCTCGTCGGCCTTGAAGGAGTCGAACTTCGAGATGCGCTTGATCTTGATCTCGGTGAGGCGGACCAGGTCTTCCTCGGTCACCTCGCGCTTGAGCAGCTTCTTGAAGGGCTTCAAGCCATCATCGATGGCCTTCAGCACCGCTTCCCACGTCGTGCACTCTTCGATGTCACGGTAGATGCGGTTCTCGATGAAGATCTTCTCCAGCGAGCTGAAGTGCCACTTCTCGGCCAACTCGCCGAGGCGGATCTCGAGTTCTTGGCGGAGCAGGTCCTTCGTCTGCTCGGTATTGCGGCGAAGGATCTCGGAAACGCCAAGGAACTGCGGCTTGTCATCGGCGATGACGCAGGCGTTCGGCGAAAGGCTCAGCTCGCAATCGGTGAAGGCGTAGAGCGCATCGCGCAGGTTCTCCGCATCCACGCCGGACGGCAGGTGGACCAGGATGTCCACATGGGCCGCGGTATTGTCCTCGATCTTGGCGATTTTGATCTTCCCCTTGTCCGCGGCGGCGACGATGGAATCCATCACCGCACCGGTCGTCGTGCCGAAGGGAATCTCGGTGATGCGCAGGATGCCCTTCTTCTCGGTGGAAATGCGGGCCCGCACGCGGACGCGGCCACCGCGCAAGCCATCCTTATAGTCGCTGGCGTCCATGATGCCGGCGGTCGGAAAATCGGGCAGCAGCTCGAAGGGCTCCTTCCGCAGCACCGCAATCGAGGCATCGATCAGCTCGATGAAATTGTGCGGCAGCATCTTGCACGCAAGGCCGACCGCGATGCCCTCGACGCCTTGGGCGAGGAGCAGCGGGAACTTCACCGGCAGGGTGATCGGCTCCTTGTTGCGGCCGTCGTAGGAGGGCGTCCAGTCGGTCGTCTTCGGGTTGAAGGTGATGTCGAGCGCGAACTTGGTGAGCCGGGCCTCGATGTATCGCGGAGCCGCCGCACCGTCGCCAGTCAAGGTGTTGCCCCAGTTGCCCTGGCAGTCGATCATCAGATCCTTTTGCCCGAGCTGGACCATCGCATCGCCGATCGACTGATCGCCGTGCGGGTGATACTTCATCGTGTTCCCGACGACGTTGGCCACCTTGTTGTAGCGGCCGTCGTCGAGCTCCTTCATCGAGTGGAGGATGCGCCGTTGGACGGGCTTGAGGCCGTCGTTCAAATGGGGGACGGCGCGCTCCATGATTACATAGGAGGCGTAGTCGAGGAAGTAGTCGGAATACATCGCCCCCAGGGAGGCGTGCTGGTCCGGATCGTGCATCATGGAGGGCGGAGGCTGGGCCGTCCGGGCGGGGGGCGCAAGTGCGGAAGCGGGCTGCTGCCAACCCAACGCCGGAGGCCATTCGGGGGAGAAAATAGGGGCATTCCGCGGGAAAAATGATCGGTTTTCCCTAGGATTCCGAGGCTTCGAAGCCCTTGGTCGCCCCCTTCTCTCGCGCCCTCCCCCCGGGAACATCAAGCTTTAGCCCTGAAATCCCCCTGCCGATCGCAGGCAGAGCACCTGTTTTCCCTTCCGGAAGCCACCTCTCACGCTGTCTCCAGCATTGAATGAAGGCCGCACGTTTCGTTTCGTTCCCGGGAAGAGGCACCGGCCGCCGTTGAACCACGCCATCCCCACCCGTCCTCATGATTAGCTCCTGGCCCCCTCCACCTCCAAGATTGGATGCTGCCGAGTTGCTGCATCGATTCAAGAGCGCTGCGATCATTTCCTCGGACGATTGGGAGACGGCCGAAGTCTACATCCATGACCAGCTTAGCGTGATTGTTCCCTTGCCTGACAAATCCTACGGCCCGGCGGCGAGGGAGCTGATTCGCGAGGTTCTAACCGCTCTGAAAGATATGGACAACGACGTCCGCGAAGTTTGTCTCGCACACCAGAAGAAGTCGCGGTTCCGGCTGCCCGAATTCAATGCCGCCCTCAAGGGTGTATCCTTTGAGAAGCCGGACTTCGTCGTTCTTTCCTATTACTCCTACGATCTGGACTCGGATTGGGACGAATCGTTCACCAAGTCAGGCGACCGCTGGACCTTGGTTCCGAGGTAGCCCCATTGCGAGCAATGGGAAATAGGCTATTTGGAATGGCCTAGCTTCCAAACGACCTTCGGGCTCTCGGGTTCCTTCAGCGCGTCCTTCCCGATCCAGCGGGAGGCTGGCTTCTCAGAGGCGCCGAGGCGTTTCGCGGTCGCCGTGGCGGCGGTATGGAGCGGCAGGTTCCTCTTGCCGATCGCGCGCAGGGCCATGTTCACCGCCTTTTTCACGAAATTCCGCTCGTCCGTCGCGGCCTGCTCGATGAGTTCCAGCCCTCGATAAAACGGCTCCTCCCCCCCATCCCTCCCGGCCAGCGCCCAGAGCAGGGCGAAGGCGCCGCGCCGCTGAAACTCGTCCTTTTTCGATGACCATGCCTCCACCTTCCGCCACGCATGCGGCGAGCGCTTGAAGAGGGCGAAGCAGACCGTATCGACGACCGCCCAGTTGTCGAAATCCCGGCACCAATCGTCCATTTGCTTCGCGGTCACGGCCGTGGGATCGTCCACATAGCAAGCCAGCAGGCGCGCCTCATACCAACCGCTTGCCCACAGTTCCGCAGCGAGCGCGTGGTTCTTTCCCAAGGACTTCGCCACCGTCTGGACGTCCCGCATGGCTACGCCGAAGGCCCGATCGGAGGGGATGGCATAGCGGGCCATGCCGTCCAATTGGGCTTGGGTCGCCCGCTCCTTGAGCGCCGCCAAGGCGGTTTCGAGGTCCCAAACGGGTGCTTTCTTCGCAGCCATACCCGAAAAGCTGAACGTTCCGTCCGCCGCCGACAAGTTCGCGGCCCGTCGGCGACAGTCCCCGCGGCTGCACATTTTTCAACCAATCCCTAACCCATTCCGGGGTATTGCATGCTTTCCCTGTTCCGGGATTTGCTCAGGGTTCATCTCATGCGCCCTGCCCTCGTCCTGCTCGTGCTCGCCCCCCTGCTCCAGGCTGGTCCGGTTGGATTTGCCTCGCTCGACGGCGGCACCACCGGCGGCGGCGATGCCAAGACGATCGTGGTCCACACGGCCAAGGAACTCCAGGACGCCATCGAACGGCTCGACGTGAAGGACAAGAAGCGCCGCGACTCCGAGCCGCGCGTGATCCGGCTCGCGGGTGACATCGACCTCGGGGAGCTGGCGAACCAGAAGCCGGGGCATGAATTGAAGAAAGTCGGAATCCTCCAGCCTCGGTCGAACACCACCCTCGAAGGCCCGCCGGGCGGGGCGACCCTCACCGCCGGCACGATCGAGCTACACGGCGTGGAGAACGTCATCATCCGCAACCTCCGCTTCCGCGGACTTTGGGAGCATGATCCCTCCGGCGAATACGATGAGATGGGCTGGGATTACCTCCGCGTCACTTCGGCTGGAAAGACCGGCTCCCGCCACGTGTGGGTGGATCACTGCGATTTCGGCAAGGTTTACGACGGTCAGCTCGACGTGGTGCACGGCTCCGACCTCGTCACCATCTCGCACTGCATCTTCTCCGGCGGCGAGGGCGAGCAAAAGAAGGGCCTGCTATTCGGCCATTCGTCATCGGACAGCGCCCGCGCGCAGGACAAGGGACACCTCAATGTCACCATCCACGATTGCTGGTTCCGAAGCCACCATCTCGGTCACCGGCGGCGCCACGCTGGTCGAGGGATGCGTCTACAAGGACTGCAAGCAGCCAACGTCCTTCTCCCATGCGGACGATAACGTGGAGAAGAACCGCGGCGGCTCGATCAAGATCGTGGACAGCCTCGACCTCGGCAAGAAGTCCGGCGACCGCTTTGAGAATCATCCGGCGAAATTCCGCTTCAACGCGTCGGCTGGCTTCGAGTGGCCGGATCTCGCCAAGCCGCCCTATCCCTACGAAGCCCTACCAGCCGCGAAAATCGAAGAGGCCGTGAAGCAGCACGCCGGCCCCCAATAAGGAGTGTCGACGTTCCGTCGACACCGCGTGGACCACACCTCCACACTCCATCTTTTCCCTGACATGAAACCCATCGCCCTTCTTCTCCTCTTCGCATCCCTCGTCAGCGCCGACGACACCGCGTGGCCTCCCGTCACGAATGAAGCCAAGCCGTGGACCCGCTGGTGGTGGCTTGGCAGCGGCGTCGATGCGAAGAATCTGACAAGGGAGCTGGAAGCCTTTTCCAAGGCTGGCCTCGGCGGCGTGGAGATTTGCCCGATCTACGGCGCGAAGGGCTACGAGGATCGCGACCTGCCCTTCCTCTCCGACAAGTGGACCGGTGCCTACGCCCATGCGGCGCAGGAAACCGCGCGGCTTGGCATGGGCATCGACCTCACCACCGGCACCGGCTGGCCCTTCGGCGGGCCGGGGGTGGAAGAGAAAGATGCATCGGCCTCCCTGCAAAACGTGAAGGCGAAGGCGGAAGGCGGAAAGGCCGTCTCGCTGGCACTGCCGAAGGGAAAGGTGGAAGCACTCTCCGCATGGCCGGAGCAAGGCGACGCAGTCGATCTAACAGCTCACGTGAAGGACGGCCGGCTGGAGTGGACGCCACCGCCAGGCAACTGGCGAATCCATGGCTTGGTCTCGAAGCATGCCATTCAGAAGGTGAAGCGCGCCGCGCCCGGTGGGGCTGGCTGGGTGCTCGATCCGTTTTCGCCCGAGTCGATCGTCACCTACCTGAAGTCCTTCGATACTGCGCTGGACCGGCCGGACATCCCCGAACCCCGCGCACATTTCCACGACTCCTTCGAGTATTACGGCGCGGGCTGGACAAACGAGCTGTTCACGCGCTTCGAGAAGCTCCGCGGCTACGACCTCCGCTCCCAACTCCCCGCCTTCCATGGCGAAGGCGACACCGACACGATCTCCCGCGTCCGAGCCGATTACCGCGAGACCGCCAGCGACCTGCACCGCGAGTATCTCGCCAAGTGGCACGACTGGGCGAAGCAACGCGGCAGCCTCACGCGGAACCAAGCCCACGGATCCCCGGGCAATCTGTTAGATCACTACGCCGTCGCCGACATCCCCGAGACGGAGATCTTCCGCCACGTCGATGAAGCGCAGATTCCGATGCTCCAGTTCGCCTCGTCCGCCGCCCACGTGACCGGCAAGAAGCTCGTCTCTGCGGAGACCTTCACCTGGCTCGGCGAGCACTTCCAGGTCACGCCCGCGAACCTCAAGGAAGCCGCGGACTTCGTCTGGCTCGGCGGCGTGAATCACATCCTCTTCCACGGCATCCCCTACTCGCCCGAGGATGCGCCATGGCCGGGCTGGCTCTTCTACGCCTCCACCCACATGGGCCCGAATGGCGGGCTGTGGAAAGACCTACCCGCCTTCAATGCCTACATGACCCGGGTGCAGTCGTTCCTGCAATCCGGCAAGCCCGATGCGGATGTGTTGCTCTACTTCCCCATCCACGACATCTGGCACGATGGCAGCGAGGGCCTGCCGCTATTCACGATGCACAACCAGGAGAAGTGGCTGTATCCCTCCGAGTTTTATCAGGCGGCGATGAATCTGAGGAAAGCCGGCGTCCCGTACGATTTCGTGTCGGATCGGATCCTAGCGGATCTGAAGGTCGAAGATGGACACCTCGTTTCGAGTGGAAAGCGCTACCGGGATCTTCTGATTCCCTCTTGCCGACACTTGCCCGACTCCACGGCAAAACTCGTCGAAGGCCTTCATCAGAACGGCGCGAAGGTAAAGACTCTTCCGAAAAGATCCTTTGGTGGTTCAAATGGTGAAATCGGTCGTACAGTCGAAAGCCACTTGCCATCGATTCCGCGTGCCGATTCGAGCGATGTGAAGTCTGCGATCCTTAAAGACGGCATAGCGTGCGAGGAATCGCTTTCCGAACTAGGCATCCGCTTCATTCGCCGGGCCCTGGAAGATGGCCATGCCTACTTCCTCGTGAATTCTTCGGGCAAACCGGTTGATGCGAAGATCAAGCTCGCCCGTTCGCATCAGTCCGCCGTGCTCCTCGATCCCATGAGTGGCAAAAGCGGTGTGGCCAACACCAAAGATGGCATTCGTCTCGTCCTTGCGACCGGCGAGTCGCGCGTCGTCCGCACTTTTTCTAATAAGCATGCCGAAGGACCCCGCTGGACCGATCCCGAACCGGCAGGTGAGCCGCTCGCGCTGACTGGCACGTGGAAGGTAAGCTTCCTCGACGGCGGCCCAACCTTACCGCAGCCTTTTGAAACCACGTCGCTCACTTCGTGGACGGACCAGACAGACGAAACCTACCGGAACTTCTCCGGCACCGCGCTTTACCGATTGGAGTTCGACCTGACGGAGAAGTCCCCCGCCCTGCTCGACCTCGGCGAGATTGCCCACACGGCGAGAGTCCGCCTCAATGGCAAAGACGCCGGCACCTGCTGGGCACCACCGCACCGGCTCGACGTCCGTGACCTGTTAGTCGCTGGCAAAAACGTGCTCGAAGTCGAGGTGACCAACCTCGCCGCCAACCGCATCGCCGACCTCGACCGGCGCAAGGTGGCATGGAAGGCCTTTCACGAGATCAACTTCGTGAACATCGACTACAAGAACTTCGACGCCTCGGGCTGGAAGCCGCTCTCATCGGGTCTGTTAGGGCCAGTGACGCTGGTGCCGGTGAAGGCCCCATAAGGAGTGTCGACATCCTGTCGACACGGTGTGGACAGAATGTCCACACCCCTTACCCCCCGAGATACTTCGCCACCGCATGGCTGCGCGAGTGGACGTGCAGCTTGTCGTAGATCCGTTCGATGTGCGTGTGCACGGTCGAGTAGCTGACGTTGAGATCGGCGGCGATTTCCTTGTAGGCGTAGCCCTTCGACAGCAGGTCCAGAATCTCGGTCTCGCGCGGGGAGAGCTTGTCCGTCTCCTTCGGCGAGGGCGGGCCTTGAGCAAAGGACTGCACCACCTTGCGCGCGATCACGCTGGTCATCGGCGAACCGCCGGCAATGACGTCGTGCACGGCGGCGATGAGTTCGGCGGCGCGCGGCGGCTTGAGCAAATAGCCCTTCGCTCCGGCGGCGAGCGAGTTGAAGATCACATCGGAGTCCTCGTGGACCGTCAGCATCAGGATCTGGGTCGCACGGAGCTTGCCGGACAGCCGGCGGACGCATTCCACGCCATCAATCCCCGGCAGGTTCACATCCATGAGCAGCACCCTCGGCTGGAGCTTCGGCAGCTCCTCCAGCGCGGCCTCGGCGCTGGGAAAGGAGGCGATGCAGGTGATGTCCTTCTGGCGACCGAGAATGGTGGTGAGACTACGGCGGATCCGCTCGTCGTCCTCCACGATGGCGACGGTGATCACAGGGACTTCGGCCTTCTTCACGACCTCAGCCTGCGCGTGGGAAGCGAGGGCGTCAATGGCTCCGGGAAATGCGTCAAAATCGTTCAAGCGCATTCACTCTGCGCGCAAGAAGCGATTCGCGGGAGTCGGCAAAACTGCCGATGCCTCACGCGAGCGGCGCTAGCATCTCGACCGTGGTCCCTTGCCCCGGTGCGCTGCGATGGGTGCAGGTGCCTCCAATCTGATCGAGTCGCTTGCGGAGATTATCGAGCCCGTCGCCCTCGCCGCGGTCGCTGTCGGCCAAACCGCGGCCGTTATCCTCGATGACGAGCTTCAGCTCCTTCGCACCGGGGATCAGCCGCAAACGGATCTCGGTGGCACCAGCGTGTTTGACGATGTTGTGAAGCGCTTCCTTGGTCGCAAGGTAGAGGTGGTGGCGAATGGCCGATGTGAGCGAGAGATCCGGCAGATCACCCGGGATATCGAGACGGCCATTGAGCCCCGCAGTGCGGGCATAGTTCTGGACGAAGGTGCCGAGGAAAGCGGCGAATCGCTCCAAGGTATCCTGCGCCGGATTCACCGCCCACACGATCTCATCGAGCGAGCGCGTCACCTCCTTGGCCGTGGTGAAGATCTCATTGATATGACCGCGGGCGAGTTCCGGTTCCGCGTCCAGATCGCTATCGGCGAGCTCGCTGAGCAGCGCAACCTGGGTGAGACTGGCCCCCACGTCGTCGTGCAGGTCTCGGGCAATGCGGGCACGCTCTGTCTGGACGGCTTGCTCGCGTTTCAGCTCCTCGATTTTCCGCCGTGCGCGGGCGCGCTCAATCGTGCGAGCAGTCGCGGCGACCAGCCCCAGCGACAAAAGACCTGCGAGGATCTTGAACCAAGCGGTCTGCCAAAAATGCGGGGCGAGAGTGATGTCCAGCATCGCCGGTTGCGGCGTCCAGACTCCATTGCCAATCGAGCCGGCGAGCTCGAAGCGATAGTCACCGGGAGCGAGATTGCGGTACTCCACGCGACGCTCCGCACCCGGAGTTCCCCATTCTTCCTCCACGCCGCCGAGCCGGTTGCGAAAGCGCAGTCGTGACGGCGCGGCGAAATACAGGCCGCTGAACTCGATTTCCAGCCGGTCCAGTCCGGGCGGCAATTCCAGCTTCCCATCGATCGGCACGACAGGCCGGCCGTTCGCGCGCACCTGCTCGATGAAAACCGGCGGCGTCGCTTCGTCCGACTGGAACTCCTCGGGCTTCAGCATCGCAAAGCCGTGGGTGGTGGCAAAGGCCATGCGCCCGTCGCTCATCGCCACCGGCGGGACGATCGTGCACTCCTCGGAGACAAGACCGTCGGCCCGATTGATGACCAGCGGATGTAGTTCTGTTAGACGCCCTTCTTTCAGCCGTGCCACCTCGTCCTTTGCGATCACGGCAATGCCGCGATTGGTGCCGACCCAGAGGCGCCCCGTCTTATCCTCGGCGATCTGCGAGACGATGTCGTCCGGTAGCCCGTCGGCGGTGGTGACGGTGAGAAATCGGTCGTCCCGCAGAATCGAAAGGCCACCACCCGCGGTCCCCACCCAGAGGGTGCCATCATCCTCGGCATCGACTACCCGGATCACCTCGCTGCCGAGGCCGTCCGCCATGCGGAAACGCTTTGGTTTGCCATCCTTCAGGCGGAAGAGCCCGCTGCCGCGCGTGCCGATCCACAAGGCACCGTCCGGGCCGAGGTCCATGCCCTTGATCGGCGCTCCGTCGTCGTTGTCATAGTCGATTTTGACCGGCTTGCCGCCCTTGGGAACGTGGTGAAGCTCACCATTGCCACGGCCCACCCAAAGGCTGCCGTTCGCCCCGTCCCGGATCTCCCAGACATTGCCGGAAACCAACCGTGAGGGCGGACCCTGCGGGGCACCCGTAAGCCGGTGCATTCCGACCCCCGAGCCCGCCCAGACCGCACCGCTCCGGTCCCGCCAAAGCGAATTGACATAAAGCCCCCGGTTTAAGGCCTCCATCTCCGCGACTGGACCGCTGATGCCGTCCTTCCAACCAAACAGACCGTGACCCTGGCTTCCTACCATGAATTCCCCCGGCGCGGATTCGAGAAGCGCGCCGATAAAATTCGCCCCGCGGTTCGCGGCCGGGTCATTGATCGTGGCCAGCGTGAGCCGCCTCGGAACCAGCGAATAAAGACCGTTGGCGGAGGAGCCCAACCACAGCAGTCCGTCTGGCGCCGCGTAAACGATTTCAGAGAGATCGAGGAACCTCTCTCCGTCCATCCGTGGTTCGATGAACTTGCCATCGCGGAAGCCGACGAGCCCCTCGCGGAAAAAGGCCATCCACAGCGTGCCATCCGGCGCGAATGACATCGAGTTCACGCGATTCTTCATCGTGTCCGGCAGGGGCCACGACTTCCAGCCCCCGGTGTCGCGGCACCACAGCTTGCGGCCCCGTTCCGCAGCCCATAGCCGGCCTTGGGCATCCTCATGGATCGTGTCGGCCAGCGCGGGACCGCCGCCGCTGCCGTCTTGCCACCCCCCCTCCTGCCAGCGGCGGATCCGGTCGTCGTGGTGGTTCATCCACATCACGCCTTGCCGGTCGCGGAGAATCTCTCTCACAAATCCACGTCCTCCGGGCACGGCGACAAAGCGCTCCCCCTCGAGCCGGAAAGTCCCGCCCGCCCACATCCGGCCTTCCGCATCCTGGCCGAGCATCAAGTTCTCGCTCGGTGAGGTGTTCTCCATTCGCGGGTAGGTCTTCACGATCCGTCCATCGCGCAGCATGGTCACGCCGCCGCCCAATGTGCTCACCCAGAGCGTGCCGTCATCTGCCTCCATCAGCGACATCACCGCGACCGCGTCCAAGCCTTCGCGCAGGCCATAGGACTTGAACTCGTTGCCATCGAATCGCGCGAGGCCGGCATCCGTTCCCAGCCACAGCAAGCCGTCGCGAGTGCGGACTATCGCGCGGATGTGGTCCTGCGGCAGGCCATCGCGGCTATTCCAGTTCTGAAACAGCATGTCCACCGGCTCGGCCGATGCCGAAAGGGCAAGCGCCGCCAGCAAACACACCCGGAAAGGGATCATTTCGCGATCATGCATGCCGCTTGCCGACAGGCAAGGGCCACCCTGTCGGCAGTACTGCCGACTACGCGGATCGCCAGATCGTGCCACCATCCTCACGATCTCGAATGAAAAACTCCTCTAACTACTTTTTGGCAGTGCCTCCCGTCACTTGCGCAGCGCTTTCCCTGCTCGCGCTGTCCACCGTCGTCCATGCGGTGGATATCCACTGGGATGGCAACGGTGCCACCCCGGGCAATATCGCAACCCCCACCGGCAATTGGGGCACCAGCGCCTTTTGGTCGCCCGACGCGACCGGCTCTTCCGCAGCGGTCTCCACGTGGAATGCCGCGGACACCGCCGTCTTCTCCGCCGGCACCGAGGCGACGGGAGCCTACACCGTCACCGTCAACGCCAACACTGCCGCCGCAGGCCTGAAGTTCGAGGAAGGCAACGTCACGTTCCTCTCCGCTTCGAGCGCCAAGAGCCTCACTGTGAATTCAAACCTCGAACTCACACTCGGCAGCCGCCTTGTCACCGTCGGCTCCACCACCGCAACGACCACGGTCAACCTGCTTCTCGGTTCGAATACACTCACCCTTAACAGCGGGAACCTCGACCTCTACGGCAGCAATACCATGTCCGCGGCGACCCTGAAGGCCGGGAACATCACGATCGGCAATGCCAATGCCTTTGGCACCACCGGCAGCGTCACCCTCGGCGACACAGCGGCTAGCTCCGCCGTCCGCTTCCGGATGCGGACGCTCGCCCTGGCCCGCCCCTTCGTTCTCCAATCTGGTACCGGCTTCACCCTGAATGCCACGCTCGACAGCGTCGGATTCAACAGCCCGACCATCACGGGCGGCGTCACCAGCAGCGGCACCGGCACGACCAATCTCGCCTTGGAAAGCGTCATCAGCGGCACCGGATCCTCCCTGACCTTCACCGCCAGCGGCACCAACCCGATCAACCACACCGGCGCGCTGAGCCTCCGCAACGGCGGTCAGGGCACAGGCACCGGGAACCCCACCGGCACGGTTAGCGTGACCGCTCCCATCGGGGCGAATGTCACCAACGTGACCATCACGGACGCCACCTCGGTCTCGGTATCGGGCACCAAAGGACTCCAGCGTGTGGTCCTCGGCAGCACCTCCAACGCCTACACCGGCAACACCGCCGTCAGCAGCAACTCGCGCCTCGAACTTTCCGCCTCCGAAGTCATCCCGGACGGCAGCGGCAAGGGCAATTTGGCCGTCAACGGCAACCTCATCCTCACCACCGGCACGGGGAACACCACCGAAACCGTCAACGGACTCAGCGGTAGCGGCTCGATTACCCGCAGTGGCGCCACTGGAACCAGCACGCTGATTGTCGGAGCGAACGACGCCACCAGCAGCTTCACCGGCATGATTGGCAACGGTGCCGGCAAGGTCGCCCTTACCAAGATCGGCAGCGGCACGCTCACGCTGAACAACATCAACACCTACACCGGGTCCACCACCATCGCCGCCGGCACCCTGTCCCTGGAACTCGACCAAGTGCTCGCCGATACCGGATCGATCAATATCGCCACCGGTGCCACCCTCAATCTAACCGAGACCAGCACCCCGGAGGTCATCAGTGTCCTTCGCTTCGACGGAGTCCAGCAGGCGACCGGCAAATGGGGCCGGACTGGATCGATCGCCGCTCTCAATGCCGACTTCGAATCCGACCGAATCACCGGCGACGGCCTGCTCGATGTGACCAACATTACCGCCGACCTCTACTGGGACGGCACCGGCACCAGTTGGCAAGCTCCCGCGGCATGGTCGGTCTCGCCACTTGATGCGGCCTTCAATCCGACCACCCCGCCCGACCTCAACAATCTCACGCGCTTCGGCAGTGACGGCCTGACCCTCGATCAGACCGTCAATCTCAACGGTGACCAGGTGACACCTGCGATGGTCTTCACCAGCCCGGTGCTCTTCACCTTCCTCGGCGGTAATGCGGATCACACGCTCACCCTCGGCGGCCTCACCGTCGATGTCGCCTCGGAGGGGCCGGTCTTCGGCTCGGCGACCGCTGGACAGAAGGTGGACCTCATCCTCTCCGGCAGCCAGACGTGGACCAACGCCTCCCTCAGCGGTGCCACCATCGCGGAAAATGGCGTCGAACTCGGTGCCGGCACGCTCACCTTGGCCGGAGCGGGCAGCACGTCGCTCAAAGGCATCGTCAGTGGCAGCGGCGCTGTCACCAAGACCGCCACCGGAAGCCTCGACCTGCTCGGGGCAAACACCTACACCGGTTCCACCTCGATCCAAGCCGGCACCGCAATGCTGGGAACCGCCACCTCCCTCGGCGGCACCGCCAACGGCACCGTTGTTGGCGGCGGAGCGACCCTCGACTTCAACGGCCAGACCGTGGGCGCGGAAAACATCACCCTCGGCGTCGGTTCCGCCGGCAACCTGGTCAACAGCGACACCGCAAATCCCGCGAGCCTCGCCGGCGACATCAACCTCAACTTCAACTCGAACGCCGGCGGCGCGGGCGACCTGACCTTGAGCGGCGTGATCAGCCAGACTGCGGGCGCGAAGAACCTCACCAAAACCGGTGCGGGCAAGCTCACCATTACCAACGCAAACCTCTACACCGGCACCACCACGCTGGCGAACGGCAGCGGCACCGTGGCGATCACCAATCCCACCGCGCTGGGTAGCGGACCGGTCGCGCTGACCAAGGGCGGCACCAACACCGGCACTCTGGAGCTCTCCAACGGCATCAGCGTGGCCAACGCCATGACTTTCGCCTCGGCCAACGGCTACGGCGGCGGTGGAAGCGCACACATCCGCAACGTCTCCGGCAACAACACGCTGACCGGCACGCTGACCCTTACCGCGACCGGCGGTAATGGCATGAACGTGGAATCCAACGGCGGCTTGCTGACGCTAACGAACACCATCACCAGCACCATCACCGACAACACCCGCCAACTGGGCCTCAGCGGAACCGGCAACGGCCTCATCACCGGCAACATCGTCAACACCGGGAGCAACCAGTTCGCGGTGATTAAGTCCGGCACCGGCATCTGGACCCTCTCCGGCAGCAACACCTACACTGGCGCCACCAACGTCGGCGCTGGCACGCTGGTCCTCACCAACAACGGCGGCATTGCAGACACCGCGTCGGTCAATGTCTCCAGCGGTGCCTTCCTCCAACTCGACTTCGCCGGTTCGGATACCATCGCCGCGCTGGTCCTCGGCGGAGTCGCCATGGGACCCGGCACCTACACGGCTTCCCACCCGTCCGGCCGCATCACCGGCACCGGTGCACTGTTCATCCCCGGTGCCGATCCGTTCGCTTCCTGGATCGCCACGCCAGCCTTCGGCTTGGCCCCGGCAGATCGGGACAAGACCGACGATCCGGATAACGACGGCCTGACCAACGAGCAGGAGTTCGCCCTCGACGGCAATCCAGCCAGCGGCGCTGCCACCGGCAAAGTCGTCGGCAAGATCGACTCGGGCCACCTGACCCTGACCCTGCCAGTCCGCACCGGCGCCACCTTCAATGGCTCCGGCCCGCTGACATCCCTCCCGATCAATGGCGTGGTCTATCGCATCGATGGCGATGATGACCTGTCCGGCTTCACTTCCGGAGTCGAGGAAGTGGCGGCTCTAACAGCCGGCATGCCCGGTCTCACCACCGGCTGGACCTACCGGACCTTCCGGCTGACCGCGACGACCGCCGCCGCGCCAAAGGGCTTCCTGCGCGCCGACGTCTCCACCGCCCCCGCCCCGTGATTTACCCGTCATGAGAGCCCCCTCACCATGGCCGGCGCTCACCACGCCGGTCCTGCCCGCTCTGCTTCTTTCCACCGCCGCCCTCCACGCCCAGAATTCCTGGCTTCCGAGCGGCGGCGGGGCATGGGGTACGCCTGGCAACTGGACCACCGGCGTGCCCATCGCCGGAGATAACATTGCCATCGGGAACACCAGCGCCGCCACGATCACGCTTGATGGCAATCGCGTCGGAACCACCCTGGCGCTGAACAACACCGCAGCGCTCACGCTTTCCGCCAATGGCGCGAACCGCACCCTGATCCTGAGCGGCGGGATGACGGTCTCGGGCAGCGGAGGGGTGGTGATCGGCTCCACGAACACGAACCAAGGCGTCTCCCTCACCGCGACCACCTTGACCAAGACCGGCAGTGGTACATTGGAGATCGCGAACTCCAGCACCATCGGCAATGTCTTCCTCGAAGGCGGAGACACCATCATTCGCAACGCCAATGCGCTGGGGACCACTGGCACGATCACGCTGGGTGCCGCGTCCGGCACCGCCGGGGCCTCGCTCCGCGGTTCCGCGGTCACGCTGGCCAAGTCCATCGTGCTTGGCGGCTCCTCCGGCACGTTGATGCTGTATAACCTCGGCTTCAGCACCACCACCTACACCGGCGGAATTACCGGCACCAACAACCTCCGCATCGATAGCGTGATCAGCGGTGGCAGCGGCGGCACCACCTTCAGCACCGGGGCCATCAACAACGCTGGCACGCTTTCCTTCGTGAACTCGGGGAATGCCACCCTCGACGGGGTAACCGGGACCATCACCGTGAACTCCGCGATCGGGAGCAACGTGACAGCCGTCTCTCTCAGCAACAACACGACGGCCACCGCCGGCATCACCAAGGGCGCGCAGCTCACTGTCTTCGGCAGCAGCGCCAACGCCTACACCGGCAATACCACCGTCAACGCCGGGGCCACGCTACGGCTTTCCGCAAGCAATGTGCTGCCCGACGGCGCAGGGAAAGGAAGCGTCGCCGTCAATGGAACCCTCGACATGCGCGGGGACGAAACAGTCAACGGCCTGTCAGGCTCCGGCGTCATCACCCGCGGCGCTACCGGCACCTCGGTCCTAACAGTGGGGAGCAACAACGCCTCAAGCACCTTCTCCGGCGCGCTTCAAAACGGCTCGGGCACGCTCGCGCTGACCAAGACCGGGAGTGGCACGCTCGCCCTCAGCACCGCGAACTCGTATTCCGGCACCACCAGCCTTGGCAACGGTTCCGGCATCCTTGCCATCAGCCACGGCCAGGCGCTCGGCACCGGCTCGGTCTCCCTCACCAAGGGCGGAACCGGTTTAGGAACGTTGGAGCTTTCCAACGATATCACCGTTGCCAACCACTTCACCATCACTTCCGCGACCGGGTTCGGCGGAGGAGGCAGCGCCCACATCCGCAACGCGTCGGGAGACAACACGATCTCCGGAAACCTGACCCTCAATGCCTCCGGCGGCAATGGAATCAATATCGAGTCCGCCAGCGGGATGCTCACGCTATCCGGCAACATCACCAGCACGGTGGCCGACAACACACGCCAACTCGGCCTGGGCGGCGCGGGCGATGGCGAGGTGACCGGCTCGATTGCCAACACTGGGGCGAACGCCTTCAGCGTGATCAAGTCTGGCACCGGCACTTGGACAATTTCCGGCACGGCCACTTACACCGGCACTACCAACATCAACGGTGGCACCTTCCGGGTGAATACCACGCTCAGCGGAACGTCCGGCGTCACCATTGGTGCAGGAGCGACGCTGGAAGGCATTGGCTCGATCTCGACCGGCACCCTGGCATTCGGTGGAGCGGGAACGCTGTCGGCCGGCAATTCGATTGGCACCCTCGGGCTCAATGCCGCCGACCTTACTGGTGGGACCTTGCGGGTCGAGTTCGGCACCGGTTCCATCGACCTCATCAATGTCGCGGGCCTTCTGGATCTCACGGGTTCGACCGTCGATTTCAGCCAATTGACCGGTGCCCTGGATGGGGTGAGCCCCTACACGTTCGCCAACTACGGCAGCCTCAGCGGAACCTTTGCCGACGTGCTCAATCTACCCGATGGCTACGAACTCGACTATGGCACTGGCACTACCAGCGCCCTCACCTTGATCGCCGTACCGGAACCTCGGGTCGCCTTGCTCGCGGGTGCAGGCTTGCTCTGCAACCTTCGCCGTCGGAGGATGCCGAAGAGATGAGATGGCGTCCCGCCTATCTGGTTTGCCTTTTGCCGCTCGCCACGAATACGGTAACCGGCCAGACCGTGGCTGATCTTGCGGTGGTCGAAAACCGCGTGAAGGAAACCGTCCTTGGCTCGGTGCCTTCATCGACCACCGTTTCCTCCTACCGCACCAGCCTTCAGGCGAACGGCAGTTGGGCCGACATCAATTACGCCTCCACCGCCCAGACGAACTGGGCTCCACTCGGACACCTCGACCGGCTGCGGATTCTGTGCCGCGCCTACGCTCATCCGAGCGGAACCCTCTATCAAGACGCCGGGCTGCTTGCCGATATCCTCAAGGCCTACGAGTGGTGGATCGCGGATGACCCACAGAGCACCAACTGGTATTACAACCAGATTGCGTCACCACAGGGACTCGGCGAATGCATGGTGCTGATCAAGTCGCAGCTCTCCTCATCACGCATGACGTCAGGGTTGGCCAGGGTCCAGCGCGCCTACGTCGCCCGTAGCACCAATTCCGGAACAAACACCGGCCAGAACCGCGTGGACCGCGCCATCGCCGGTATCTACCGGGGCGTGGCCGCCGGTAGCACCTCGATCACTGCCGACGCCTTTCTGGCGATCTCCGACACCATCCTCGTCACCACGGCGGAAGGCATCCAGCGCGATGGCTCCTTCTTACAGCACGGGGCCCAACTCTACAACCAGGGCTACGGCTCGCTGTTCATTTCGAACACCCTGAAATGGGCCGCGATGAGCAAGGAGACCGGATTCGCCTTCAGCGAAAGCCAGCGCCGCATCCTCGCCGACTATCTGCTCGATGGCACACGCTGGATGAACCGCGGCCAGATGATCGACTACACCGCTTCCGGCCGGGGGATTAGTCGCAAGAGTCAATCCGCGAATGGCTCCGGACTGGCAAGTCTCGCTACTACCACGTCCACCGTAATTCCCAGCTACCGCACGGCGGAACTCGATTCCCTGCGCGCATCGGTCACCGCCGCCAATGCCACCGGCTCTGCCGACCCGCACTTTCCCATACGGGAGCCAAGCATTTCTGGCGTGGCGATTTCACCGCCTGGCACCGGCCGGCCGGCTATGCCTCGGTGAAGATCTCCTCCACCCGCACGCTCCAGCCGGAGTCGGGAAACGGCGAGGGCTTGAAGAACTATCACCTCGGGGATGGGGTGAACCTCATCCTCCGCACCGGCAACGAGTATGATGACATCATGCCGGTGTGGAACTGGCGCAAGCTGCCGGGCACCACCGTCGAGCAAGGCACCTACTCGCTCAAACCCACGGCCGACTGGGGGGTGGCCGGCACCAGCACTTTCGCCGGGGGCATCTCGGACGGGACCTACGCCGCGACCGCCTTCCGCTACAACCGCCGCAATGTCGCAGCGAAGAAGGCATGGTTCTTCTTCGACAGTGGCTTCGTGGCACTCGGGGCTGACATCGATGCACCCGCGGCCACGGCCGAGGTGGAAACCACGCTGAACCAATCCTTGCTCACAGGATCGGTCACCTATTCCACAGGCGGAGCCCAACAAACGCTGGCCACCGGCACGAGCACGCTCGCCGGACTCCAGTGGGCCCATCACGATGGCACCGGCTACTTCTTCAACGAGGTGCCCACCTCCGCCACCGTTCAGGCCGCTTCCCAAAGCGGCACCTGGCAATCGATCAATACTGGCTACGACGCGACCACGGTGAGCAAGAATGTCTTCTCCCTGTCGATCCGCCACGGCACCGCCTTTTCTAACAAGAGCTACGCCTACACCGTGGTTCCCGGCCTCTCCGCCGAAGACATGGCGGCTTACCAAAGTCCCTTGGTCGTCCTGCGTAACGACGCCACGGTGCAAGCGGTCGATCACGCCGCCGCCGGCACGACCCAGGCAGCCTTTTACGCCGCCGGATCGGTCGCATGGGATGGCCGCTCGCTCGCCGCAAGCACGCCGTGCATGGCCCAGTGGCAACGAGCGGCGGACACGATCCGCTTTCTTGCCTCCACTCCGGAAGCGAAGGCGACCTCGGTCCAGCTTGCCGCAACGGCACCACAAAGCTCGTGGTTCGATGCCTTCGGAGCCCAGACATCGGTGTCCGTTGGCCTACCCGGTGGTGATCTCGCTGGCTCCACCGCGGGCGTCCAAATCTCCACCGACGGCGCGCCCGAACCGCGCATCCGCTTCGAAGAATCCGGCGAGGCTACCTCGCTGGCCTGCACCATCCAGTCTCCGATCGTTCTCCCGGCGAACACCGAGCTATCCAGCGATGCCGCGACGCTGTCATTCACCGGCGCGCTGAGTGGCAGCGCGTCCCTCGCCAAAGCCGGCAGCTCGGCGCTGCAGCTTTCCGGGAACAACAGCTACACAGGTGGCACGGTGATCCGAGCTGGCAACGTGGCAGTCGCCAACGATCAGTCGGCCGCCACCGGCGGGTGGGAGATCGGCCCGGATGCCACGGCTCCGGTCAGCGTGGATTTCATCGCTGGCTCGATGATCACCACGGCGGAGGGAAAGCGCGTTCTCATTGGCAATGACATCTCCGCCGGCACTGCGATCCAGGCCCTGAACGGGGCTGGCACCGTAGTCAATCACGGCACCCTTCACGTCGGCCGCCCCGGCACGCTGACTCTCAAGTCCGGCGGAAGCTGGAGCCAGCATGGCTCTGCCAAGGTCGCCGCACAGGGTGGCTATCCGGCTTCGCTGACCGTCGAAACCGGCGCGACCTTCAACTACGACGGATCCAGTAGTTTCGATCTCGAGCCCGGCACCTCCGGAGGCCCGGCCAGCGTGAACGTCTCCGGAGGCACCTTCACCACGTCCAGCGCCTTCTCCAATCCGCTGACCGGGGCCAGCGGCACCGCAACCTTGACCTTGCAATCAGGCGGCACCTTGAAGCTCGCCGCAGACGTTCCCGATCTACTGACAGGATCCGCCATGCTCTTCCGTCTCGGCAGCGGCGGAGGCAAGGTCAACACCGACGGTCACGACGGGACCATCCACGATGTCATTTCCGATGTCGCGACCCAAAGCGGCAGCCTGACCAAAACCGGAGCAGGCACGCTGACCCTGACCGCGGCGAACACTTACAGCGGCGGCACCACGGTCGCCTCCGGTGGCGGCACCCTGCTCATCACCCGCCCGGACGCGCTCGGCAGCGGTCCGGTCGCCATCCCGAAGGGCGGCTTCGCCTCAGGCACGCTCGCGCTCGCCTGCGATTGCACCGTGACCAATACCTTCAGCGGCTTCAGCTCCACCACCTTCGCGGGCGAGGCCACCATTCCAACCATCCACCAGGTTTCCGGCGACACCACACTCACCTCGGATCTCACGATCTCCGGCATGGGCGGCAATGGCCTCTACGTGCGCTGCGACGGAGAACAGCTCACCCTTTCGGGCATCATCAACCAGACGGTCGGCACGAGCCGCCAGCTCGGCCTCGGCGGCAGCGGGAATGGCATCGTGAGCGGTGCCATCCTCACGGGCACCGGCGGCATGGGCGTGGTGAAGGATGGAGCCGGCACTTGGACCCTCACCGGCTCTAACACTTACAACGCCCGCACGACGATCAACAGCGGCACGCTGCGAATCGACGGCACCGCGACGCCTGGCACTGCCGAGATCCTGATCAATGCGACGGGTAACCTCGATTTCCACCAGCCCGGGACCCTGAACGTGGCGAACGATCTCGCCGGAGTTGGCACGCTCACCCAATCCGGCGACGGCCGCACCGCCCTCTCGGGCCCCTCCACCCGCACCGGCGACACACGCATCCTTTCCGGCACGCTTTCTCTAACAGCACCTTCGCTGCCGGATGCCGCGGGGCTGGAGATCGCCGCGCCCGGAACCATCGAGCTAGACCATCAGGCAACCGACACCGTCGGCACGCTCAAGATCGCAGGCATTCCACAACCGGCCGGCATCTGGGGCGCGCCGGGTTCCGGTGCCACCTACGAAACGGCTCGCATCTCCGGCAGCGGACGACTGCTCGTGGTCTCCGATCCCTTCAAAGACTGGCTCGATGCTCATCCCACGCTCGCCGATCACAGCGAGGACGGCGACCCCGATGGCGATGGCTGGGCGAACCTCTTTGAGTTCGCCTTCGGCCTCGATCCCCTTGCTCCCGATCCACGGCCATTGTCCCACATGGAGAGCGGCAATCTGGTGATGGAATTCACCCGCCCGGCCCTTGCCCTCGGAGTCACAGTGATACCGGAATGGTCAGATGATCTAACAAGCTGGCAAGCCACCGGCATCGCGACCGACGACAGCGCCGCACCCGTTCTCCGCATCCGCGTTCCGGCCGGCGAATCGAGCCGCTTCCTGCGCCTGCACGTGACGCGACCGTGAGTTGAACCGGGGGTGCTCCGGATGGAATCCCTTCGGTTTTTCCTAAGGATCCCTTCGAAACGAACGCGTTGCGCCGACTTGGGTTCCGGCACAAATTGACGTCAGAATGTTCCGTGACTCCACGGCGACATTGCTCCGGCTCATGACACTTCTCCAAGCACTTCGGAAAGCTACTCAATCTTCCCACCAACGGCTCGAAGGGCAAATCTCCAAAGAGGAGGTAACAGCCAGCATCGATGCCTACGCTCTCTATTTGAGGCAATTCCACCAAGGCCTTGCTGCCTGCTGGCTACAGCTCGACTGGCACCTGCTCGCGGAATGGGGGCTGCCGGAACTCTCCGCCCGCCAAGCTCGCTACCATGCCTTGACCGACGATCTCCACGCCTTGGGGCATCCAGTGCCACCCTTGGAAAGAGGATTGCGATCCGAGCGTGCACCATCGGTCGTTGGTTGTCTCTACGTGCTGGAAGGCAGCATTCACGGGGGAGCGATCCTGCTGTCGGAGTTGGAAACGAAAGCCGGTCCGTTGCCAGCGGATACCTGCCGCTTCCTCAGCGGTTTCCACGATCAGAATCGCTATTACTGGAAGGATTTCGTTTCATGGCTGGAATCCCTCGAGACCGGGGACGATTTCCTCGAAGCCGCCTCCACATCTGCCCGGGAGGCTTTCGAGCACTTCATCGCCGCCTTCGCTGTCAAGTCCCCCACCCCTGTTGTGTCCTGATGAGCGAACCGATCCATCAAGCTCCGTCCCTGGATCTCGACGATTGCGCCCGCGAGCCGATCCATATTCCCGGTTCGGTACAGCCGCATGGCGTGCTCTTCGTGCTGGCGACCGAGCGCTTGGAGATCCTTCAAGTCAGTGGGAACACGGGATTCTTGATCGGCCGTGAACCGGCAGATCTCGTGGGAACGGGGTTCCTGCAGCTTGTGCAGGCCGATGCCCGGGATGCCGTCGAGCGACTCGTGCGCGATGCGGCCACCACCTACGTGAATCCCTTCCTCGTGCCCGTGGCGATGGGCGACGAGGTGAAATTCTTCGATGGCATCGTCCACATCCTCGATACGGGAGAAACCGTCGTCGAGCTGGAGCGAGACCCTCATTCGCCCCGGGATGTCGAGTCCACCGAGGGCTTGGACAACTACCTGCAAATCGTCCACCGCTCGCTGGGCGAGCTTTCCGGCGTGTGCAATGCGCGCGACATCGCGGCCGTGATGGCTCGCGAGGTGAAGAGCTTCACCGGCTTTGATCGGGTGATGATCTATCGCTTCGCCCCGGACTTCCACGGAGAGGTCATTGCCGAGGCGAAGGAGCCCGAGATGGAGCCCTATCTGGATCTCCACTACCCCGCCAGCGACATTCCGCCCCAGGCGCGCGCACTCTACCTCAGGAACCCGGTGCGCTTGCTGCAGGACGTGCATGCCGTGCCCGTAAGATTGGTGCCAGACACCCGGGGGCCGCTCGACATGAGCCGGGCAGTGCTGCGGAGCATGTCGCCCATCCACGTCCAGTATTTGAAAAACATGGGAGTCGATGCTTCGCTTTCGATCTCATTGGTGGTCGATGGCAAGCTGTGGGGACTGATCGCCTGCCATCATCGCACGGCGCGCTTCGTTTCCTACGCGGTGCGTGCCACCGCGTCTCTCTACGCCATCGTCCTGTCGGCGCAGCTCAAGGCCGAGCAAGCCAGCCTGGAGAATCTGCGGATGTCATCGGCGCGGCGCATGGCTCTCGACCTCATCACCGGGCTCAAGGACTACTCGGATCCAGTCGGAAGCCTCGGTGTTACGCTCCCGGCCTTGCGGGAATTGTTCAAGGCGGACGGTGCTGCGGTCTTGTCGTCGCAGGGAATCCGCGCCGAAGGTTCTGCTCCGGACGATCTCGAACTGATCTCTCTGCGCCAGCAGTTGGATAGATATCGCAACGATGGAATCGTGATCACCCACGAGGCTTCCACGCTTTTCCCTTCGCTGGCCGGGAGCGTCCCCCATGCCGCAGGTTTGGTGGCGATCCATTTGGGAGAGCACGCGTGGCTGGTGCTCTTCCGTGATGAGGCGATCCAGCGGATCAAGTGGGCGGGTGATCCGGCCGCGGCGAAATCCCGCGATGCCAGCGGCGCGCTTTCGCCCCGCAGCAGTTTTGCCGCGTGGCAAGAAACCGTCCGCGGTCAATCGCTGCCTTGGCCCGACTCGACCGCGCTGCTCACCACCGAGGTGCGCTCCGGCATCCTCGAGCTGGTCCGCAAGCGGAACATCCTGCTGGAGCGCTCCAATCAGGATCTCCGCCGTTTCGCAGGCATCATCGCCCATGAGGTGAAAAACCAGCTCCAGTCCGGCATCATGGCGCTGTCCTTGTTAGAGAGCCGCAGTGAAGCGAAGGACCCTGCCGTCGCCCAGCTTGCCGGCCTTGCCAGCACCTCGCTCACAAACCTCGCGAAGTTCACCAATGACATGCTCGAGTTCTCCGAGACGGAGATGAACTCGACCATCGAGGACATCGACTTCGCCTCGATGGCCCGTGAAGTCGTCGAGGAACTCGAAATGAGCGGCCGCACCGAGGGTGCGAAGATCCAGATCCTTTCCCTCCCGAGGATCCGGGGACCCAAGTCGCAAATGCAGCATCTGCTCAGCAACCTCCTGCGCAACGCGCTTACCCACGCCCGTTCGGAGTCCAAGCACCTCTGCATCGAGATCGGAGCCCGCGCCGACGAACCCAATGGCACGGTGATCTACGTTCGCGACGATGGCCGGGGAATCCCAGCCGACAAGCGCGACAAGATCTTCGATTACTTCTTCAGCGACCGCGCGAACAAAACCGTGGGAACCGGCATCGGGCTGGCCTTCTGCGCCCAAGTCATCCAGCGCCTCGGGCATCGGATCTGGGTGGAGTCCGAGCCTCAGATCGGCTCGACCTTCTTCTTCTCGGTCAGTCCCTCGGACGGCTGATCCATCCAGTGTAGCGGCGTGTCTATGACCGCCGCACTTCGGCGGCACGGGCCGCATCCTTGTGGATACGATTCGGGATATACGGTTCGGGAATCTCGCGATGCGGCTTGCTGCCGCCAGTTTCCGGCGGTCGCAGGCCGCTACATTCCCGGAATTCTCAAGCCAACAGCGCAGCCAGGCGTGCCTCTAACAAGGCGGTCAGGGGCGTGGCGCCGCCTTTCGCAAAGAGTTCGCCGGCTGCCAGCATCTTGCTAACCGGGATCGGCTCACCGGCGGTCACGCGAGCGGTGCGCGGGGTCGGGTAGTTCGGGAAACCGAGCAGGTCTTCCTCCAGCTTCATGATCGTCTCGGCACGGCGGTCGAGCGTCTGCTCGGCGAGGAAGTAGTCGCCGATGTAGCTGTGTGCCTGGAGCGCGGTGAAGACGCGGTCGAGGTCATCGAGAAGCTCGTCGCGTTCGACAGCGGTCGGCGGCTTCTCGGCATCCAGCAGGCGCTTGCGGATCCGATAGCGTTGGGCCCGCACGCGCTCGGGAGCTGTGACGCTTTTCGGATCCCGGCCGTGACGGCCCTCGGCGGCGGACAGCAGCGCGTCACACAGCGAGGTCAGGCGATCCTGAATGCGCCCGCGTCCGTTCTCCCCGGTGTGTTCCATCTCCTTCAGACCTAACAAGCCGGTGCCGAGCCGCACGATGCGCTCGTCGATCGACAACGCCGGCCGCGGGGTCCAACCGATCCGATCCTCTAACCGCGAAAGCCGGTCGCGGAAGGTCGCTTCGACTGCGGCGTCGTGATGGAAGCGGATGCCGACGGGAACGAGAAAGGCCTCCTTGCCGCCGTTCATGCGGGCAGCGGCTTTCAGCAGGATCGACGCGACGCCTTCGTGCAGCGGGTCGAGCCGCTCGTGGTGGTGATAGATCTCGCCTTCCGGATAGATCACCAGCGGATCACTGCTCTTCTCCAACAAGGTGATCGAGGTCTTGATCGCGGACAGGTCGGGACCATCGCGATCAACCGAATAGACGCCCATGCTTTCGAGGGCAAAGGCACCAAGCTTGCTCACCTCGAAGACCTCGCGGGCAGCCATGAAGTGCGACTTCATGTCGTGGCGGGCAATCAGCTCGGTCACCACATGCGGATCGGAATGATCGGCGTGATTCGGAGCCAGGAGAACGGCATGGCCGGCGCGGGACAGCTCCTTCACCCGGTCGAAACCCGAGTCGTCCAGCCGGTTGACCGCATATTTCCTCTGCAGGTAGAGCCGGTTTGCCAACAGGCCCAGCGGCCGGAACCACGCCCGCGGCTTCGGCGGGCGGAAGGCGTAGGGCAGGTCATTACGGAGCCGGCGCATGGCAGGACGTTAGAGAGCGTGCCGGAGGAGCCAAGCGCCAAGGTGGGCCGCGCCTGGTTCGGGAAATCTCGCTGAACCTATCAACTCACCACGACGAAGGGGGGGCGTCGCTATTTTGCTCAATTCGCATCGGCCTTTTCCATCAGGACTTCCAGCTTCCGGCCGTCCACGTTGTTCATGGTGCCCGACCATATCACCTTGCCTCGGTCGGCTCGCTTCGTGAGCAGGAGGGTGGCAGTGAGTTGCCCGCGAGTGAATTCCTGGAGCGTGAGGCTTCCCTCGGTGGTATTTGTGCCGGCGAGACGAAACTTGCGCACGGGATTGGTACCCGGATGCCAATATTCCCCGGTGACCTGGCCATCCGCGCCCCAGATCAAGGTAAAGCGAGCTTCAAGCTTCCCCACCCTGCCCCGATAGTTGCTGGCAGTGGCGGGGGTGGAGCCACTCTCGGCGGTCAGGTCGCGGGCACGTGCGAGTTCCTTGAGGTTGGCGCGCTCAATATCCGAGAAGTGGTCTTTCTCGATAATGTCGAAGCGGATCTCTGCCCGCGGCCGGTACCAAGCGAAGGCCCGGAAGACGCCAGCGATCTCCTCCTTGGCGAACGTGGCACCATGCCGGGCGAACATCTCATTGATGGCGTAGCGGATTGCGCCGTTGGTCCACTGCTTCAGCTCGGCGGACGTGAGGAGACGCTGACGGGTCTGGGGATACTTTTCTCCGGGGAAGGGATTGGCCGTGGGCGATGCTGCGGGAGGAGTGGCGGCTGCCGGGGTCACGACTGGCGCCCCTCCCGATGGGATCGTTGCCGCAGGCGGGGCTGCGGGACGGGAAGCGAGGCTTTTCAAAAGGGCCACCCATGCGCGCGCTTCACTACCACCGCGAGCCACGATATGCAGGCCGGGCTCATCGAGGCGGACGCGGGAGGGCGGCGTGGACCACGAGAAATTCTCCGGACTCGGCTCCCAATACTCCATGCTGGCGAGTTTGCCGGCACGGAGCGGCAGATCGATGCGGATGCCCCCTTCCCTATCCGCAGCATCCGCACTTCCGATGGAAATGCCATTGAGATCAAGCTCATGGAGGGCGGCGTGGGACCGGACTACCCCAAAGCGAGCCGGCTCGTAGGCGATGACGGTGAGTGCGTCAGCCCCCTTCTCGTGATAGGCCTTGTAGCCCTCCTTTAGCCATTTCCCACCGATCGGTTCCGAGATGATAGCGCTGCCGCGCTGGAGCGCGGCACCCTGGTGATCCATCCGAAGTTTCACCCGGGCTTCCAAGATGCCGGAGCGATCCGCAGGGATGGATTTGCCGTAAAACTGGACGGTGACCTTGGCGATGAGATTCCCACTGCCATCCCAGTGCGCGGCCGTGCCCCAGTCCTTGTCCCCCTCCACCTCCGCTCCCCATGACTTGCGCGCTTCACGCTGGAGCAGATCACTACAGTGGACCTGCATCTGCCGCCACAGCTCATCATCGGGCTTCTTCAGGACGTCCTGGCGCTGGAGGTCCATGATCCAGAGATAGTCGCCGGAATTGGCGCGGCGCTCATTCAAGGCGAGGTATCTGCCGTTCGGGCTCCAGTGGGCATCCAGCAGGTAGCCCATGGAAGGCTGCTCGAACAAGTGGTCCCCGTTCTCTGTGACAAGTATCAGTGGCCCCTGCTGGACATCGTCGTAGATCTCAACGGTGAACTTGCCATCAGGCGAACGGCTGAAGGGCGGGCGGTCTGGCTGAGATGCTAGCGGTGGTGGCGGAGGAGCCTCGGAGACGTGGACTGGTTCCGCCGCCACCCTACCGTCTTGGCTCGACTCGCCCGGGTGAGCCGAGGCGGCATGACTCATCTCGGGCGGCTTCACGATACCCATGGCCTGATAGAGGTAGTAACTCCTGCCGAGCATGATGGTGATCACCATCATCGCGGCCGCATGGAGACCGCTGCGTCGCCACAGCAAATAAGAAATGGGAATGACGAGCAACCACACGACCCACTTGCCGATGAGGTGGACGGGGTGCCACGGCGGTGTGGAAACGAGAGCACCAGCGCAGAAGGCCAGCAGCACCCAGGAGACAAGCAGCAGGATGGAGGAACGCTTGCGAACCCATCTGCGGAAATCCCGCGGGTCGGCCGAGCGGGTGCGCTTCCAGAGGTCGGAGGCCCGGCCATGACTGGTGGGAAGCCCTTGGGCGACCGGGGTGGATGGCTCGACGGTGCCGGAGGATTGGGCCGGCCGGGATGCTGGTGTGAGTGCCGCGACGTGGGGCTCGACCGGCTTTACCACGAGGGCAGGACGCCGGAGAATGCCCGATTCTTCTTCATAGACGAGGTCGCGGGGCTCAAAGACGCCGTTGCACAAGACTTCGAGCTCACTGGTGACGACATTGATACGCCAGCCAGTCTCCACCCATTTGTCGGTGTCAGCGTTATCATCGTGGCGGAGGATGCTGCCGCCTGGGAAGCCGACCCGCAGCCAGGCATCAGAAGAGGCACCGATCGCTTCGGCAAGCGTGACGGTTCGCTGGGGAGCATCGTCGTTCATGACCGTGAGGTTTATGGTGCGGTAGTTGAATCCGCGGAGACACCGTGGCTCAGGTAAGCCATGGAGGTGTCGATAAAGGAGAGAACCTGCTCGTCATCCACACCCTCCATGCTGACATCGTAGGGCTCCCCGCCCATGTTAATGCGGAGGTAGCGGCGGCGGGTGATGAAGAAAGAGATGATCAACCAAGTGCCAACGAAGAAGGTGACACCGCCCACGATCTGCTCCGTCATGCCCCCTCCGCTGGTGCCAGCAGCCACTGAAGTTAAGAACAACAGGACACCGAAGACAAGCTTCGGCCAATTGCTATAATTGTGAAGCGAGAGGCTGCAGATCGAGGTAAGGTCACCAATCATTCTCAACTGCTCGCTGACCGTGCGGGTGAAGGATCGGCCCCTGACGTAGATCCTTCGTGCGGTGAGCACCACCTGGGTGGAGGCGATGCCTTCGCCCTTCACGAAGCCGACCAAGGCATGCTGACCGATGCTGGCAATGACAGTCTCGTCCGCGCCAAAGGACGGGAAGGACGCCAGGGCTGGCGAGGGTGACACCTTGCCCACGGCATGGGATATGGCATGTGACGGGGCGGCTTGAGTCGAAACTTCCGGGCGATCCGCCGGGCGGATGCGGGCGTCCTCACTGCTGACGAGGCTGTCGAGGTCTATCCACTCCCCGGTACCTGCGATGCGAGCGGGCCAGCCTCTGCCAATCTTCTCGGCCTGCAACAATTCCTTCACCCGGCCAAGAGGATAGCGGGAGACCGAACGGTCCGGAAATGTAATCTCGATGAGTGTCTCGGATGTGGGGGAGGACATGGAACAGGTGGAATGACTTTCGCTCCGGGATCGCGCCAGGGGCTTCCTCTAACAATGTTGGAAGTCGGAAATGAGGAATCAAGCAAGGGAGCAGCCTGACGAAACAACTACGGGAGATAAACATCCTTAAAAATCCTTGATCATCAACGAAGTCAAGGCAAATCGAAAGCGGATGCGGAATATGTTAGTTTACGTCTAAAGGACACGACGCGTGAAGGCGTAACCGTAGGGAGTGAGGTGGAATTAGCAGTCGGGAGCCGACCCCGTTGAAGTCTCGCGACAATTGTGCATATCCGCAGCACCGCCGCTGGCTTCGATCCGCCTTTCCCGTCGCAGCGCTCCCCAGACGACGCTTCCTTACTGCCGGTTGAATCTCGCGACCTCGCGCTGTGCCTCGCGCAACTCGACCCGCTCCTTCAGATCCTGCCGCTGGTCGGAGTGTGTCTTGCCTTTGCCGACGCCGATCTCGACCTTCACCTTGCCGTTCTTCCAATACATCTTCAGGCACGGCAGCGAGGCCCCCTTGATCGCGGTGACCGCGTCGAGCTTGAGGATCTCCTTCTTGTGCACCAGCAGCCGCCGCGGGCGACGGGATTCGTGCTGGAACCACGTGGCCGCAGTCTCCCACGGCTGGATGTCGCAGCCGTAGAGAAAGAGTTGGCCCTTCTCGACACGCGCGAAGGCATCGGAAATGTTGACCTTCCCGGCACGGATGGATTTGACCTCCGTGCCTTTCAGCTCAAGGCCCGCCTCGTAGGTGTCCGAGATATTGAAATCCCGGCGTGCCTTGCGGTTGCTGGAAATTTCCGCACTCACAGATGTTCACGCCAACTCCGGGCGCGGATTAGCTCGATCACTCAGGACTCCGCCTTCGCCGGATCGACGACGACGACCCTGATCTTACCTTCGATGATTTCGGTCAATGCGATGTCAGCCGCGCCCATGCTCGGGCGAGTTGGAATCAGCGGCGAACGGCCGCTGTTCAACTGGCGGACACGCTTCGAGACCATGTTGATAAGGACCAGCGGATCACTGATAATCTCGGACGCCTTCTCGACAAGATCGCTTTTCATGGGTGTTCCTGGAAACCGGGAATTGGACTTCGGCTGCTCGAAGGGGACGATATTCTCTTGAGACATGCCGGGTCGTGTATTCCGCACCGGCCATGGACGGCCGGAAGGCGGGAGAGACCAAATCATCCCCGCGATGGCAAGGGCAAAATCGGAATCTCGGGGAATTCACATCAGATTGAGCCCGAAGCGCCGCAAAATCACCACCGTGAGCCAGAAAAACCCGGTGGTCAGAAGGCAGTTCACCCCCAGCGCCGCCCAGAAGCCCCAGCCGTGCCGAAGCATCCACGGGAGGATCAGGAACATCGGCAATGTCGGCAGCACAAACCAAAAGGTCCCCTCGGAGTGATTCGCGATCCGCTGGGAGCCTTGATTTTCCGCCTGCATCCAGACCATCGCCACCAGCGAGGTGAAGGGCAGCGCTATCAGCAGCGCGGAAAGCCGGTCGTTCACCAGTTGGACCTTGGTGACCACCAAAATGACGAATGCGGTGATGAAAAGCTTCACCACGTCCTTCGGGGTCACCTTGAGCGCGTTGATCAATTCGGTCTTGTCCATGACGTCGGGAGCCTTCCGCCAGCCTCTCCCCCGTGCAAGACGACAATTCCAACTCGTTTTTTCGCATGGAAACCCGCCGCCTCCGGACGTATTCCCGGGCCAAGCACTCGCCACATGAAACCCACCTCCACCTCGCGCCGCGACTTCCTCAAGGCCGCCACCATCACCTCGGCGGTGTTCGGCGGCGCCAGCGCCCCGCTGCTCGCCCAGGAAACCCGCCGCTCCGCCGACAATCGCGGCCTGCCGAAGAAGATCATCTTCATGGTGAGCGATGGGATGAACCACGGTGCGCTCTCGCTGGCCCAGCACAGCCGCTCGCTGTTCGAGGGAAAGACCACGAACTGGGTCAAGATGTACCGCGAGATGCCGGTGGTGCGGGCGCTGATGGAGACCTTTTCCGCCAATAGCCTGGTGACCGACTCCGCCGCCGCCGCCAGCGCCTGGGGCGGAGGCAAGCGCGTCAACAACGGCGCCATCAACGTGGACGCCGCTTCCGGACGCGACGTCGAGGCGATCCAATCCCTGCTGAAGAAGAAAGACATCCCGCTGGGCCTGGTTTCGACCGCCACGATCACCCACGCTACGCCGGCCGGTTTCGCCGCCAACGTGAACAGCCGTGGCGATGAATCCCAGATCGCTCTCCAATATCAGGAACGCGGCGTCGAGGTCCTGCTCGGCGGCGGGCAGAAGTTCTTCCCGGACGACCTGCTCAAGAAATTCGCCGACAGCGGCTACGACCTGTTGAAGAACCGCCAGGAACTCCTCGCCGCGAAGCCGGATGCAAAAAAGCCGGTGCTCGGACTCTTCTCCTCCGGCTACGTCCCGCTGGCGATCGACCGCGAGTCAAAGCCGGACCTCCAGGAAACTGTGCCGACCTTGGCGGAAATGTCGGACCTCGCCGTGAAGCGTCTCGACGCCGTGGCGAAAGACCGCTGGTTCCTCATGGTGGAAGGCGCACGCATCGACCACTGCGGCCATGCGAACGACGCCGCGGGCAGCATCCGCGAGCAGCTTGCCTTCGACGACGCGATCGGCGCGATGCTGGCCTATGCCACGGCCCACGAGGATGTGCTGGTGATCATCACGACCGACCACGGCTGCGGCGGCATCCAGCTCAATGGCATGAACGCCAACCCGAACCAAGGTATGGCCCCCGGGATCTACAACGGCACCACCTCCGCCTTCGAGAAGATCGCCAAATTCAAGCGCTCCTTCGAGTGGATGGGCAATTCCAGCGGCGGCCTCAGCGGGCCGAAACTCGGCGATTACCTCCGCGACCGGACCGGCATTGAATTGGACAAGGAGGAACTCAAACAAGCGCAGGGCATGAAGAGCGGCGAACTGGCCAAACTTTTCGCCAAGCGCCATGGAATCGCTTGGACCAGCGGAAATCACACTGGCGAGCTGGTGGAATTCTGCGCTTACGGGCCCGGCAGCCACCTCTTCCCGGCGTTCATGAAGAACGAGGAAGTGCGGCCGCATTTGCTGACCGCACTCGATGCGGCCTGAGCCAGCACTGGGAGCGCGGGATTTGTCCCGCTTGGACGGTTGGACGCAGGACCAGTGACGCGGGAGAAATTCCGCGCTCCTCCTGGACCTTGGCGTTCCAATGCCTGCCACCCATACTCTGCTTGCGATATCGGCGAAACTCGCGGAAATACAGCCCCGTGCAACCATTCCGCCTCCTCTTCCCCCTCGTGCTCGCCGTGGCCGCCTGCGGACCGGTCTCGATGCCCGGCACTGCCTCGGCCGCCGCGCCCGCGTCCACCAACTTGACCGGGGCCCAAAAGGCGGCGATCGGGAAGAAAATCTGGCAAAACGAGTCCGGTGGCACCGTCGCCGGACTGACCGCTTGGAATGCCGGCGAGGAATTCCCGTCGCTGGGAATCGGCCACTTCATCTGGTATCCGGCAGGCTTCAACGGCCGCTTCGAGGAAAGCTGGCCGCAGTTCGTCGCCTTCGCCCGCCAACAGGGTGCGAATCCCCCGGCAGTCGCGCAACAGCGCCACTCCCCATGGAAAAACAAGGCCGAGTTCCGCGGCCCGCAGCTCGATCAGCTCCGCCAGTGGCTTGCGAATACGGTGCCGCTGCAGACCGAGTTCATCATCGCCCGCTCCCGTGCCGCGCTGCCGAAGGTCCTCGCCGCCGCTCCGGCCAGTGACCGGCCCCGGCTCCAAGCCAACTACAACAAGGTCGCCAGCACCGCCAATGGCACCTACGCGCTGATCGACTACGTGAATTTCAAGGGAGACGGCACCCAAGCCAGTGAACGCTACAATGGCAAGGGCTGGGGCCTGCTCCAAGTGCTCGGCAGCATGAAGGATGTCCCGGCTGGACAACCCGCCGCCTCCGAATTCTCCGCCAGCGCCAAGCGCATGCTCACCCGCCGCATCGAAAACTCCCCCCCTGCCCGCGGCGAGGCCCGCTGGAAGGAAGGTTGGCTCAATCGCTGCGGCACCTACGCGCGGCCTCTCTGAGTCCGAATCATCAATCACCAATCTTCCAATCACCAATCAGACTGCCTGAAGAAAACGGACCGCTGACGCCAAATGCAGAACTCCCCGGGAAGACTTGCCGTCCTTCGATGCGCTCCGATCAAGGCGACAGCCAATCTCATTCTTCCAAACACTTCGATTGGTGATTGGAGGATTGTTGATTGGTGATTTCTTCGCCCATCTGCCATCTCCGATCTTCCATCCACCATCTCAATGAAACGCCACCTACCCGGACTTTCCTGGCCCCGCCTTGAGGAGGGACCGATCCGCGTGGCGTGCCACTTCTGCGACGCGCTGCAGGAGGCCCCACGCCTCCACGAGGGCGACGCCGCCCACTGCTGCCGCTGCGGCGAGTTGCTCTATCAGAATCGCCCGCGCTCGCTGGCCCGGGCCACCGGCTTCTCCTCGGCGGCGTTGGTCTTCATGGTGCTGGTTCACCTGTTCCCGAGTATCACCGTCGATGCCGGCAGCGTGCGACGCGAACTGACAATCCTTGAGGCCGCCGAGGCGATGTGGCGCGATGGAAATCCGGTCATCGGCATGGCCACCGTGTTCTTCACCGTGGTCGCGCCTCTGGTGCTGGTCGGCGGGCTGCTCTACGTGGCAGGCCCCCTCCGCTTCGGCATCGCCTTCCCCGGCGCCAGGGCAGTCACCCGTTGGTTCCAACTCTGCGAGCCATGGAGCATGCTGGAGGTATTCCTGTTCGGCATCCTCGTGGCGCTTCTGAAACTCGGCGCGATCGGCGAGATTCATCTCGGCATCGGCCTGTGGGCGATGGCCGGACTCGTGGTCTGCACCTCATTCGCGATGGCCGGAATCGACCGCCTGGAGCTTTGGGACCGGCTGGAAATCGCCTTTCAAAAGAACGACTGATGGAGATTCGCAGCGCAGCCGCCGAAGGACTCGCCTCCTGCCACCTGTGCGGGAAGGTGAGCCCGGTCGAACTCGCCCATTGTCCGCGTTGTCAGAGCGCCCTGCACCTGCGCAAGCCCCACAGCCTTGAGCGCACCTGGTGCTTTCTCCTTTCGTCGATCGCCCTCTACTTCCCAGCCAACCTGCTGCCGATCATGTCCGTCGGCGGCATCGGCGGCACTTCGAATGACACGATCATGTCGGGCGTCCTGAACTTCTGGAAGAAGGGCGACTACCTGGTCGGCACCATCATTTTCTCCGCAAGCATCATTATCCCGATCTTGAAAATGCTGGCCCTCGGCTGGCTCTGCTTCGCGGCAGCCGGCAAGACCCACACCTCGCCAAAGAACCTCACCCGGCTCTACCACATCACCGAACTCGTCGGCCGCTGGTCGATGGTCGATGTCTTCGTGGTCGCCATCCTCGTGGCGCTGGTGCAGGTGGGTGCCCTTTCGAACGTCTTGCCGGGTCCGGCGATCGTTTCCTTTGCAGCGGTCGTGGTTCTGACCATGTTTGCCGCCATGAGTTTCGACCCCCGCCTGCTATGGGACCAGCATGTGGGACGTGACCTTTCCGATACCCCATGACCGAAGAGACGCAGGAACCGCGCGCCGTTATCCACCACCGCCGCCGCTGGAGCAGCGTGTGGCTGGTACCACTGCTCGCACTCGTTGTCGCGGGTGGCCTGGTGTGGAAACACTACGCCGGCCGCGGGCCGATCGCTTACGTGCGCTTTGAAACGGCCGAGAGCATCGAGGCCGGAACCACGGAAGTCCGCTGCCGCTCCGTGCGAGTCGGGGTAATCGAGAGAGTCGATTTGTCCGATGATCTGCAATCGGTCGTCGCCGAGGTCCGGATGGACCCGAATTCCGAATATCTCCTCCGCCAGGGAACCCGCTTCTGGGTGGTCAAACCGCGTGTCTCCGGGGCTTCCATCTCCGGCCTCAGCACCATCGTGAGTGGTGCCTATCTCGAACTCGAACCTGGCGAGACCAAGATGTCGGTCCATCATTTCGACGGATTGGAAGAACCACCGGTTACCGCCGCGAGCGTGCCGGGCTTGCGGCTCACGCTGGTGGCGGACGATGCGGGCTCCCTGGCCGCAGGCTCGCCGATCTACTATCGCGGTTTCGAGGTCGGTCGCGTGGAACGCCGCACCCTGGATATCGAAAACCGCCGCATCCGTTTCGACATCTTCATCGAGGAAGAATTCTCCGGCCTGGTCCGCCAGGGCACTTGCTTTTGGAACACCAGCGGCATCGATGTCGAGGCGGGTGCCGATGGTTTCAAGGTAAGCACGCCCTCGTTGCAGGCGATGCTCTCCGGCGGGGCGGTCTTTTCCGTGCCCAAGGGCGGCACGGCCGGAGATCCGGTGCACGATGGCGCGGCCTTCGAGCTTTTCCCGGATGAGGAAGCCGCGCGGAGATCCGTCTTCACGCCCGACCACCGCATCCTGCTGTTCTTCGATCAATCGGTTCGCGGGCTGTCGCCGGGCGCTCCGGTGGAATTCCGCGGTATCCCGCTGGGGCGCGTCATCGAGATCAGCTTCAAGCACTCGCCGCCCAACGATTCACGGGTGCCGGTGGTCATCGAGATCGACTCCGAAACCCTCGGCAAGGCGGTCGAGGACATCACGGACCCGTCGGCCGCCCTTGCCGAATGCGTCCGGCGCGGCCTGCGTGCCAAGCTCAGCACGGGATCGCTGCTCACCGGCGCACTTTACGTCGATCTCGACTTCGTGCCGGGCGCCGAGCCTGCCGAGCTGGCGCAGCTTGGCGAGTTCGAGGTCATTCCCACCGAGTCGTCCGGCCTCGCCCAGCTCCAGGACAAGCTCAACGCCATCCTCGCCAAGATCGAGGCCCTGCCGCTGGATGAGACGCTCAACAAGTTTGGCAATGCCGCCGACGAGATCACCATCACCGTCAAGGACGTCCGCAGCACGCTCACCGAAGCGGAAGGCGCGCTTGCCGAGGCCAAGAAGCTGCTCGCTCGCGACGAGACGCAAAATCTAACCGCCGAGCTCGAAGCGACCCTCAAGGAGGTGCGCGGCAGCGTCAGCAGCCTCGGTCCTCAAGGGGCCATGCAGGGTGATCTCGCACGCACGCTCGACGAACTCCGCGCCGCGCTCCGCTCCTTCAAGGTCCTATCCGACTCCATTGAGGAAAAGCCGAACTCCCTGCTCTTCGGCCGCGAAGGCTCGGGCGACCCCAAGCCGCGCGCAAAGCGATAAGACCCTCCATTGATTGCCATGCTCCGATCCCTTCTCAAACTTGGCGTTCTAGGCCTCCTGTCGGTTCAGCTTTTCTCCTGCGCCCCCGCCAAGTCCTTCTACGTCCTCACCCCCGAAGGCCCCGCCCCCTCCGGCGGCGGGATGTCCCTCGGTGTCGGACCGGTTTCCCTCGCGAGCTATCTGGACCGCGCCAACCTCGTCTTCCAGGAAAGCGGCAACCGCATGGGCGTCGCCGAGTCCCACCGCTGGGCGGGCGACTTGGAAGAGAACATCGCCCGCGTCACCGCGACCAATCTCGGCCGTCGCCTCGGCACCGGCAATGTCCGCACCTACCCGTGGGGCAGCGACAGCGACCTGCGCTATCAGGTCAGCCTCGATATCCGCCAGCTCCACGGCACCGCCGATGGCGAGGCCGTGCTGGAAGCCGCATGGCGGGTCTATTCCCTGCCCGACCGCCGCATGGTCACCTCCAAGAGTTGGTCCGGCAGCGAACCGCTGAAAGCCGATGGCTACGATGAAGTGGCCGCAGCCCAAAGCCGTCTGCTAGCCCGGCTCGCCACCGAGATCGCGGCGACGCTGCGCTAGGCCGGCACACAATCCCGACGGGATCGAAGCCAACAGCCAAGATCACAGGCTGTCGGAGGAAAAGGTGCTGTGAACAGCCCTCCAACCAAACAGGTTTCCTGTTGGAATCCACTTGCCATGAACCGCTTCTTTCCGCGGAATCCCTTGATAAGAACATTTCCTGAATGAACAAACGGATCCGCCTCAAAGATGTCGCCGAGCGTGCCGGTGTGGCTGTGAACACAGCCTCCACCATCCTCAATCGCCGGCCGAATTCTTGGGCGTCCAAGGAGACCGAGGCACGCGTCTTTCAGGCGGCTCGCGAACTCGACTACCGGCCATCGAAGACCGCCCGTGCCCTGCGCTCCGGCCGTTACCACACGATCGGCCTGCTCATCCAGGACCTGACAAACCCCTTCTTCTCGACCCTCGCCGACGAGCTCGAAGCCGCTGTCGAGGAGCGCGGCTACGACCTGCTGGTCGAGAACTGCCGATCATCACTGGTCCGCGAAAAGCACCTCCTTGCCGACCTCGAAGACTTGGAAGTCGACGGCAGCGTGCTGTGGCTTTCCGACAACGAAGTCTTCCGCCCCGATCTCACCGAGATGGCCAACGCCAAACGCCCGGTGGTCGTGCTCGGCAACGGCATCCCGGACAAGCCAATCCCGGTCGATGCCGTCCTGTCAGACTTCACCCAAGGCCTCACCGACGCGGTCGATGCGCTGTGCCAGCTCGGCCACAAGCGCTTCGCCTTCGTCAGCGCCCTTGCCGAAGGCCAGGCCGACGGCCAGCGCCCGCGGCTTTTCCAGGAAATGCTGGCCGCCCGCGGCATTCCCGCCAGCAACATCGATATCCTGCGCACCGGCCACACGGTGGAGAGTGCCTGTGAGACCTTCGCCAACTTCCTGAAGAAGCGCCCCGACAAGCGGCCGACCGCCCTGCTCGCGATGAACGACCTCGCCGCCATCGGCGCGATGCGCGCCGCGATCGAAGCCGGACTCACCGTCCCGGCCGACCTTTCCGTCGTCGGCGTGGACGACGTGCCGCTGTGCTCGTTCCTGCCGATCACGCTCTCGTCGATCCGCCAGCGCTACAAGAAGATCACCCGTGCTGCAGCGGACCTCTTGATTTCCCGGATCGAGTCGGCAGATGCCGCTGCGCTGCCACCGCGTCAGGAGATCTTCGCCACCGTCTACACCCCGCGGGAAAGCGTGGGACCCGCCAAGGGCTGAATCCCCCCATCGCAATCCGGTGCGGCGGACGGCTTGAGAACCCTCTCCAACAGCGGGATGATCCCCGCATGACTTCCGCGATGACTATCGTCGAATTCGCCCACGGCAGCCCCGGTTATTTGGAACTCGTCCGGCTTCGCGACCTCCACCTGCGCCAACCAATTGGCTTGCGCCTGCGCGATGAGGATTGCGTGGGCGAGGAAGGGCACCGCCACTTCGCCCTGATGGAGGACGACCTTATTCTGGGCGGCCTGATTGCCAATCCCCTCGGCTCGGGCTCCGCAAAGCTCCGGCAGATGTGGATCGATCCAAACCAGCGCGGCCAAGGCCTCGGCCAAGAGCTGTTAGAGGAGGTGGAACAGCGGCTCGCCTCGGAAGGCGTGCGCCATTTCGTGCTGCATTCCCGGGAGAACGCAGCCGGCTTCTACCGCAACAGCGGCTACCACGCGGTGGGCGGCATTTTCACGGAAGTCGGCCGGCCTCACCTGAAAATGGAGAAGCGACTGGAGTAGGAAAGCATTCATGGCAGGTCGCCTTGGCAGCGATCTAGAAGCTGATGGACGAGGAGGCCATGACCACGCAGCCCCCCCCTTGGCCGGTCCTTTTCATTTCGAGCGCGCCGTACGGTCAATTTTTCAGATTGGCCTGTCGAATGCTTCGACATCAATGCTCAAATAGGTTGCGAATACGTGCATAAAGCGCCACCCCCGGAGATTGTGTGGATTGCTCAATAAAAACCGTTCTTTTGGACAAACACCCTGAAGAACTTGAGCGCACTCCAGCAGTCGCGTCAATTCGTTCTCCTCGTAGGGCCTTAGCCGCCATCATACCTCATGAAAAAACCTAAAGGACTATTCCGCTTCATTTCGCAGCACGCGTTCTCCGCGACAATTGCGCTCGCCGCCGGCCCGGCCTATGCCGATCTGACCTGGGATCAGGCAGGCCCCACCGACAACTGGGACACCTCCGCCCCCAACACCAACTGGCTGCCCGGCAACGTCGTCTGGACCCAGAACGAGAACGCGATTTTCAACGGCACCGCCGAGACGATCACCGTCACCTCGGCCAATACGTTCAACAACCTGACCTTCGGCTCGACCGGCTTCATCATCGCCAATGGTGCCGGCTCCCTCAATCTGTCGGATGACTTGGCAAGCACCATCACGGTGACCAACGCCGCCGATACCGCCACGGTCGCGGAGTCGCTGGCCGACAACGTCGCCGATTTCAGTTCGCTCACCAAAGCAGGTGCCGGCACCCTCGTCCTCAGCGGCACCAACACCTACGGCGACCCAACCTTCGTTACCGCGGGCACTTTGAGAACCGCATCGACCACCGCCCTTGGAGCGGGAGGAACGGCCGCGGAAACCATTGTTTCCAGCGGAGCCACGGTCGACCTCAACGGGCAAGCGATCACCAACAACGAAATTTTCCAGATCGCCGGGACCGGGGTCGGCGGTAACGGAGCCCTCATCAATAACGCGGGAACCCAGTTAAATGCGGTAAACCGCCTCGAACTCACGGCAGATGCGACGATCGGAGGCACCGGCCGCTGGGACATCCGCCCGGGATCAACTCCCACGCTCGATTTGGCTGGCTTCACCTTGAGCAAGACCGGAGCCAACGTGATCGCGCTCGTCGGCACTGAGATCACCAATGGAAACATCGCGATCAATGCTGGAGTCCTGAGCGTCGAGACCACCTCGCTGCTCCAAGGCACCGGCACCGTCACCATCAACAGTGGTGGCACCTTCGGATTCTACCAGAATACGGCAGGCAACGTCACCCGGCCGATTGTTTCCAACAACGGCACATTTGCCAACCAAGGCCTCGCCGGCACGATTGATAGTCCGATCACGATGGTCGGCGGCACCACCATCAATTCCAATGGAGTGGTCTCCATCTTCACTGGCAACATCACCGGCAGCGGTCCCTTGCTTTCCATCGGAACCGGAACCACGGATCTGCGGGGAAACAATACCTACACTGGAGGCACCAACATCGGCACGACGACTGCCGGCGGCGGCACCTTGCTGCTGAACTATGTCACCAACAACAATTCCAAGCTGGGTGGAGGTGATCTCACCTTCGCGAACAACGGCACCATCACCCTCGATGGCGGCACTTTCGCCGAATCCGTGGCCGCCACCCATCTCGGAGGCGCGTCCGCGAACATCACACGGACCTCCGGCACCGCCACGATCAACCTGGGCCCCGTCGACCGGACGCTACGAGGCTCGCTCAATGTCGGGTCGGGCGGAATCGCCCTGACTTCAACCGGCACCGCCTCGAGCCTCATCGTGGATTCTATCACCGGCGCGCCCTACGTCACCGTCGGCGCGGATTGGGGTGCCAAGGATGCCGCTAACAGCACCATCGTCGGCGTGTCCACTCTCGGTGGATACACCCCCTTCGTGACCGGCACCGTGACGCTGTCCGGTATCGCCGATCTCACTTCGGGCACCGCTGGCACCTACACCCTCGGTGGCAACTCGAACACGACGGCGATCCGCAACACCGCGATTGCCGGAAACACGATTGCCTTGGCCGGGTTCACGCTGACCACCGGCGGTTACCTTTCCAATGGGAACACCACCATCTCGGGTGCCGGCGCGATCACTCCCGCCATCGCCGGAGGCGAACTCGTGCTGAACCAGACGGCCGGCACGACCACGATCATCTCGAACCTCTCCAACAACACGTCCGCATCCTCCGTGACCAAGACCGGCGCGGGCACCATCGCTGTGAGCGGCACGCAGAGCTACACCGGTGTCACCAATGTCGTGCAAGGCACCTTCCAAATGGGATCCACGACAGGACAGAACGGCGCGGCAGGCGTCCTCTCCACCAGCGGCATCAATGTCAGCCCGGGCGCAACCTTCAACCTTGGTGCGGGAACGCTGAGCGCCACCCAGAACATCACCGGAGGCGGCAATTTCCAAAAGGGCGGCAACTTCCTGACCAACGGGACGATCAACGGAACAAACAACAACTACACCGGCAGCACCGCCGTCAATGTCAACACCCTCACGGTGGGCACTGGCGCCGTGATCAACGGCACCAGCGGCATCTCCATCGCCACCAACAACAACGCCGTCCTTTCTAACAACGGCAGCATCACCACGCTCGGCGCCCTCACGATGGGCGGCGGTAGTGCCGTGGCCGGCATCTTCAACAACAACAGCACCGGCATCTTCAACGTCGGTTCCATCGCAATGTCCGCCGGCAGCTCGGGGACCAACAACGGAACGATCACCAATACCGGAGCCTTCACTGCCAACGGGACCTTCACCAACAACGGCACCCTGACGACCGGTGCGCTCACCGTCGGCGGGGTCTTCAACGTCGGTGCAAGCTCTTCCTTCACCGACACTGCGGGCACCATCGTCATCAATAGCGGAGGCGCGGTCACCTTTGGCAGCACTTCCCACCTGGCGTCCATCGCGGCGAACGGCATCACCATCAATACCGGCGGTTCCTTCGCCGCTCCGATGTCCGTCCCCGCCATTCTCGCATCCGGCAAGATCGTCAGCACCTCGGCGGGATCCGTTGCCTTTTCAGGGGATACTTCGGAAAGCATCGACTTGACCGGATTCAATGCCCTGGCACTCGGGGCTACCGGGACTGTGACCTACTCCGGTACGTTCACACCCGTCGCGGGGGGATATCGTTTTGGCGGAGGTCCTACCTCGAATCTCACCATCACGTCTCCTTTGAGCGGTGCCAACAGCCTCACGCAGTCCGGCCCGGGCCGCACCACCCTTACCGCAGCCAATACCTATTCGGGTACGACCACTGTGTCTTTGGGAACCCTGGCCATCGGCAATACCGGTTCCATTGATGGCGGTGCGGTCACCATCACCGGTGGCACACTGGCAGTGATCGGCGGCGGCACCTTGAACGCCACCTCCGGCGGCAGTGTTTCCATCGGCGCGGGCAATCTCGTCACGGCTTCGGTGAACAACATCGGTACTTCCTTCAGCACGATCGCCCTCACGGGAGCCGGTGTCACCGGTTTGCAGTATGTCGGCGCGGGTGAGACCACAAACCGCATCCTGGGTTTCAACACCGCCGCCGCGGGGGGTGTCGTCACCGCTAGCGGGTCGGGACTGCTGACCTTCTCCAGCCCTGCCTTCACTAGCGCTACCGCCGCGTTCGGGGTTACCTTCAATGGTCAGGGCGCTGGCAGCTTTGTCGGCATCATCCAGCCTTCCCCCACGCAGCTCATCAACTTCAACAAGCAGGGAGTGGGCACCTGGACGCTCACCGGCCTCAATAACCTGAAAGCAGGAGCCTTCCGCGCCGATGGCGGCGTGCTGAACTTCGCCTCCACTGCCACCACCGGCACCGGTGCCAATGCCGCGACGATCACCCGCGCCGCAGCCAACGGAGGTGCCCTGACCATCGCCAGCGGAGCGAGCGTCATCACCTCCACGGCCAACACCGCCGGCATCCTCGGCGGCTGGGCAACCTTCGGAGGCAACACATGGGCAGTCACCAACGGCAATGCGGCTCCAATCACGGGTCTCGCCACCTTCACCAATGACTGGCTCACGGCCACGGGAAATGCGGACATCACCGCGACCAATACTTCCGGCGCTCTGACGGTGAATTCGCTGCGCTTCAACACCGCCGCTGCTGTCACCCAAACGCTCTCCGGCGCGAATGTCATCACCAGCGGCGGCATCCTCGTCACCCCGGCCGTGGGAGCGAATACCACCACCATCACCGGCGGCACTTCGCTCGGAAGCGGCACCACCGATCTGATCATCCATCAGAACAACACCGCGGGAGGACTGACCATCGCTTCGCTCATCACCGGCACGACCGGAGTGACCAAAACCGGTGCGGGCACGCTTACCTTCAACTCCCTGAAAAGCTACACCGGCGTGACCAATATTCTCGCCGGCACGCTCGACCTCACCGGCGGAGGCGGCAGCGCCGGCACGATTCGCGGCACCGCCAATGTCGCCACCGGAGCCACCCTTCGCCTGAGTGTCGGCGATGCCACCGGCTACGCCACGGACGCCACTCGATTGAGCACCATCAACCTCCTCGGGGGAACGATGAATGTGAACTCGACAAGCAACCAGACGCTTGGCAACGCCACCATCAACATGACCGGTGGCTTCATCACCGGCGCCGCGAACATGAACCTCGACTTCTTCGCCGGGAGCTCGACGTTGAACACCCTCCCCTCGGGAACGGTCTCGGTCATCAGCGGCGTGGGTCTCTCACCGCTGCGCCAAGGCAACACCACATTCACGGTCGCCCAAGGATATACCACCAGCGGCATCGATCTGGAGATCCAGTCGACCTTGCAAAACGGTGCCGCCAATGCCGCATTCATCAAGGCTGGCACGGGCACGCTCGCCCTCTCCGGAGCCAACACCATGGTTGCGGCCAACCAAACCTGGCTCATCTCGGGAGGCACCCTGATGGTCGGCTCCGGTGGCACCACCGGCACGCTCGGCATCATGAACGTGACCAACAACGCTCGCCTCGCCTTCAACCGCAGTGACACCGCGGGCACCTTCGCCAACGTCATCTCCGGCACCGGCGCAGTGGCGCAGGTTGGCACCGGCAAAACCACCCTCACCGGGGCCAACACCTACACCGGTGCCACCACCGTCTTTGCCGGAACCCTCGGCGGAACCGGCTCCCCCGGGTCGGCATTGACGGTCAACAGCTTCGGCACCCTCGCTCCCGGCAACGGTATCGGCAACTTCGCCAGCACCTCCGCCACCTTCGCGAGCGGCGGCACCCTCGCACTCGAGATCAACAGCACCGCCATTACCGCTGATCGGCTCGTCGCTTCCGGTGCAGTCAACCTCGGCGGCTCCACCGCCTCCTTCACCGAAATCGGCGCGGGTGCAGTCCCCGGCGGCACCAAGCTGACGATCATCGACTACACCGGTGGCTCGCTCACCGGCACCTTCTCGGGCCTCGCGAACGGTGCGAGCGTGGTGGTCGGAGCGAACACCTTCATCATCGACTACAACGATGCCTCGAAGGTCACCCTCACCGCGTCGGCCGGTTCGCCTTACAGCACTTGGATCGCCACTTATTTCCCAAGTGATACCGGCAATCCCGCCATCGTCGGAACCGCCGCGGACCCCGACAACGACGGACAAGCGAACTCGCTCGAATTCGCCCTCGGCGGAGATCCGAAGAGCGGCAGTGACAATGCCAAGATCTATCAATTCAAGGCCGACGGCAGCATCGATGGCGATTCCACTCCGGAACTCCTCATGACCATCGCCGTGCGCAGCGGCACCCCGGCATTCGGCCCTGGCCCGTCGCCAACCGCTGTGATGGATGGATTCACCTACACCATCCAAGGCAGCACCAACCTGGTCAGCTTCACGGAGGCCGTGACTCCCGTCTCCCCCGTGGTCACCAACCTGCCAGACGCACCCACCGGCTACGAATACCGGACGTTCAGCCTCGACGGATCAAACGGATTCCCCACCAAGGGCTTCCTCCGCGTGAGCGTGACGAACCTGTAAGTCCGTCTGACATAAGCGCTCCGAAAGCCCCGGTCGTGATCCACGACCGGGGCTTTTTTTGCGATAGGCTGGAATCCGATCCGGCTCCGATGTAGCCGCGCGTCTACTTGTTCTCCGTAAGCTTGGCGAAGGACGATGACCGTCGCACTTCAGCGGCTCCAGCCGCATCCTTGTGGCCCCGGAGACAGAATCCTACGATGCGGCGCACTGCCGCCAATCAGCCGACGGTCATAGACGCGCCGCGACACGAAAACAAAAAGCCCGCCACCCTTGCGGATGGCGGGCCTTGGTAAACTGAATCGCAAATTACTTCCGCTTCGCCTCTTCGCGCTCCTTGGCGGCCTTGATGACGTCGTCGGAGACGTTCTTCGGGCACGGGGCGTAGTGGCTGAACTCCATCGAGAACTGGCCACGACCGGAGGTCATGGTGCGCAGGTCGCCGATGTAGCCGAACATCGCGGAAAGCGGTGCTTCCGCCTTCACGCGGACGCCGCCCGGAGTCGGCTCCTGACCTTGGATCATGCCCCGGCGACGGTTGAGGTCGCCGATCACGTCACCCACCTTCTCCTCAGGAGCGAAGACATCGAGCTTCATCATCGGCTCGAGGATCTGCGGCGCGCACTTCGGCATGGTCTGGCGATAGGCGGCCTTGGCAGCGATTTCGAAGGCGATGTTGCTGGAGTCCACGGCGTGGAAACCACCTTCGTTGAGCGTGACCTTGAAGTCCAGGCAAGGGTAGCCGGCAAGCGGTCCCTTGTCGACGGAGGTCTTGAAGCCCTTGTCGACGGCGGGGATGAACTCCTTCGGGATGCTGCCCCCGACAACCTTCGACTCGAAGATGAAGCCGGTGCCGGGCTCGCCTGGCTCGATGGTGTAATCGATCTTCGCGTACTGGCCGGAACCACCGGACTGCTTCTTGTGGGTGTAGCTGTCGGTGACGGGCTTGGTGATGGTTTCGCGATAGGCGACCTGTGGGGCGCCGACGGAGACCTCGACCTTGTGGGTCCGCTTGAGGATGTCGATCTTGATGTCGAGGTGGAGCTCGCCCATGCCCTTGAGAATCATCTCATTGGTTTCCTCGTCGGTCTCGACGCGGAAGGACGGGTCCTCCTGGATCATCTTGCCGATGGCGTTGGCCAGCTTCTCAGCGTTGGCCTTGTCCTTCGGGGCGACGGCGATGGAGATCACGGGATCCGGGAACACCATCGGCTCGAGCGTGGCTGGATTCTTCTCGTCGCAGAGGGTGTGACCGGTCTGCACGTTCTTGAGACCCACGATGGCCACGATGTCACCCGCCTGTGCGGAGTCGATTTCCTTGCGGTCGTCGGCGTGCATTTCGACCATGCGGCTGATGCGCTCGGTCTTGCCAGTGAAGGAATTCAGAACGGTGTCGCCCTTCTTGATCGTGCCCGAGTAGATGCGGGTGAAGGTCAGCGCGCCGAACTTGTCGTCCATGATCTTGAAGGCCAGGCCGCGGAAAGGAGCGGCTGGGTCGATGATCGCGAACTTGCCGGTTTCATTGCCTTCCTCGTCCACTTCGGGAAGCGGCCTCACATCGGTCGGGGCGGGAAGGTAGTCCACCACGGCATCGAGCACGAGTTGGAGACCCTTGTTCTTGAAGGACGAACCGCAGTAGGTCGGGAAGAACGCGAGATCAATGGTGCCCTTGCGGATGCACTTCTTAATAGTGTCGATGTCCGGCTCCACGCCTTCGAGATACTTCTCCATCACCTCGTCGTCCTGTTCGACGGCGGTCTCGATCAGGGCGGCACGGTATTCCTTGGCCTTGTCCACCAGGTCGGCGGGGATTTCCTCGATCTTGAAGTTTTCCGGCTGTCCGGATTCGTCCCAGATGTGGGCCTTCATGGTGAGAAGGTCGACCACGCCGATGAAATCGCTCTCCGTGCCGATCGGCAGGACCATGACGAGCGGGGTCGCACCGAGGATTTTCTTCACCTGGGCGATCACGCGGTAGAAGTCCGCACCGATACGGTCGAGCTTGTTGACGTAGATGACGCGGGAGACCTTGGAGTCGTTCGCGTAGCGCCAGTTCGTCTCGGACTGGGGCTCCACGCCGCCGGATCCGCAGAATACGCCGACGCCGCCGTCGAGCACCTTTAGCGAGCGATAGACTTCGATGGTGAAGTCGACGTGGCCCGGGGTGTCGATGACGTTGAATTGGTGGCCCTTCCAGAAGCAGGTGGTGGCGGCGGACTGGATGGTGATGCCGCGCTCGGCTTCCTGTTCCATGAAGTCCATGGTGGAAGCGCCGTCGTGCACCTCACCGATCTTGTGGATCTTGCCGGTGAGCTTGAGAATCCGCTCGGTGGTGGTGGTCTTGCCCGCATCCACGTGAGCGAAAATGCCAATGTTGCGGTATTTGGTGAGGTCCTTCATGCTCTTGAGTGTGATGTGGTTGGGGCATCCGGCTCGCGCCGGGGCGACTTCCATAATCGGAAGCGGGCGAATGGCAACCCCGGACTCACGGATTTTCCGCCTTGTTCGCCCCGAATTTCCCGTCTGGACGGAATTCCAATCCGCCCGATGCTCGGCCGCGTGAGCGAGGTGATCCTGGAAGTCGACGCTGTGGCGAAGAAATTCGACGACTTCACGGCGGTGGACGGAGTCTCTTTCCAAGTCCGCGCCGGGGAAACGGTCGGGCTGCTCGGCGTCAATGGCGCGGGCAAAACCACCCTGATGAACATGATCCTCGGCCTGACCACCCCCAGCGGCGGGGCGATCCGGGCCTTCGGCATGGACCTCCAGAAGCACCGGCTGGAAATCCTTCAGCGCGCGAATTTCTGCACCACCTACGCGACCCTGCCGGGGAACCTGAAGGTCCGGCACAATCTGGAAATCTTCGCCCGGCTCTACTCGGTGCCGAAACCGAAACAGAAGGTCACCGAGCTGCTCGAACTCCTCGAAATCTCCAAGCTCGCCGAGAAACCCACCGGCCAGCTCAGCGCCGGGGAATCGACCCGGGTCAACCTCGCCAAGGCGCTGCTCAACGACCCCGAACTCCTCCTTTTGGACGAGCCCACCGCCTCGCTGGACCCGGACATCGCCGACAAGGTCCGCAAGCTGGTCCGCCACGTCCAGCGGGAGCGCCACCCGGCCATCCTCTACACCTCGCACAACATGCGCGACATCGAGGAAGTCTGCGACCGCGTGCTCTTCCTCCACGCCGGGAAAATCCTCGCCGCGGGCACGCCGGAGGAAATCACCCACCACTTCCAGGAGGATGACCTCGAGGACGTCTTCATCAAGATTGCCCGCGGCGGCTCCACTCCTTGAAAGCCATGTTCCGCCCCTCTATCATCCGCGCGCTGCTGACCCGCTACGTGCTGCTTTACGCGAAGAACCCGATGCGGGCCTTCGAGCTGTTCTTCTGGCCGCTGGTGCAGTTGCTGGTGTGGGGATTCGTCACGATGTACCTGCAGCAGGCCGGCGGCGGCGGGCAGGCGGCGGACGGAAAAGGTTTCCCGCACTTCATCACCTTCCTCATCGGCGGCATCATCCTGTGGGACGCGCTGTTCCGGGCGCAGCAGGGTGTTTCGATCTCCTTCCTCGAGGATGTCTGGACGCGCAACCTGCTCAACATTTTCGCCGCGCCAGTGCGGATGACCGACTATATCGCCGCCACCTTCGGCGTGGGCCTGCTGCGGGTCGGCATCACCGCCATCGTCCTGTTCGTCGTGGCGTCCGTCGCCTACTCGTTCAACCTGCTCCAGTTCAAGTTCGGCCTCATCGCCTACTACGCGAACCTGATGATCTTCGGCTGGGCACTGGGAATCTTTTCAATCGCGTTGATCCTGCGCTGGGGACACGGCGCGGAATCCTTGGCATGGGCGTTACCGTTCATGATCCAGCCCTTCGCCTGCGTCTTTTACCCGATGCACATCCTGCCGGGCTGGATGCAAACGATCGCATGGGTCTTCCCGCCAGCCCATGTATTCGAAGGCATGCGCGGCGCGATCGAGCACGGCGGTTTCGACATGCGCCCGTTTCTCACCGCGCTGGCCCTGAATGCCGTTTACCTGTCGCTAGCCGGCTGGGCATTCGCCTCGGTCCTGCGCACCGCCCGGGAAAAGGGGCTGCTGACAAAGACGGGTTCGAGTTGATCTCCTGAAAGCCGGGCGAGGTTTGCGACGTTGTCGGTCTGCCTCATGCCCGTCCGCCGTCCCATCGCATTGCTGTTTGCCCTCTGCTCGCCGGCCCTCGCCGACGACTTCGCGAACAAGGCAACCCCGCTGCTTTCCAAGTATTGCTTCGAGTGCCACGGCGAGAAGAAGCAGAAAGGCGGGATCGAGACCCATCACCTGACGTCCATCGAGGCGGCCTTCCGCAATCACCGCTTCCTGGAGACCATCGCCGAACAGGTCGAGTCGGGCGACATGCCCCCGGATGATGAGGACGTGCTGCCGACTGACGCCGAGCGGAAGCTGCTCGTGACCGAAATCCGCGGCGTTTTGAAGAAGCTGGAGAGCGGCAACTTCCCGCGGAATCCGGGCCGCACCACCATCCGCCGGCTCAATCGCAACGAGTACAACTACACCGTCCGCGACCTCTTCGGCATCGACTTCCAGGCGGGCAGGGATTTCCCGGCCGATGGCGCAGGCGGCGAGGGCTTCGACAACGTCGGCGATGCGATGTTCGTGCAGCCAGCGCTGATGGAGAAATACCTCAACGCCGCGAAGAAGGTCATCGCGGCTATCTACGAGGACCCCAAACACCTCGACCGAGTGCTCGTCGCGAAACCCGGCGACAAGATGCCACCCGCAAAAGCCGCGCGGACCGTCCTGCTCACGCATGCCTCGCTCGCCTTTCGCCGCCGGGTGACCGATGAGGACCTGGCGCCCCTGCTGGCCGTCTTTGAAAAGAAGCTCGCCGCCGGAGCCAGCTACGAGGAAGCGATCCGCCCCTCGCTCCAGGCGCTGCTCATTCATCCGTCCTTCCTGTTCCGCTTCGAGGCGGATCAGCCGGGCAAGCCGGAGTGGCAAATCGACGACTTCGAGCTCGCCACCCGCCTCTCGTATTTCCTCTGGGCCTCGATGCCCGACCGCCGGCTGCTCAAGCTGGCCGACGAAGGCAAACTCTCCGACCCGGCCACCTTGCGCGCCGAGGCGTCTCGAATGATCGCTGAGAAGCGCTCCGAAACGATCTCCCGGCACTTCGCCGGACAGTGGTTGGGCTTCGATGAACTGCGCGAAGTGGCCGCGCCCGACTCGAAGCGCTTTCCCACCTTCACGCCAAGCTTGCGCATCTCGATGTATCGCGAGTCGGTCGAATTCTTCAACCACCTCGTCCGCGCGAATCGTCCCGCGCTGGAGCTGCTGCATGCTGACTACACCTTCGCGAACGCCGAACTCGCCAAGCATTACGGCATCACCAGCACTTCCGGCTCGCAGATGGAGCGCATCGCACTCACCGACCCGAATCGCGGCGGCGTCATCGGCCAGGCCGCCATCCTCACCGCCACCTCCATGCCGCTCCGCACCAGTCCGGTGAAGCGCGGCAAGTGGATCCTCGACACCCTGTTAGGCACCCCTCCCCCCCCACCCCCGCCCGATGCCGGCGTCCTCCCCGGCGACGACAAGTCAACCGAGGGGCTGTCCTTCCGCGAGACGCTGGAGGTGCATCGCACCAAAGCCTCCTGCGCCGGCTGCCACGAGAAGATCGACCCGCTGGGCTTCGGCCTGGAGAACTTCGATGCGATCGGCCGCTGGCGGACCAAGGACGCGAATGGCAATCCCATCGACTCCAAGGCCACGCTGCCCGGTGACATCTCCTTCTCGACGCCCAAGGAGCTCAAGCAACTGCTGCTCGCCTCGGACGAACTTTTCCTCCGCAACCTCAGCCGCAAGATGCTAGCCTACGCCTTGGGCCGTCCGCTGGAGTACTACGACGAGCCCGTCGTCACCGACCTCGTTGCCAAGCTCCGCAAGGACAACCTGAAAATGCAAACGCTGATCCTTTCCGTCATCGAGTCCCAGCCTTTCCAACACCGCAGCGCGAAGCGCTAGGAGCCACGTGTATGAAGCCGCTCTCCATTCTCCTCCTGATCTCGTTCGCAGCCATTCTTTCGGCGACCGAGCATCCCGCCGACGAAGCAAAGATCGCTTTCGCAGAAGCCTCCTCGGAGATCGAGAAGGCGGAAAAGGAGTTCCTCGCAAGCGTCCAGCTCATTGATAATGACAAGAAACGGGCGGAGGTTCTCGATCTCTTCCGACAGAGAAAAGAAGCATGGGGTTCGTCGATGAAGGCCGACGCCAACTTGAAAATCGCAGCATCTCCAGCTCCATCCACCAATACTTCGGTGGGACTGATTCCCCTTTGGTCCGATGCCCGGCACCTAAGAGACCAGGCAAAGCTACTTCGTGAGCAGGCGAAATGGATCAAACAAAACTGGTCGGCCGAAGAGGCAGATACGCGACCCGGCAATCAGAGCGAACCAGCCGCCAACTAGTTTCAATGATGGAGGAAGGCAGGTATCTCTGCCTTTCCCTCTACCATCTTCGACCAACGATCTACCATCCCACTTCATGGCCAACCTCCAGACACAAAAATGGCTCATGCCGCGCCGCAGCTTCCTGCGCGGTGCCGGGGCCACACTTGCCTTGCCGTTCTTCGATGCGATGCGGCCCTTGATGGCGGCGGGCACGTCGGGATCATTGCCGATCCGGATCGCGTTGCTCTACATGCCGAATGGCGTGCGGGCGGACCGTTGGACGCCGGAAGGCGATGGCTCGAAGTTCAAGCTCTCGCCCATCCTGTCGCCGCTGGAAAAGCACCGCGAGGACCTGCTCGTGCTCACCGGCCTGCAGAACAAGGCGTCCTTCTCCGGCGATGGCCATTACGTGAAGACCGGTGGCTGGTTGACCGGCACCACCATCACCAAGACGACCGGCTCCGACATCGCCGCGGGCGGCGTCTCCATGGACCAGATCGCCGCGCAGCATCTCGGCAGGCACACCAAGCTTCCCTCGATGGAACTCGGCACCGAAGCGGTGGCCACCGGCATCGACACCAACGTCAACTACACGCGGCTCTACGCCTCGCATATCTCTTGGAAGACCTCCACCGTTCCCCTGCCCTGCGAGATCAATCCCCGGGTCGCCTTCGACCGGCTCTTCCGGACTCGCTCGAAGGGCGGCGAGAAGCAGGCCGCGGACGACAAGTCGGTGCTCGATCTCGTGTGCGAGGACGCCAAGCGCTTGCAGGGGAAACTCGGCGCTTCGGACAAGGCGAAGCTCGACCAGTATCTCGAGTCCGTCCGCGAGGTGGAGCGCCGGATCGCAGCCGAAGCCGCATCTCTCGGTGCCGGTGAGAATCTGTCGCCCGAGCTGCTCAAGAAGATGGACGAACTCGACAAACGGATCTCGAAGTCCATGGGCAAGGCCAGCCGCGAGGAAGAGCTCAACTCCATGGCCCGCTTCGACCACGGCGAACACTGCCGCATCATGATGGATCTCATGGTGCTCGCCTTCTGGTCGGACTCGACGCGCGTGTCGTCCTTCATGTTCGGCAATGACGTGACCGGCCGGAACTTCTCCTTTCTCGAAGGCGTCAATGGCGGCCACCATGACCTCTCGCACCACAGCAACGACGGCAAGAAGCTCGACCAGTACGAGAAGATCAACCGCTGGCACGTCGAGCAATACGGCTACATGCTCGACCGGATGAAGGAGATCAAGGAGGGCGACGGCAGCCTGCTCGACACCTCGATGGTCGCTTTCGGCTCGCCGATCCGCGACGGCAACGCCCACGACCCGAAGAACGTTCCCATCGTCGTCGCTGGCGGCAGCAAGGCCGGCCTGAAAACCGGCAAGCACGTCACTTACGAGCCCGGCACCCCGCTCTGCGGCCTGTGGATCAACATGCTGGAAACCGCCGGGGTGGAAGCGAAACAGCTCGGCGACGCCTCGGACGGTCTGCGTGGGATTTCCTGAAAACTTGCCGCTTGCGCCGCGGCGGCGGGCACGCTTTTCTCCCCGGCACACCGAAGGGCGGCTTGGCGGAATTGGTAGACGCGCTCGACTCAAAATCGAGTTCTAACGAGTGTGGGTTCGAGTCCCACAGCCGCTACGGGTACTCTCCGGGACCCCCTATATTCGAGGCATGGCGGAGACACGGACCATCGGCATCATCGCAGGTAACGGCGTTTACCCCGAAACTTTCGCCCGCGCGGCTCGCGCGAAGTGTCCGGATATCCGGCTGGTCGCGGCCGCTTTCGAAGGTGAGACCCAGCCGGGATTCCTCGACCTGGTCGATGCTTCCGGCTGGTTCCGCGTCGGCCAGCTCGGCAAGCTGATCAAGTTCTTCAAGTCCCACCAGGCGACCGAGGCAATCATGGTCGGCCAGATCGCGCCAAAGAACCTCTTCGACCTCCGCCCCGACCTGCGCACGCTGATGCTGCTCGCGCGGCTGAAGCAGCGAAATGCCGAGTCCCTTTTCGGCGGCATCGCCGACGAGCTGGCCAAGGACCACATCCAGTTGCTGCCGGCCACCACGTTTTTGGAGGATTTGCTGCCCAAGGCCGGCCACGTCTGCGGTCCGGTGCTGAAAAAGCGCCAGCTTGAGGACGCGGCCTTCGGCTTCAAGATCGCGAAGGAAACCAGCCGCCTCGACATCGGCCAGACCGTGGTGGTCCGTCACGGCACCGTGCTCGCGGTGGAGGCCTTCGAGGGCACCAATGCCTGCATCAAGCGCGGCGGCGAACTCGGTCACGGCAAGGACGTGATGCTGGTGAAGGTTTCCAAGCCCAACCAGGACTTCCGATTCGATGTCCCCGTGGTCGGCCCGCTGACCATCGAAACCTGCCACGCCGCGGGGGTGGGATCGATCACCGTGGAAGCCGGCAAGACATTGTTGTTAGAGCGGGAGGCGGTCTTCCGGCTATGCCAGGAGCACGGGATCAGCGTGCATGCGATGGAGGAGATTTGAGGCCGCTGGGAGCGCGGAGCCTCCGGCCCGCAGAATTACGGGAAAACTCCACTCCTTGTTCGAGCCTGCATTGCCAAGACCCGCCGCGCCAGTGCTTCTGCGGGCCAGCGGCTCCGCGCTCCCAGCGGACAAGCGGGCAACAGCCCCTCCTGCTCAAGCCTTCTCCCACAGCCTCGTCCGCAGCGCCTCACCGGCAGCACGGGCTTCGGCTTCCTTCTTGCTCTTCCCCTTCCCGACGGCAAGCACCAGACCACGCCACGAGACTTCCGCTTGGAAGACCTTCCGGTGATCCGGGCCGCTCTCCGCAAGCATGCGGTAATTAGGGGCCTGTGGATGGATGGCTTGCAGGCACTCCTGAAGCTCGCCCTTCGGGTTGCGCTCCTCCGGACTGCCAGCGAGCGCCTCGATCTCGGATTGGAAAAGCCGCAGCACGAGATCCCGGGCACCGGTGTAACCGATGTCCAGATAGACCGCACCGATCAAGGCCTCGAAGCCATCGGCCAACGTCGACATGCGGCGACGGCCTCCGGTGGCTTCCTCGCCCTTGCCGAGCAGGACGTAGCTCCCGAGGTCGATGCTCAGCGCGAACCGGGCAAGCGCGCGGCGTGAGACAAGCTGCGACCGCAGTTTGGTCAGGCGGCCTTCCGGGAAATCCGGAAACATCCGATAAAGGTCCTCCGTGAGGATGAGCTGGAGCACGGCATCGCCAAGGAACTCCAAGCGTTGGTTATCGAAGTGGGGCCGTTGGGACTCGTAAGCGAGACTCGGATGGGTCATCGCCTCGGCTAATAGAAGCGAGTTACGAAACTTGTATCCGAGGCGGCTCTCGAGACTTTCCATACGGCATGACCACCCGTTTCCGCCTCTTCAAACCGGAGCCGCTAGGCTCCCGAAGAAAGAGGTGGGGTGACCGACGGGACTCGAACCCGCAACAACCAGAATCACAATCTGGGGCTCTACCATTGAACTACGGCCACCATTTCACCGGCGGGCCGGAGAACTAAGCGAAGCCCCGCTCGCTTGCAAAGGTAAAAATCGCATGTAGTTGCCGCCTTTTCGCCCCTCGCCATCCGGAGTCTCGGGGACGAGAATCCGGGCGCTCATGGAAGACGAACCCCATCCCGTCCCGGTGACGAACGAGCTGGATCTGCACACCTTCCGCCCTTCGGAGATCGGCGAGCTGCTGCCGGAGTATTTCTCCGAGTGCTTGCGTCTCGGCATTCGCGGGGTGCGGGTGATCCACGGGAAAGGCACCGGCACCCTCCGGCAAGGCGTTCATGCGCTGCTCCGGCGGCTGCCCGAGGTGGCGGAATTCCACTACCCCGCGGCCGAAGGCGGTTGGGGCGCGACCTGGGTGATACTCAGGCCGACCGCGCCAGAATCCACAGCAGGTCCGACAGGCGATTGAAAAACAGCCGCAGCAGCAGCGAAACTTCCCCACCCGCATCGTGGTGCTTCAGAACCGCCCGCTCGGCTCGCCGGGCGATGGTCCGCGCGAAATCCATGCCGGCCCGCGCCATCGAGTGCTCGACGCCCGGCCTCGCCCACCCCTTGAAGACGATGCCGCGGCTCTCGAAGTCGCGAGCGGTGGTCTCGATCCATTCGAGGTCGGCCTCGGTGACCTTGGCGTAGCCCGCCATGGTATAGCGGGCCTCGTCACAGGATAGGCAGGCAAACTGTCCCATCAGCCCCACGAGCAACTCCTGCACCCGGTCGATGATCGCCTCAACCTCTTCCGCGGCCCCCGCGGCACGCGCAAGACCCAGCGCGGCATTCAGCTCGTCCACCGTCCCCAGCACTTCGATGCGTTGGGAGGCCTTCGAAATGCGGCGGCCAAAAAGAAGATCGGTTTCGCCGTCGTCGCCGCGGCCGGTAATGATGCTCATGCGCGGATCTTAGACAGCCGCATCGTCTTTCGTCCGCTCGAATTTCTGCGCGACCGCTCCTAACAAGAATCCGCCGGTCCAGCCCGCGACATGGCCAGCCACATCGACCCTCCCTGCATCCGGCCCGTCGCCACCGGTGCCCCACCAGCCGAGCACGATAAAGCCTGTCAAAACCGGCACCATCAACGGGCGCAGCTCGCGCAACGAGTGGAACTTCCAAGCCCGGATCGTCGCCACCCCGGTCAGCACGCCGACCGCGGCGAAGGTCGCAGTGGAGGCACCGAGCGACGTGAAGTGGTCCGGATAGCGCGCCCACGCATTGACCAGATTTCCTAACATTCCACCGCCAAGAATGAGCGCCCAGCCACGCCAAGCACCCACCGTATGGGCCACCATCACGCAAAAGATCCCGCCGATGCCGATGTTCGACAGCAGGTGCCCGGCATCGGCATGCAGGAACAGCGCGGTGAACGCCCGCCACCATTCCCCACCCTCGACGAGCGCCTGGCTGGAATTGCAGAAGCGGTCCACCAGCGAGAGATCCTGGCCTTGCCACCAGAAGACGATCAGCAGCGACAGCGCCCACATCAGCGCGAGCTCGATGCCCGCGGGAAACACCGGCGGCTCCACCCGCACCCGCCGCTCGGACTGCTCGCTTTCATAAAGCGCGAACTCGCGACGGATTCCCGGCACCTCGGCGGAGGGGGCGTGCAACGCGTATTGGCCGGCATCGGGAAAAATCCAGCATTCCTGGTTCATCGCCAGCACCACCAGCGCGTGCTCCTGCGCCTCGCCCAGCGATGGCCACGCGCCCACCGGCACCAACTCCGGCAGTTCTTCCGCGCTCACGTTTTCGTCCATGTGTCGCGACTCTCCAGCACGAATCGCCACCGCGCCAATCGAATTCCGGGCATCCTGCCCGCCCTCACCACAGCCCGTATTTCCCGTAGCCGATCGCAAACAACCCCATCAGCAGGTTCGCCACGCCATGCATGATCACGCAGGCACCGAGATTCTTGCTCCAGATGCAGAGCAGGTAGGTCAGCGAGCCATAGACGAAGGCCCCGGCGTAATCGACCGGTGCGTGGGCCACCATGAACAAGGCGGTAACGATGGCATAGGACTTCCACGACGGCTCGCCGAAGGGCCGCTTCCAGTAGTCCCCTTCCCAATCCACTACGAAGCGCATCATGAAAGCGCGCCACAGGATCTCCTCAACCAGTGCCACCACTACGACCGCGCGGACGAAGCGCATCACCAGTGCCGCCCAAAAGGCAGGCGTGCCATCGCCGAAGGCTTCGGCGGGATTGAAGCCCTTGGTCCGGGACGCGAGCCCAAGCCATTTCTGCCAGCCCGTCGTTTCGCCGGTCAGCCCGAGGCGGTCATACATCACGGTCGGCAGCAGCCAGAAGCCAATGCCCACCGCGCCAAAGATCACGCCGGCAATGGACCACTTCCACGACCAACGGAATTCATAGTACTTCCACCAGCGTGCCAGCAGTACCAGCGTCACCAGCGTTTGCAGCGGATAGATCCACTGCTCCGGCCAATGCCGCCACCATGGCGCCGCAGGATGCGACCAGCCGAACAGGCTGGCGAAGACCTGCAACAACAGCAGGAACCCCATGAACACGCCGAAGGGCACGATCTGGGCACGGATCCAAGCGTCGGAATCTTGAATCCGAAGGGAGGAGGCCGGGGTCCGATCAGGATTTCCGTCCATTTGCGAGCGAGCCCCGGTGAATCGTGTTAGAGTCGCCCGACGAAGCGCTCCATCTTGTCCATCGCCAGCTTCAGGTCATCGAAGCCGGTCGCGTAGCAGCAGCGCAGGAAGCCTTCGCCCGAGGTGCCGAAGGCGCTACCGGGCACGGCCGCCACGCCTTCTTCTTCGAGCAGGCGCATCGCGAAGTCCTTCGACGACAGGCCGGTCTCGCGGATGTCCGGGAAGACGTAGAACGCCCCGCCCGGCGAGTGACAGCTGAGGCCCATCTGGTTCAGGCGCTTCACCAGGAAATCGCGGCGCTGGTGGTAAGCGTCGCGCATCTTGGCGACTTCCGGCGCACCATTCTCCAGCGCCTCGATCGCGGCCATCTGGCTCATGATCGGCGCGCAGAGCATCGAGTACTGGTGGATCTTCATCATCGCTTCCGTGATCGGCTGCGGCGCACAGGCGTAGCCGAGGCGGAAGCCGGTCATCGCAAAGGCCTTTGAGAAGCCGTGGAGCAGGATCGTGCGCTCCTTCATCCCCGGCAGCGCGGCGATGGAGACGTGCTCCTCCGAAGCATCGTAGCGCAGCTCGCTGTAAATCTCATCGGTCAGCACGAACAGGTCGTGCTCGATGCAGAGCTTGGCGATGCCTTCCAGATCCTCGCGGCTGGCGGTCGCGCCAGTCGGATTCGTGGGGAAATTCAGCATCAGCACCCGGCTCTTCGGGGTGATGACTTTGGCCAGCTCCTCGGGCTTGAGTGAAAAGCCGTCGCGCTTGCGCGTGTGGACGCCCACCGCGGTGCCATACGCCATTACGATGCTCGGCGAATACGAGACGTAGCAGGGCTCATGGTAGATCACCTCGTCGCCCGGATTGATCAGGGCGCGCAGGGCGATGTCGATGGCTTCTGAAACCCCGACGGTGACCAGCACCTCGGTCAGGGCATCATACTGGACGTGGAAGAAATCCGAAACGTAGCGGGCGATGGACTTGCGCAGTGCGGGCAGGCCCAGATTGGAGGTGTAGGAAGTGTGGCCCTTCTCCAAGGCGTAGATGGCGGCTTCGCGAATATGCCAAGGAGTCGTAAAGTCGGGCTCACCAACGCCGAGGGAAATGACTCCCTCACGACCTTGAACAAGCTCGAAGAAATCGCGGATTCCCGAGCGGGGAATGCCGGCGATCTGACGGGCGATTTTCTGCGAATAGTCCATATACATACCCGGACCCTGCCGGGGGCGCGCATTTCAGGGGGGAAACCGGACGCCGTCAACGATGGGGAGCGGATTCGCGAGGGTTCACCGCGCCCGTCATTTGCGTGGGGAAAATAGGCAGCCTCACTGCCAAGACCCCAGGCTCGCGAAGGAAGAAGATTCGAACCCTCGGGGAAGCTTTGTCTCTGATGTAGGTAGTCCCGGCTTCAGCCGGACACGCCGGAGTGTGAGGGCCGTATTCTTATTGATCCGGTTCAAACCGGGAGCACTTGCCTCGAATCCAAGCCGCCGGCATGGATTCGACCGACCTACTGGCGCGATCGAGGAAACGGGTCTAACATCATCAGAGGCGTCATTCATCGCCCCCGCAGCCCAACCACCACTACCATGAAACATCCGATTAAAGCCCTTGGCCTCCTTTTTGCGGCCTCCAGCCTGCTCGCCAGCGTGGGTTGCGACCGCAAGGAGAAGGTCCTCGATGTGAAAACGCCCGGTGGCGGGATCGAGATCGAGCGCGACAAAAAGACCGGAGATGTGGACATCAAGGTCGAGGAGAAGAGGTGAATGGAAATGCACCATTCACGGCTATTCACCAGTTGTTCACAACAGACCGGTGAATCGATCGCTTGATTCCAACGATCGATTCAATCGTACAATCCGCTAAGCCTCAGCAACTCCATCAGAAGGATCTCACGCAATATTTCTGACGATCGTTTGATTCAAATCGGGACTTGTTCACAGTGACGCAATTCGCTATCGCAAAATTCTTGCGAAAGGAGAGCCCCTCGCCAGAATTTTGGCCATGCGCACGACGCCCCTGCTCATTGGACTGCTTTCCTTGTCCCTCCGGCTGCCCCTCGTGGCCGCCGAGCTGAAGGTCGCCAGCCTTCATCCCCTCATTGGCGACCTCGCCAAGCAAGTGGGTGGCGAGCGGGTCGAGGTAGTCGACCTGATTGGCAAGAATAGCGACCCCCATCATTTCGAGCCGGTCGCGGCCGACCTCCAGAAGGCCGGGGACGCGAAGCTCTACCTCGCCTCCGGGATGGGAATGGAAAGCTACATGGAATCGCTGCGCGGCATCGTCGGCACCAAGGCGCAGGTCGTGGAGATTGGCAAGGACCTGCCTTCAATCGAAGGCGAGTGCGACCACGAAGGACACGATCACGAGGGTCATGACCACGAGCATGAAATCGACCCGCACTGGTGGCACTCCATCGACCTCTTCCGCCGCGCAGCTACGATCACCGCGGACACCTTTGCCAAGGCCGACCCGGCCGGCGCCGAGTCCTACGCCAAGAATGCGGCCGCCTACCGCACGAAGCTCGATGAGCTGGAACGCTGGACCCGCAAGGAAATCGCCCGCATTCCACGGGACAAGCGCCATCTCGCCACCGCTCACGCGGCCTTCGGCTACTTCTGCAAGGACTTCGGCTTCGAGCCGGTCTCCGTGCAGGGCATGAATCGCGAGCAGATGCCGGATCCGAAGAAGCTCGCCGCACTGGTGGCGGAACTGAAGGAGCACCAAGTCGGCGCGATTTTCCCGGAGAAGGAGTCGAATCCCAAGATCCTGGAGGCCCTCACCAAGGACACCGGCATCAAGCTCGGCGATGCGCTCATCGCCGACGGCTCCACCGCGGAAAGCTACGAAGCGATGATGCGCCACAACGTGACCGCGATCGTAAAAGGCTTGGGGAAGTAATCGAGCGGCTTCGCGTAGGCGCGCTGGTAACAGCGCGGAACGGTCCCTTGATGCGAGCAGCCCAAGTGCTTCCGCATTGTCACCAATGCGCCTACGCTAAGAAGGAACGCCCTTCGCGTAGGCGCACTTGTGAAAGTGCGGAGCGGTCCCTCGAAGCACGCAGTTCCCGTGCTCCGCATTGTCACCAATGCGCCTACGGAAACCCGAACTCACCCCGCCCTCCGCAGCGCCTGACAAACCGCCGGAAAAATCTGCTTCTTCCGACTGACCACACCAGGAGCGTCGTACAGACTCGCATCGATCCGGGCGTAAGGCAGGTTCGCAACAAAGCGCGGATCACCCGCGGCAAGGACCACGCTGTGGTGCTCGGCGATGTCGGTCACGACCAGCACCGCCAGTTCGTAACCATTGTCGGCGGCGAGCGCTTTCAAAGCCTCCTCCAGCTCCTTGCGGCGCGGCTCGAAAGCTTCCAGACCCAGTTCCTCGACCTGGGCAATGGTGACCTTCACGCCCTCATCGTCGAACTCCTTGCGGTCGGCATTGAGGATCGCATCCGGCGTGCCGGTCGCGAGCAGCGAGCCAACGGCGAAGAACTCCGCCTTGAAGGTCGCGGGATCGATGCCCGCCAATTCGCTCAACCAGCCGAGCATCTCATGATCCAGCTCGGCGGTGGTCGGCGAGGTAAGGCAAAGCGTGTCGGCGATGATCCCGGCGCAAAGGCACAGTGCAGTTCCCTTGTCGGGTTCCAGATAGCGATGGCGGAACTTGCGGGCGACCAGCGTGGAGGTCGAGCCGACGGGTTCGTTGAGGAAACGGATCGGCTCGCGCGACACTAGGTCGCCGGCCAGGCGGTGGTGGTCGATGACCTCGACGATCTCGCATTCCTCGACGCCGGTGACGGCTTGGGCGAATTCGTTGTGATCGACCAGTGCCAGCCGGGTGCGCGGCGGGTCGATGAGGTCGGACTTCGACAACACGCCGATCATTTCACCATGGACGCCTTGGACCGGGAAAAGATCCTGCTCCAGCTTGGCGAGGCTCTTGCGAAGGCGCGACACCGGCTCCCCGGCGGGCACGGTAGCAAAGTTGCTGTCCATCACGTGGCGGACGGTGCGCGAGCAGCGGATCAGCGTGGAGCAGCTCGCCGTGTCCTGCGAGCACATCAGGATGATGACGCCGCGCTTGCGGGCGAGATCGCGGAGGGCCGGCTCAATACCATTGCCACCGGTGACGAGCAGGGCGCGCGCGCCATTCTCAATCGCGTAGTGCTGCACCACCGGCCGATCGCCGCAGATGACGAAGAAGTGGCCGACGTTGCCTTCCTTGGCAGCCGTTTTGAGGCGTCGCTCGACGGTGGATTGCGAGGAAGCGCCGACGAGCAGGATGAGTTCCTCCTCCATGTCTCCCTCCGGCATATCAGCCCCGACGCTTTCCGCCTGCAGCGTCGTCGCGATTTTCGAGAGGGCGACATTGACGGTGCGGACTTGCAGGCCGCTGCCATCGCCGGGGACGAGTAGCTCGAGCAAATCGAGATAGCGCAGGATTCCTTCGACCTCGCCATTGGCATCGACCACCGGCACGCAGCGGACCCCGCTGGCGAGCATCCGGCGGTAGGCGACCAGGAAGGTGTCGCTCGGTGCCACTTGGACGACGTCGCGGCGGCAGATCAACCCAGCGGAGGTGCGGACATCGGTGACCAACGCCGGGGTCTCGATGCCCGCCTTCTCCAGCACCCAGGCAGTGCGAGCCGGCACCTCGCCGCAGCGGGCGGCCTCGGCACTCGGCTCGCCAGTCGCACGCAGCAAGGCCGCGTTGCCGATGGCGGAGCAAATGGCGTCCGTATCGGGATTCTTGTGGCCGATGACGTAAAACGGGAGTTGGCGACGAGGCGGTTCCATGCTGGGAGCGGGGGCCGGAACGCTATGTGAATACGTTGTCTTGCCAAGCGCCAAAGGCGGCGCAGAAAGCCGCATTGACCCGAGCCCGTGTTTGTGCGAACCGTTGCACATGGCAACCAACATCCAACTGGATGAGGAGCTGATTTCCGAAGCCCAGAAGCTCGGCAATCACGCGTCGAAGCGCGCCACCGTTGAAGACGCCTTGCGCGAATACGTTCAGCGGAGAAAGCAGATGGAGGTCATCAAGCTTTTCGGTCAAATCGACTTTGAAGAAGGCCACGACTACAAGTCGGCCCGAAAGCGCCGATGAAGGTGGTGGTTGATACGTCAGTGTGGTCGTTGGCCTTCCGGCGGAGGGCAACGGTCGTGTCAAAGCACGTCGATCTCCTCACGGACCTGATTCACGACGGGAGGGTGGTATTGCTCGGACTCGTTCGGCAGGAACTCCTATCCGGAATTCGTCATGGCGATCAGTTCGAGCGTTTGCGCACCCAGTTGCGTGCCTTTCCTGAAATCGAGATGGAGACAGCGGATCACGAAGTCGCCGCCGCGCACTTCAACACCTGCATGGCCGCAGGCATTCAGGGCAGCACGATCGATTTCTTGATCTGCGCGTATGCGTCGCGGCGGAACTACCAAATCCTTTCCACCGATCCAGACTTCGGATTCTTCGCCAAACACATCCCGGTGGCGTTGCTGACGTTTTGAGACGACTCAACCTCCTGTCCGCTCGTGGATACGAAGAGGCCACAGGTCGGAACGGCATGCCAGCGTGCCCGAAGTGCGGACTTCCCGGGATGGATCGGCTCCACCTAGGTGCTTCCCCGCAGCAGAGCTGCAAACAGTCCGGGTCTCCGACTACCGGTGGGGGTGCAACCCGGTGGGCCAGCTTACATCCGCTCCGGACAGCGGATGCCTAGCAGGCCGAGGCCGGTGCTCAGCACGCGGCTGGTCAGCTCGCACAGCGCAAGGCGACTCGAGCGGACGGGCTCCTCCGACTTGAGGACCGGACAGGCTTCGTAGAACGAATGGAAAGCGCGGGCCAACTCTAGCAAGTAGTTCGCGAGCAGGTTCGGGCGGTGGTCGTCGAGAACCTGCGGCAGGACCTCGCCGAAACGGGCAAGCAAGCGCGCGAGATGAACCTCGGCATCCTCGGTAAGATGTAGGGCGACACCGGACGGATCAAAAGGCCCGTCCAGCTTGCGGAAGATGGCGCGGATACGAACGAAGCTGTTCTGGAGATACGGTGCCGTGTCGCCTTGCAGGGCAAGCATGCGGTCCCAGGCGAAGACGTAGTCGGTCAGGCGGTTCTGCGAGAGTTCGGCGAACTTCACCGCGCCAATGCCGACGATCTCTGAAACCTCCTTCGCCTCGTCACCGGTGAGATCCGGGTTCTTCTCCGCGATGGCCGCGGCGGCGCGCTCGACCGCTTCACCGAGCACCTCGATGAGGCCGACGTTTTCACCGGACCGGGTCCGCATCAGCTTGCGGTCTTCACCGAGAATCGAGCCGAAGGCGATATGGCGGAACTCGCCCTTCTTCCTCCAGCGATGGGCAGCTTCGAAGATCTGGCGGAAGTGGAGCTGCTGCGGAACGCCGACGACATACCAGATCTCGTCCGCCTTCCACTCGTCCACGCGATATTCGAGCGTCGCGAGATCGGTGGTAGCGTAGAGGAAGCCACCGTCGGCCTTGCGGATGATCGAGGGATTGTCGGTCCAGCCTTCCTCGCGGTGGACCTTGAAGGGATCCTGCTCCGGAGGCTTGGTCTCATCGGAGAAGATGCAGACCGCGCCCTCGCTGACCCGGGCGAGGCCCTTGTCCAGGAACTCATCGACGAGGCTGGCGAGGCGGTCATTGAAGTAGCTCTCGCCGAGCCAGTGGTCGAAGGTGATGTCGAGCCGGTCGTAGATCTTCTGAAGGCCTGCCTTCGAGACATCGATGCAGCGCTGCCAGATGGCGAGGTTTTCGGAATCACCGGCCTGGAGCTTCACCAGCTCGGCCTTGCAGGTGTCGAGCACGCCGGGCTGTTCCTTGGTCGCATTGACGTCGCGGTAAATGCGCAGCAGCTCGGCGATCGGATCGACGGCGAGCGCGTCCTCATTGAGCAAGGTCTTCCAGCCGTGCAGGATCATGCCGAACTGCGTACCCCAGTCGCCGATGTGGTTGTCGGTGATCACCTTGAACCCGAGGAAACGGGAAATGCGCGCCAGCGAGTCGCCGATGATGGTCGAGCGGATGTGGCCAACGTGCATCGGTTTGGCCACGTTGGGCGCCGAGAAATCGACGACCACCGTGCGCCCTGCACCAATGTCCGGCACACCGAGCCTCGCATCCGCGAGCTGGGCTTGCGCGCGCGTCGCAAAGGTCGCCGGGCTGATCTTGAAATTGATGAAGCCAGGACCGGCGATGTCCGCGCTGCCAAGGTCGCCGAGATCAAGGGCATCGATCACCTGCTGGGCCAGCGCGCGCGGGTTGGCCTTGCGTTGCTTGGCGAGCGCCATGGCGGCATTGCTTTGATAGTCGCCGAAACGCAGGTCGGTGGCGGCTACGACTGGCGCGTCGACGGTTTCACCGAGCACCTGCTGGAGGGCGGCGGACAGGCGAGATTCAAGGTCCTGGATCAGGGTCATGGGAAAGAAAGAGAGAGGGATTCACCGCCAAGACGCCAAGGACGCCAAGTGCAGAGTGATTGGGAAGGAGGTCATTGGGAAACGGGTGACAACGAAACGAGCGAAACAGACGAAAGGAAGAAGGGAACGATGTCCCCCGGCACCAGCATCGTCGCTGAAACTTGCCGCACTTGGCGTCTTGGCGGTTCCTTCCTCTAAGCCGAGGCCTCGATCACGCCATGCCAGCGGCCTTGGGCGGCTTGCCGGCGAAGATGTCGAGGATCTCCTGATGGCAGCCGGCCTCGCCGAGTCGTCGTCGGATCTCGGCATTCGTGAACATCTTCGCGATCGCCGCCAAGGTCTGCAGGTGCAGGTGGTAGTCCTTCTTCGGCACCAGAAAGAGGATCACGAAGTGGACCGGCTTGCCGTCCAGCGACTCGAAATCGATGCCTCTGTTCGAACGCCCGAAGATGGTGATCACCTTGTCGAGCTTCTCGGAAAACGCGTGCGGGATGGCGACGCCGTAGCCGACACCGGTACTGACCTGCTCCTCGCGAATTTTCAGGGCGGCCAGGATCTCCTCGCGCATCTCACCCGGTAGCGTCGAGCAGGAGACAAGATGGTCGATCAGCTCCACGATGGCGGGCCAATGCTCCCCAGCGGTCATCTCAAGGATGATTCTTTCGGGAGTAAGCAGGTTGGCCAACTTCATGCGTTTCGATTCTTGGTGGAGATATTCTCTCTCCCGGGGGGGCGCCGGAGGTACCCAGCCGGCAAGGGATTTGCAAGCGGTTTTCGGGCCGGACGCGTGGGCTCTTCGCCGCGGGATTGGCGCTTGCGGAGAATACCACCGGCTCCCTAGCCTCCCCGCCCATGAGGTGGATTTCACGCGGACTGACGGTTCTCGGAGCGGTGGTGCTCTGCCAGTGTGGCGGAGCCATGGGTGGCGGCAACATGGGTGGCCCGACCGTTGAGGAGCGCCGCGCGGCGGTCGCCAGCGAACCCACCGGAGACTTCTTCTACGGGCGCCGCTACTACATCCAGAAGACCCGCTTCTGGGGCTACGTGAAACGTCCCCGCCAGGGCTGGGACAAGGCGAAGCTGGTCATTGTCCGAGAGGACAAGAAGCGCCAGCCCGACCGCCTGCCGGAGAATGGCCCGGACGGCCAGCGCTACGGCTACGACCAGAATTACGAGTACCGCCTCAACGGTTACTTCACCGGCAAGGAAGCTTACGACCCGAACAGCAACCAGTTCCTGCCGGAATTCATGCTGACCGGCTACGAGGTGGTGAATCGCAATCCGGGCTGGCTCTTCCGCCCGGATGACCGCTATGATCCCTACCGGATCACGGTGTATCCGCGCTAGACCGACCTCCTCCTCCCACATGAGCCACAAGCCCCCTCGCGACGGACTCGGCGTACAAAAGGTAAAAGCCAGGGCGGGTGCCAATCGCCCGTGGTCCCTGTCGCGGATGAGGAACGGTCTGGGCTTTCAAAAGGCCAAGCGCAAGAACGCCCGCGAGACCGGCATCGGCGCCGCGCCGACGATGGGCCAGGTCCACCGCCTGATCAAGAACGCGGACTCGCGCCTACCGGTCCGCTACGTGACCGCTGCGGCGATCTTCTTCTTCGGCTGCACCTGCATGTTCATGGGTGCCACCGCTGCCGCGGCCCTGCTCTGGTGGTTCCGCGGTGGCGGCGGCTCCCACGAAGCAAAAGCCATCAACTTTGGCAGCCCGACCATGGTCCACAATGTGCCGGCTCCCCCGCCTGAGGAGCTGGAAAAGACCGTCACCACCCTGCTGGCCGTGCGCAACCCAAAGGAACTCGATCCGCTGATTCGTGGCAGCAGCCTGCGTCCCGACCAGATTGTCGCGAGGCTGGCTTCGCTGGAATCCGAAGATGGCAAGGTCCGCTCCGTCCGCTACTTGCGACCGATCGACTGCCGCTCCCTGCGGCTGGAGACCGTCCTCGTCACCTTCGAAACCGGACGGAACCGTCTCGCCTTCCTCTCGCCGGATGCCGACAAGCAGTGGCGCGTGGATTTCGACGGCTTCGCCCGTTACGTCCACCCGTCCTGGGACAAGATCCTCGCCGGCAGGGCGGGCGAGGCCACCGTCCGCGTCCAGGTCCTCCCGGACAACTACTACAATGGCATCTATCAGGACGAGAAATCGTGGGCCTGCTTTTCCATGCCTTCTCCCGACCACGAGACCCTGATCTTTGGCTACGTCGCACGCGGCACTCCCCAGTACGCCGCCATGGTGAGCACCATGAACCGGGCCGAACGCCGGTCTCAAGGCGGGCTCCAGCGGATGACGCTCATGATCCGGCACGCCGGTAGCGGCGACCGCCGCCAGTTCGAGATCACCCGCGTGCTTTCCGACGAATGGGCGCTCGGCGATCATCCGCTGGATGACATGCTCGCCGGGCCGATGTCGAAGTGAATGTGCTTTCCGCTACTTGAACGGGACATCTTCCCGCTTCCCCCCGCGGGAAAGATCGAGTGAGCTTTCTGCCGTCCATGGACGACCTTTTCGACCCGACCGCACCGGAAGACCGCATCCGCGAACTCCGCACCGAACTCGAGCGCCACAACCGGCTCTACTACCTCGATGCCGCTCCGGAGATCTCCGATGCCGACTACGACAAGCTGTTCCGCGAGCTGGAAGCCCTCGAAGCCAAGCATCCCGATTTCGCCGACGACAACTCCCCCACCCGTCGCGTCGGCGGCGCCCCGCTCGATAGCTTCCAGCAGGTCCGCCACCTCGTGCCGATGCTCAGCATCGACGACGTCTTCGAGATCAAGGCACCCGACGAACCACCGGCGGACTTCGTGGCAGAAGCCGAACTGATCGACTTTTACCGCAGGCTCCAGAAGAACCTCGGCCGCGAACACGTCGCTGTGACCGTGGAGCCGAAGATCGACGGCGTGGCCGTGTCACTGGTCTATCGCGACGGCAAGCTCGCCTACGCCGCCACCCGCGGCGACGGCACCACCGGAGATGACATCACGAACAACGTGCGGACGATCCGCAGGCTGCCTCTGGTCTTTGGAGGCGCATCGGCGGCCGGGCAGGACGTTGACTTGGACGAACTCCTCTTTTACCATCCTCCCCATGGACGCAGCGGTTCAAGCACAGTTGCTCGCGCAACGCCTGAAGACGGCCCGGAAGAAAGCCTCGGCCGCAAGCTCGCGGATGACCTCGCGTCAGATGATGGAGCAGATCTTCCGGAACGGCTCCGACGTGAAGCCGAATCCATTCTTGAATGGGGAACTAAGGCTGGAAGGCTCATCGACCCCGGCAAGCTCCTCGCGCTCGTAGGCGACTGGAAGAAGCTGGGTGGTCAGTCCGAACACACCGTCTTCGCCGTCGAATCGTCGAACCGCGTAATCAAGTTCACGCTTCCTCCGAATTTCGGAGCCCAGGGCGCAAAAGCCTACCTGAAGAACATCGGTGCCTCGAACCGGCTCTTCGCCGACGATATTTGCTTCCACGGCGTGTTGGAGACCCACAAGGGTCCCGCGTTCGTCATTTCGCAGCCTTTCGTGAAAGGTGACGAGCCGAACCTGGACGAAGTCGCTGCGTGGTTCCAGACCCATGGCTATCGTTCCATCGGTCACAATCGCTGGATCAACGATGCCACCGGCACGGAGGTCGCCGACGCCCACACGGGCAACCTGATCAAGACGGCAGACGGAGAACTCGTTCCCATCGATCTTCAAATCCTGCACGAAGGCAACACGGGCATTTCCCCGGTGACTTCCACTTCACCCGCTGCCATCCCGTCGCTGCTCGAAGTCCGCGGCGAGATCTTCATGCCGAATGAAGCCTTCGCCGCGATGAATGCGGAGCGTGACGAGGCAGGGTTGCCGACGTTCGTCAATCCACGCAACGCCACTGCCGGCACGCTCAAGCAGCTCGATCCCAAGATGGTGGCGAACCGTCCCCTCGCCTTCCTGGCCCACGGGCTCGGGGCCTACGATGGCCCGGAACTTCCCACCGAGCACGACTTCCATGCCTTGCTCGATGCCATCGGCATCCCACGCAATCACCCGGTGCGGATCGCGGAGTCGCTGGACGATCTGTTAGAGGCTGTCCGCAGGATCGACATCGAGCGCCACGATCTCGGCTACGGCACCGATGGAGCAGTGGTGAAAGTCCTGTCCCGCGCCGAGCGTGAGCGCCTCGGCTACACTTCCCGTGCACCGCGCTGGGCCGCTGCCTACAAGTTCCTCCCGGAACAGAAGGAAACCCTGCTCAAGGACATCACCGTCCAAGTCGGTCGCACCGGCGTGCTCACGCCCGTGGCCGAACTGGAGCCGGTCTTCGTTTCCGGCACCACCGTTTCCCGCGCCACCCTGCACAATGAGGAGGAGATCCAGCGCAAGGACATCCGCCTCGGCGACACCGTGGTCATCGAGAAAGCCGGCGAGATCATTCCAGCCGTGGTTCGGGTAGTCACTGAAAAGCGCTTGCCTGACTCCAAGCCCTTCTCGCTGCTCGATCACATCGGCGGCAAGTGCCCGTCCTGCGGCGGCCCGGTGGCGAAGGAAGAGGGCTTCGTCGCATGGCGCTGCTCGAACTTCGAATGTCCGGCCCAGGCGACGTCGAAGATCAAGCAGTTCTCCTCCCGCAAGGCGCTCGATATCGAGGGAGTCGGCGGTACCGTGGCGGACGCCCTAGTCAATCGAGGCTTCTGCCGCACCCCCCTCGACCTGTTCACCCTGCAAGCGGAGCAGCTCGCCAACCTCAACCTCGGCACGGACGACGAGCCACGGCGCTTCGGCGAGAAGAACGCAGCCAAGGTCGTCGAAGCGCTGCAGCACGCGAAGGACAAACCGCTCAATCGCTGGCTCTACGCCATGGGCATCCGCCAGGTCGGGGAGTCCGCCTCGAAGGAACTTGCCCGTTTGCACGCAGACCTCGTGTCGGTGGCTTCCAGTCCGATCCTGCAAAAGGTCGCCGACATCTCGCGATGGGAAGCGGAACGGAAGATCGTGTCGCCGAAGAACAAGGAACTCCCGCCGGCAAACGATGAAGAGAAGCAGGCACGCCAGCAGCAACACGACGAGCTCAAGGCGAGGATCGATGAAGGAGCCAAGGAACTTGCCCCCTATCGTCTCTCCCCGGACGCCGGTGCCGCGGTCGCGGAAAGCGTGACCTCGTTCTTCGCGTCGGAAGCCGGCAAGCACGTGATCGAGAAGATGGAGGAACTCGGCATTCACCCAGCATCCGGCAGTTACGCACCGAAGCCAGCCGAGGCCGATCTCTCAGCCCTGCCGCTGACCGGCAAGACCTTCGTGATCACCGGCACCCTTTCCATGGACCGAGATGAGATGAAGCGTTTCCTCGAATCCAAAGGCGCGAAAGTTTCCGGCTCCATCTCCGCCAAGACCGACTACCTGCTCTCCGGCGAAGGCGGCGGCTCCAAGCGCGACAAGGCCGAGAAACTCGGCGTGAAAGTTATCGGCGAGGAGGATCTGGCAGGGATGATCTGAGGAAGCGGAAGAAGCAACCGTGAGTCATCCCACTCCACCATGTGGAGCCCGCACCAGTGGTCGGAGGCCACGGTCCCAAAGACCTGGGCGCTTCATGGGCAGGGCGAAAGCGCCACCTGGGAAACAAAGGAGGCAGCCCAACGGCTGCCTCCCTGCACTTGAAATTTCCAATCTAACTGGAACTCCTCAAAGCCCCATGATGACCTCGCAGCCCGGCAGCTTCGCCTTGAACGCTTGGACGCCGGCGGCATCGACCTTGGTCTGCCACAGGTAGAGCTTCTTGAGATTCTTCAGCTCGGCCAGCTTGAGGATCCCTTCATTGGTCACCTGGGTGCCATAAAGATTGAGCGACTCCAGCTTGGGCAGCTTCACCAGCGCTTCAAGCGCGGCATCGGTGACCGTCGTCTCGGAAAGACGCAGCGACTTCAGCTCGGCGGCATTGGCGAGGATCTTCGCGCCATTGTCGGTCACGGTGCTGGACGAAAGGTCGAGCGACACCATGGCCGGCATCACCGACTGGAGCTTGGCCAAGTCATCATCGCCGAATTCCTTGCGCATGCTGACCGCGGTGAAGACGAGACCGCTGGATGCCTGCGATTCGAAATTGAGCGCGGCCGGGAACTCCTTGCGCAGCCGCTCGACGTCGGCTTTCACCGACTCGCGCTTTTTGGCCTCCTGTTTGACCTCCTGCTCGGCGGCGGCCTTCTTCTCCGCCAGTGCTTCGGGGGGCACCAGTTTCGCGATCGCCGACTTGATCTCGTCGGACGGCTTCAGCTCGGACAGCTTCGCATCCTTCGAGGCGCCGCTATCGATCCACCACTTGATGAGCGCGACTTCGTGCGGCCCGAGTTGGATGTCCTTCTTGTCCGGAGGCGGCATGTGCTCCTCCTCGTCCATCGGCAGTTCGAGGCGGACGACCACATTGCTCTCCGCGGACTTGCCGGGAATGATGCCATCGCCTTCCGAGCCCCCTTTGAGGAGGAGGTCATACTCCTCCATGCGGTACTTCCCCTTCACCTTCTGGTCGGCGCTATGGCAGCCGTAGCACTTTTGCTCGAGGATCGGGGTGATGATATTCGCGTAAACCACCGGATCACCGGAGGTCTGGACCGCGGTGGCCTTGGAACCCACAGGTTTCTTCTCACCGGGAGCCGCAGCCAGCTCCGTGCTCTCGGACTTGCCCTTCTTCTCCTCTTTCTCCGGCAGACCCATCACCTTGCGGACCGGATTCGGAGCATAGGTCGTCAGATAGTCGTCGCCGTGGGTCAGCGAGCCACCATCGTGGCTGACAAAGCCCATCACACCGGTGCTGCCAAGCAGCAGGGTCCAGTAGAGCCAGGTGCCCTTGCCCGCAGCGAGATCGACCCACACCTTGACCAGGAAGGCGGCGACCATGCCGCAGGAAAAGATCAGCCCGCCGTAAAGGTGGCGTTCGGCCACTTCGTCGCGGTAGTTGCCCATGCCGTAGTAGAGCAGCAGTCCCAGAATGGTCGCGACCACGGACGAAGCCGCGGCGAAGAACATCGCCATGCGGGTCGAGTAGCCAGCTCGGTTGCGCGGGATGAAGTGACCGATCTCCAGCACCAGCACCAGCAGCAGCATGCCGATCGGCAGGTGCAGGAAAACCGGGTGAAAGCGCCCGATGAATTTGGCCAGATCCGGCAGGCCGTTCTCAGGCGGTGCACCTGCCAAAAACGGCACGGAGGCCAAGGCGGCGATCACCAGCAACCCACAGATAGTCAGGAAGATCGGGCCGGTGAGGGTGGATTTTTGGGTATCAGGATCGGTCATGGGCGGGTGCTTTACGGCGGGTCGCGGCGGGCTATTGCGCAGGAAATCCGGAAAATTCAAACATCAACAACCGGCCCACTGGTTTTACCCTCGGCCTTCGATTTCTTTCCAAGAAACGGGATGAACCTCGTCAAATCGACGCCCAGTACGCCCATCGACTTCACAAAAATCAGCAATGCGGTCGCCTCGTCGAGGAACGGCAGTGGATCCGGAACCCATGAACCGAAGAACACATAGAAACCCGAGAGGAGGGCGAAAAGCAGGGCGAAGAACTTTTTCACGTGGGGATCTTACGCGGAAAACGCGGCGATTCTACCAGCGTTAGACGCGGCCGGCCGGAAACGCCGGAAGCCTCGCCGGACGCACCGCGGGCTAACATCCCGCCTCCCCACCGAGCGACAATCAAGACAAGCAATCAATTTTAAACCAATGATAAGCTAATACATTCTAACTATTCCCATCTTGACGGATTGCATCGGTGCATCGCACTACTGATAAAACCAATCTAAGATTTTTAAATTGGTTCAACCTCCAACCCTCCCCCGGCTCATGAACTTCCGGCTCATTGCAGGCAGGAATAGTCTATTCCTGCTGTACGCCAGCTTGTCCACCCCCTGCGTCTCGTTCGGACAATCGACGTGGGATGGCTCCGATGATCGCCACTGGTCCACTCCAGGAAACTGGCAGGCCAACGTTGTCCCGCCCAACGGCGGAGCCATCAAGATTGCCGATTCGACTGGCAACAACCTGAACCTTGAAGCTTCCCACTCGATTGGACTACTCACCTTCGGCACCAGTGGCACGCGGACGAGCGCATTCGTCATCCAGACAGGAAAGAACCGTGTCCTGACCTATAATGGCGGTCTGACGGCATCAGGCAGTTTCACCACAGGGGTTCCTCTCCCTTTCCGTATCCAAGGCAACCATGTGATCGGCGGAGTTGACCAGATATGGAACATCGGCGGCAGCGCGGGCACCGTCCTCAACGATAGCGGGGTGGGCTTCCTGCCGATCAACGATCAACTGGACCAAGGCAGTGTGGTGCTCGAGAAGGACATTCTCAAGCAGGGCTCCGGCCAACTCTCCTTCATCGGCGTGGCAGTGAGCGGCATCGGCGACATCGTCGGCACCACCGGATCCATCAAATTCAATGCCGGCTCGTCGTTGCCGCTGGATGTCGGCGGGCCCGGCACCATCGAGATGCAGGGCTCTTCAAAACTCTTCACAGTCGTCAATTCGGGGGTAATGGGCAATTTCAACCGCCCCATCGTGATGCGCGACAGCTCGTCATGGACACACGACTCCGGCGATGCCCGCGCGACCGTCATCGCTTCGAACATTGCCTGGCTGGACAACAGTCACCTGCTGACCGTTGATTCCAACCTTGAGCTTTCAGGGACTTGGAGCGGAACGGAAACCGTCAGCATATCCGGAGATCACCCTCTTACGCTCACGGGTGCCAACGGCGGTTTCACCGGAAGCATCGCGAACACCAATGTCACGGCGGTCCGCCTGGACGGTGCATTCGGCGGGAGTCTTTCGACCAACAACGGGATCTTGATCGCCAACGGCCTGGTCAGCGGTGACGCCACACTCACCGGGGGGACCCTCGCCCTGCGCTCGACTCTCACCGGTACGCTTTTCGCGAACCCTGGCACGAAACTCATGGGGGAGCCAACGGTCGGCGGAGATATCGATCTGGCCGGTGTCACGATCTGGGCGGACCCTTCGACCCCGGCCGCGCTTGGAAATGGCGTGGGTGATCAGCTCATACTCAGCAACGACAACGAAATCGTGCTCGCGACCGTCCCGACCGGACTCACCACCTTCCCCGTCCTCAAGTATGCCTCACTCACAGGCGGAGCCGGTGACATCGATCTCGCGGAAGGAGCGGCAAACTACCGGGGAGCGAGCCTGAGTTTCGCCACGCCCGGCGAAATTCGGGTCACCGTCGCGCCGGGCGCCGTCTCATGGAACACAACGTCGAGTGGTACTTGGAATGCGAACAGCTCGGCGAACTGGACCGGCAGCTCCACCAAATTCTTCCACCTCGATGCCGTCACCTTCCCCAACAAAGGCGACCTTACCATAACTTTGTCCGGCAGGCTTATGCCGGGCGTCATCACCTTCTCCAACACCTCCACCGACGACTACACGCTGAGTGGTTCCGGCACGATTTCCGGGGGAGCATCCATCGATAAAACCGGCAACGGAAAGGTCACCCTCGGTGGGGGATCCGCCCAAGACTACACCGGCAGCATCCGTGTCAGGAATGGCTTGCTCGTCATGGGATCCGACGGCGCCTTCGGCCACAGCTCCGGCATCACGGTGGAGGACGGAGCCCAGGTGAATATCAATGGCAAGAAGCCCGGCGACAACGCGGCCCGCGGCTACACCTACACCATCTCGGGCACCGGCAGCGACGCCGACTCCGCCGGCGCGATCGTGAACAGCGTGAACGCCGATTCGAACGGCGAAGGGCTCATAGGCAGCGCCGGAATCAAATCGCTGATCCTCGCCGGCGACGCCACGATCAGTAGCAAGGGCCGCTACGACATCGGCTTCGTCCATCTCGCGGGCCACGGCACCATCCAGGGAAACCATCACACACTAACCGTCAAAACCGACGTTGTCAGCGAGGGGGAAGGCTTCGATGGCATGGCGTTCCGCGCTCCTGCGTCCGACATCGATATCGTGGTCCTTTCGCCCGGTGTGATCTGGGCCGAAGATTTCGATGACGCTTTCGGCGGAGACAGCGGAACCCTCCGGATCAAGAGCGGCGCGAAAGCGGGCACCTACGGCTACCGTACCATCGCGACCCCTGTGTTCCTCGAAGGCGGCGGAACCTTGCACAATCAGGGCGCGGCAACCGGAACCTGGACCGGAGGAATCACCTTGGAGGGAAACGCGACCATCCGGGCCCAGACCCGGCGCATTGTCATCGCCAGCAACATCGTGGAAACCGGTGGGCCACGCAACCTCTCGAAGACCGGAGACAGCGTCCTGTCCCTGAATGGGAATGGGTCCTACACCGGCACCACCGCCGTCAGTGGAGGCACCTTCCTCGTCAATGGCTCCCTCGGGACCGGTGGAACCATCACGGTTTCCGGGAGCGCCACCATCGGCGGATCGGGCTCCATCGCTCGAGCTGTCATCGTGAACGGCACGCTGTCTCCCGGACAATCGGTGGGAGCCTTGCAAACCGCAGGCGTCACCATGGCCGCCGGATCCAAGATCAGCTTCGAGATCGACCGCTGGACCGGAACCACACCGGGCGTGGATTGGGATCTCCTCAATGCCACATCGATCACCCTGAATCAGACCACCAGCAGCCCGGTGGAAATTACCATCCCCTCGCTTCCTGCCGACTTCAACGGCACGGCCAAGACCTTAACCATCGCCGTCTCTACCGCCACCATCAGCAACTTCGACGCGAACGAGTTTGATATCTTCACACCCAACGGGCCCGCGAACTGGGCCGTAAAGCTCGCCGCTGACAATCGCATGATCCAACTCACCTATCTGGGCGGCGGTGCAGCCAGTCCCTTCGAAACCTGGGCCACCACCACCCACGGCCTCTCTGGGACCAATGCTCTCCCCGCCGGCAATCCCGATGGCGACGGTTTCACCAATTACGAGGAGTTCCTTTTCGGAGGATCGCCGAACGCGCCCACCCCCTCGCTCAGCCAGCTCACGCGTGCCGGCTCCGTCCTTACCCTCCGCTGGTTCGAAAGGAGCGGCTGCACCTACGTCCTGCAGGAAAGTTCCACGTTGGAAGATCCTTGGCCCACCAGTGCGGCCGTTCCCACCACCGACTCCGACCAGAGCGGCGCACTATCCGGTTACGTCCGGAAAAAGGCGACCCTTACCATCACCGGCGGTCGCAAGTTCCTCCGGATCCAAGGAACCGAATGAGTGGATTTTGTGATGGGCGTCCCTCGGAAGCGGACGACCCGAAGATACTAGCGTGAACCAAACCACTCCTCTCTTCCGACAACCCATTGATCATGCTCACGGCGAACACCCAACGCAAAATCGAAAGTTATCTTCGTGAGCGATCACTGATCCCGGTGATCGGACCGGGCGTCATCACCTTCGGCGACGACGACGAACCGCTCTACCCGTGGCTGGTGAAAGAAGCGGCGCAACGGCTCGGCTTGAATTTGGTGCCGAACGACCTGCATCACCTGGTGTGCGAAGCGCTCCGGACCGGCAGCAAGGTGAAGGACGTTTGCTACGAGGTGGATGAGTTGCTGCGGGATCCGGCCCTCAAACCCGGCCCGACGCTCAAGCGGCTGGCGTCCCTGGCCCAGTGCCGCCAGTTTTTCACGCTCGGCTTCGACCCCTTGTTTCTGCGGGCGCTCAACGAGGTGCGCGGCAACGGCTGGGAAGTGACGCGCGCCTGGTGCTTCAATTTGAAGGACAAGGCGGAGGATCTCCCCGATCTGGAGAAGGTGGGCACCTTTCTCGGATACCTCTTTGGCAAGGTCTCGTCCAAGCCGGGCTTCCATCTGTGGGATGCGGATGCAGTGGAGTTTGTTTTGAAGCTCAACATGCAGATCCCGAGTCTGAGCAACTTGGGCGGAACCCTTGCCAACAACAACCTGCTCTTCATGGGGACGGATTGTTCGGACTGGCTGGTGCGCTTCCTCCTTCGGGCCATCCGCCAGCGCCCGCTGAATGAAGAGGCGGAAGCGGATCTGTTCGTGGCCGATCCCACTCCGGACGGCCCGGATCACCCGGGCACCCAGAAGGAAGCCGTCTTCTTCTATGACAGCATGCGCGGGGACATCTCGGTAATGCCCGTCGATCCGCTCGATTTCGTCCGGCAGTTTTGCGATCTGGCCTTGGATCAGGAGCCACCGCTCAGCGCGGGTGTGATCAAAGGCACCGACGTGCCCATCCCGCAGATGGAGCCGGGCATCCCGAACGGCGCGGTGTTCATCAGCTACGCCCACATGGATTCGCCCGCCGCATTCCAGTTGGTGGACCGCTTGCACGCCGCCGGCTGCCTCGTGTGGCTGGACACCCAGCGCCTGACGTGCGGCGACCACTTCGAGCACGAGCTGGAGGACGCGGTCATGAAGCATTGCGGATTCTTTGTCTCCGTCATCTCCAAGACGACCGAGGGACGGGCCGAGGCCTACTTCCACAAGGAGCGCAACTGGGCCGCCACCCGGGCACTCAACATGCCCGAAGCACGGCCGTTCTACTTTCCGATCGTGATCGACGAGACTCCCGTGCCGCTGCGCCACGAACCGCGTCAGTTCAACCGCATCGACCTCGAGCGCGCCCCCGAGGGAGTCATCAGCGATGAAGTCTGCCAACGGCTCTTCAAACTTCAGCGCGATCTTTACCCGCCCTCCTCCTCCTGACCTCCGATGGCCGACACGATCACCACCCCTGCCGGCGCTACGCCGGACCGCCCGTGGCTGGGCCTCGCCCATTTCACGGCGGCAGACCGGGACTACTTTTATGGCCGTGAGGAAGAGATCCGCCATCTCGCCGACCGGGTCCGGCGGACCCCGCTGGTCATCCTGTATGGAGTTTCGGGCTACGGAAAATCATCGCTGTTAGGGGCGGGCTTGATCCCCACCTTGGAAGAAGTCGGATTCGCCGTCACGATGATGCGGCGTTGCTACGAGGCCTTGGCCGAACGCCCGCTGGTGGACGATGTCATCGCCGAGATCCTCGCACGACATCCCGGCGCGAAGCTCAGACCTGCAGACCGCCCCCCCACGCTCTGGGAGTTTTTCCACGATCTCACGCAGCCTTGGTTTCAAGAGCCCGGTAGCGACAGCGAAGCCACGGCGCGGCCCGTGCTTGTCCTCGACCAGTTCGAGGAAATCTTCACGCGCGGCGAAGACCGCGAGACCCACGACAAGGAAGCGGACGCGCGCGCTCGTGCACATGCCCAGGACTTCCTCGAGCAGCTCTCGGACCTGATTGAAAACCGGCCTCCTGCCGCCTTGCGGGCGATGCTCGAATCGGGCGCCGCGGAGGAACGGCGGGCGATCCTGTCCCAATTCCATTTCGACGCTCGTCCCGTTCGTTGCGTGCTCGCGTTGCGGGATGATTTTCTGGCCCATCTCGAGCGCTGGCGGCGGGCGATGCCGTCGATCATGGAGCACCGGGTGGAACTCCAGCTTCTCTCCGGACCACAGGCCGTCGAGGCGGTCTTCAAACCGGGCACCAAGCGTCCCGATCAACCGCCGATCATTCCGCGGAAAGCAGCCGAAGCGATCGTAAGGCGGGTCGCCCAATTGGCACCGGACACACCGTTGCAGGAGATCCAGGCCGTGCCTTCGTTGCTCAGCTTGTTGTGCGAGCAACTCAACTCGACGCGGCTGGCCGAAGAGAATCCCCTGCCCGAAATCAGCATTGCCGATGTCGAGCTTCGCAGCACCCACATCCTGCAACAGTTCTATCTGGAGTGCTTCGCGTCGATTCCCGTGTCGGACCGCGAAAAGGTACGCGCCTTCGTGGAAGACGGAATGATCTCCGAGACCGGTCATCGCCATCCCGTCGCACGCGAAGCCGCGGAGCATCAACTGAGGAAAGCCGGCGTCCTGGATCCCTCGGGAGTCTTCGACGAACTGATCGGGCGTCGTTTGCTCTCCGCCGAAGAGCAGCGCGGTAGCAGCTTGCTGGAGATCACCCACGATGTCCTGATCCCCCTGATCCTAGAGTCGCGCAACGAACGCCAGGAGCGGTGGAGGAAGGAAGAACAAGAGCGCGAACTCGCCGCGGAACGGGAGAAGCTGGCCGCCGCCGCCCTCCAGTCGCGCCGCCGGCTCTATATCGCGATCGGCATGGCCGCACTGACCCTGCTGGCGGTCGCCAGCGCCATCTTCGGGTTTCTCGCCAGGCGGGAGGCGGTCCTGCAGCGAGAT